>JBKQWF010000105.1:0-44671 GCA_052139695.1 Limisphaerales bacterium
TTGGTGATCATTGCCAGCAGCGCCGCCCAAAGCACTTTGGCCTTGAAGGAGCCGCTGCCTGTGATCATTCCCAAACCACCGGCAAAACCGATAATCGTCACTGGAAAATTTTAATTGTCGCCACACAGGCAACAGCCATCCATAAGTGCGCACTCTGCGAAAACATATTGCGCCGGAATATCCACAAATGGAGTATAGGCAATACTATCGTCGCAAGGCCGGGCTGCCGCCCAGCGCGGCGCGGCGCCGGCGGCCGCTCAGGAGGTAAATGTCCGCCCGCAATTGGGTGAGCGGATCGCCGGATGAATCGATGCCGTCCACTCTGGGGACGGGGTCGAAAATGATTTTCCGCCGCTCCGGCACTTGATCGTCCACGCGAGATTTCAGCGAAATTGTTCCAAACGAAATCTCGGGCCGATTGGCGGGCCAGGGAGTGCTGGCGTCGGTCGGATCGTCGTTTCCTTCGGCCATTTGCACCGAGACTTTGAGATGGATCGGCCCTTTGGCGAGACGCGGTCCAATTTCGTCAAAGAGGAAATTCTCGGACTTCACCGCGGCTTCCGCGTCGGAGAGATACTCCGTTCCTGTTTCGGGACGGATTCGAAATCGGCCATGACGGCTGACGCCCCCGGCATTGCTAAACTTGAATGACGTCATGGCGAAGAACGCTTCGCGCGCGAAACTTGTTGGGATCGGCTTTGGCGCTTCAACGAACCGTTTCGCATTGGGATGGGCGGCAAGGAAAGCGCCCAGCGCTTGTTGTTGGCCTGAGACAAAGGCCGCCACGGCACGGAGAAACTCCAGGAATTCTTCGCCGGTGTGGGCCGGAAAACCATCCGTGGAGTGCGCGACAATGTCGGTATGAGCGTGTTCCCCCAGATGAAAGCGCACGGCCATTCCCCTGGGACCGGACCGCGATGGGTCGTTGTCCGGGATGGTCGGCAGGCCGGTTGAATCCGAATACCGCACCGTAACCGGTGTCGATGGCTGATTCGCATGGGGCGCGCGTGTCAGGAGCGCCGCCTCGGGGGATGGAGTAAAGGTTCCCTCGCACATTAGCCCTTTCGCATGGGCGGGGCGAAAGCCGGGGTGCAGGCCGGAGAGCGCGTCCAGCGCGTCGAGCAACTGCTGTGCAAGAACGGGGTTCGCAATTGTGCCGGATGGAGTAATCATAGTTCTACTCGTATGACTGTTATGACCTTTTAGGACTTGATAACGCCGGGCCCGCATTATTTCCGCCTGCTGGCCATGACGAGCCTAACACGGGTCGCGGTCGCGGTCAATGGACGATTCCAAAAGGCTTTTTGCGCAGACTTTTGCGTAACTTTTAGCTAAAGATATTTGAAGTTTCACGGCAAAGTTGGCGGCGAAACTTGACTTGTTTTTCGGATCCTTTGGTTCTTTGTTTTTAACCACAGAGACACCGAGGCACAGAGATGCAATCTAAACCTGCGCAAATCGGCTTGCCGGCCTACGCGGCGCTTTTCCGCGGAATACGGTCCCGCACGAACGTGATGTGCCCGCGCAAATTGTAGAATTGGTCCGCGAAAAACGCCGGGACTTTCATTTTATTGACTGCGCTCTCGATCTGGTTCAGACGCTCCAGGTATTGCTCGGGATGACTCAGGGCGTCCGGTCGTTGCAGTTCCTTTTCCAACGCCAGCAACAAGCGATACCACTTGAGAATCAGCATTTGGACCCGCCATCGAAACAAGAACGGGAACATTTTGAACGCCGGGATCAAGACCAATGCCGCCGGCACAAAGACCACCACGATCCGGTTCACCAGGCTCGCGATCCAAAACGGCAGATAGCGGTAGAAGAACTTCTTGCCCGACTTGTAAAACCGTTGCGCGTCGTCGCTGATGGGAAAATCGTGTTCAATGGGAGCCGGAAACTCGTCCTGGCGCCGCAACAACCCGGGCTTTCCGTTGACCTTCTTGGCGGTTTCCAAGAGCAAATCCGACAACGCGGGATGCAAGTCTGATCGCGCCAGCAATTCGACCGCGGGGCCGATCAGGGCGGTGTCATGATCGGGAATGTCATTGGCAAAGTCGATCGCGCCGCGCGGCATTTCCAGCTTGCTCAAATCGTTGATGCGGCGGACATACCCATCCGCCTGCACCACATCGTAAAGATGAATATCCTTTCTCCGCAAAAGCGAGCGGATGACTTGCGTCGAGGCCGAATCGCCCATCAGGAAAATGGCATCGACTTCCCCTTTGGCCAGCGCTTCGGCCGCGGCGGCGCCATCCAAATCGACAAAGGTGGCCGTGGCGTTGTTGGTGATCTCGTTTAAAGCGAGCAATTCGAGCGCCAGCGAACGCGCTCCGCTGCCCACCGGCCCGATCACCAGCCGCTTTCCTTTGAGTTGCGAAAGCAACCGCAGCGGGGTGTCCGCCCGGTAAAAAATGAGCATGGGCTGGATGGAGATGCTGCCCAGCGAGACGACCCGCCCTGATTTCGCGCCGTTCGTCAGGCCGCTTTGGACAAAGCCGATATCGACCCTGTTGGAACGGTCCTGCAAACGTTCAAGGTTCTCCAGCGAACCTTCCGAGGTCAGAATGCGCAAGTTGACGCCCTGCTCTTTCAAGATACCCTGGTAATTGGTCGCCATTAAATAAAACCCGCTTCCGCGAGGCCCGGAGCTGATGGTCAGCGTCTCCGGCGGCGCGGAGTGAAAGAACCAGAAGATGGCGCCCGCAAGCACTGCCGCGGTCAGAGATGCCGCCAGCAAAGAAACCCCGGCGCTCAGGCCGAAAACTTCCATGAAGAGTCCCTGAATCCAGTTTCCTTTAGCATTTTGTGTTTCGGGCATAACCAGTCGAAGATTAAAAGCCCGCCCCGGCAGATGCAGCCAAAAAAACGGAGGAGATGGCCTTCTGGGTTTGGATCGTGTATGTTCCGACAAAGATCATTTATGGGCAAAACCCTTGCCTCCGCGAGATGCCGGTGGATCAGCACTGCCGCTGTCGTGGGGATCTTCGTCGGCCAATTGGCCGGGGCCGAGACTAATTTCTTTCCGGTCCTCGTCTGCTCAAACTTCACTTATACGAACGCCACCATCGAGACGGTCACTCCCGCCACGGTAACGGTTTGGTGGTCTGGCGGCGGCGAGCGCGTCTCGATGACGAATCTGCCAGTGGAGTTGCAAAGACGCTTCAACTATGACCCGGACGCCGCGGATGAATATTTATGCGGGGAAGCCGCCAAAAAAGCCGAGATGCAGCGGCAGTTCGCCCAGGAGCAAGCCGCCATCGCCGCCGCCAAAAGGAAGCTCGGCCCACCCCAGAGAATCCGGGTCATCGGGATCATCAGCGGTGACCTGGTTCAGATCGAATTGGGCGGCCGGACCGCGACCGCGTATATCCACAATCTTCCGCCGGAGGTGGTCGCTTTTGTGGATGATATTCAAGCGACCCGAGGCAGAATCGCGGCACTAACGGCGGACGTGAACCGGGGCGGGGCGTTCAAAGGTTGGCCGGATTTCGGGATTGACCGAGATGCCTTGGGCGCAAGCAGTGCGGCCTTGGCGGGGGCGAGGCGGCATCTGCGGGAACTGCAAATGGGGCTCGAAAGCCGCATCTCGGTCTTGGCCTGCCCCAGCGAGTTCTTCCCCAGGGTCAACGCCCGGCAATGGGAGTTCCAAGCGATGGCCACGCCTGGCGTTATGGGCCCGTAGGGTCGATTGGTCCCCTCATAAGCTATTTACCGGCGAAAATTTTCGACAATGATTTTCCTCTTTCCCACTGCTCCATCGCCATTATACTGTGTTTGGAAATGTCCACATGGAATTACATTTTATGAAACAAGATGCCAATAGAACCGAAGAGAGCGGCGCCACTCGCCGTGAATTCATTAAGAAATCCACCCTGGCCGCCGCCGCCGTGGCGAGCACCAATATCTTCAAAACGCCCGTCTATGGCCAGAATCAAGCGCCCTCCCCCGGAAGCGTGATCGGAGCGAACGACCGTCTGCGAGTGGCCTATATTGGCACTGGCAACCAAGGCCAATTGCACGTTAATACGCAAAAGGCCAACGCAGCCGCCAATAACGTCGAGCAAGTGGCGGTGTGCGACCTTTCCAAGCAGCGCCGGGAAGACGCGCAAAAGATCGTCGGCGGTAATTGCAAAACGTTTGAGAATTACGAGGATTTGCTCGCCCAAAAGGACATCGACGCCGTCACCATCGCCACCTGCGACCATTGGCATTGCAAAACCACCCTGGCCGCTCTCGATGCGGGAAAACATGTCTATGTGGAAAAACCCATGACGCGGTATCTGCCCGAGGCTTTCCAGGTTTATGACAAGGTCAAGGAAACCGGGAAAATCCTCCAAGTCGGCTCCCAGGGTTGCACTGCGGCAGCCTGGCACAAGGCAGCGGAGTTGATCAAAGGCGACCAAATCGGAACGCCCGTTTGGGCCCAAGGCTATTACTGCCGCAACAGCAAGGACGGCGAATGGAACCTGACTATCCCGACTTGGGCCGCCCAAGCCGGCGATATAAAGTGGGACCGCTGGCAGGAGCCCGTGCATGATAAGCAAAATCCTAGTCCCGAGGCCTATATCCGCTGGCGCAAATATTATCCTTATTGCGCCGGTTTGCTCGGCGACCTTATCCCGCACCGCCTTTTGCCGTTAATGCTGGCCACCGGCAATCCGGAGTTTCCTTCCCGCGTGGTTTGCCTCGGTTCGAAGAATGTGCATGAAGACAAGCCCTCTGGGCAGCCGGAACGCGACGTTCCCGAACAGGTCCAAATTCTCGCCGAATTCCCCAGCGGTTTGACCTTGGTCCTCGTCGCCAGCTCCGTTGCCGCCCGCAGCCCGGGCTTTGTCATCTACGGCCACAAAGCGTCCTTGGAAATCGGCAGCAGCGGCGAGCGCATCCAGCTTATCCCTGAAAAACCGTTCTCCGAAGACATCGATCTGCAAAACTTTGACGGACTCTCGCCCGCCGAAGACTTTGGCGCACACGAGAAGAACTGGTTCGATTGCATCCGCGCCAATAAGGAGCCCAACGGCGGCATCAACCTGGCCATCCGCGCCCAGACTGTCATTGCCCTGGCCGAAATGTCCAATCGCGAAAACATGATGTGTCTGTTCGACGAAAAGACCCGGCAGGTCAAGACGATGGACGGCCGGGACGTTGCCACCATCACTTACGGGACACTCGAACCCTCGTAAGGTTCTCGAATCCTTGAGTTTTTACTAGTCCGCGAGAGGTAGGGTAGCCTCGCCGAGACGACCGCTTGGCGAGGAATCTGCGCGGACGGCTCGGTGAGCCGTCCCTACCGTCCCTGGCTGACGCACGAGATGAAAATCACTTTTAACTGGCTGAAGCAATACGTCGATTTTTCCTGGGCACCCCAGGAATTGGCGGAGCGGCTGACGTTTCTCGGTTTGGAGGTGGAGGGAATGCAAGTGTTGGGCGGCGAATTCGCCGGGGTCGTCGTGGCCCAGGTTATTACCCGCGACAAGCATCCCAACGCCGACAAACTCTCGCTGTGCCGGGTCAACGACGGAAAGGGCGAGAGGCAGATTGTCTGCGGCGCGCAGAATTTCAAAGCTGGCGACAAAGTGCCTTTAATTCTTCCCGGACAGACGCTCCCGCCCAAGCCCGGCGTCGCGCCTGTCACCATAAAGACCGGAAAAATTCGCGGTTGTGAATCGCACGGCATGCTCTGTTCCCCTCAGGAACTGGGCCTGGGTGACAATGTCGAGGGTTTATTGATCCTGCGCGAGGACGCCGTGGTGGGCCAGTCTTTTGCCGAGTATCTTGGGCGTCCCGCGGGCGATGTCGTGTATGATCTGGAGATCACGCCGAATCGTCCGGATTGGAACAGTGTCATCGGCATCGCGCGCGAGGTGAGCGCTCTGACCGGCAATCCGTTGCGCCTGCCCGAAATCACAATCCCGGCGGAGCAGATGGCTGGCCAGCCGACGGAGACTTTGCTCGCTGTTCGTCTCGAAGAACCGGAACTTTGCCCGCGCTACACCGCCCGCGTCTTGCGCGGCGTAAAGGTCGGCCCCAGCCCGGACTGGCTCCGGTCGTTTTTGGAAAAGACGGGCTTTCGTTCCATCAACAATGTGGTCGATGTGACCAATTACGTCATGCTCGAAACCGGCCAGCCCTTGCATGCGTTCGATTTCTCGTTGCTCAGCGTCGGAAGCTCTGGCCGTCCCACGATCGTTGTCCGGCGGGCCGTGCCCGGAGAAAAATTCACGACCCTCGACGGCAAGCAACGCGCGCTCGAGACGCAGATGCTGTTGATCGCTGATGAAAGCAAAGGCCTCGCGCTGGCTGGAATTATGGGCGGCCAAAACAGCGAGATTCATTCCAACACGGTCGATGTCCTCCTGGAAAGCGCCTGTTTTCAACCGCGGAATACCCGCGCCACGTCAAAGAAATTGGAGCTGCGCACCGATTCCTCCTATCGCTTTGAGCGCGGCGTTGATGTCGGCGGCAGCGACTGGGCCAGCCGCCGTGCCGCCCAACTAATCATCCAAACTGCCGGTGGACGGTTGCTCGAACCGCCGATTGACGCTTATCCCAAGCCCCTTTCCTCCAAGGAAATCCGCCTTCGCTGCGACAAAACGGACGCGTTGCTCGGGGTGAGAATTCCCCCGGAGACGCAAGTCAATTTTCTGCAACGGCTCGGCCTTGAATGTCTCGATGCCAGCACGCCTTCATTTCGCATTCCCACTTTCCGACTGGACCTCAAGCGCGACGTCGATTTAATCGAAGAAATTGGGCGCTTGTATGGCGTGGAGAAAATCCCCGCCACTCCGCCCCGTGGCGCTCTTGGGGCCAACGCCTTCGACTCGGTCCACGACCAGATCGCCGAAGCCCGGCGTCTCCTCTCCGGCTTGGGCCTGCTCGAAGCGCAAGGCCAAACTCTCATTGCCACCGCTGCCGCTGAATTGGCGGCGGGCGCTGCCTCATTCGCCGCGATGGAAAATCCGTTGAGCAGCGACATGAACGTCCTGCGTCCCAGCCTTCTGCCGGGTTTGCTGGAAGCGCTTCGCCTGAACGCCAGTCATAAGAATACTGACGCGGCGCTTTTCGAGATCGGGCGGGTTTTTTCCCCGGCTGGCGCGGGTTTCAAAGAGGAACGGCGTTTGGCTGTGGCCTTGATGGGCCGCCGCTGGCCCGCCTTTTGGAGCGGCGCGGAGCGCGATGCGAAATATGATATTTATGATTTGAAAGGACTGTTGGAGGAATTTCTCACGAGTTTCGGCTTACGCGGCGTCTCCTGGAGCCGCCGCGAGCCGGCCGACGCGCTCTTTCTGGAGTCGGCCGCCGTCCAACTCGGCAAGCTGGCCCTGGGCGAAACCGGCTGCCTCTCACCCTCATGGCAGAAACATTACGACCTGCGCGAAGCGGTTTTTCTGGCCGAGTTGAATTTGGATCTCCTGCTCAACCGCGCCCTGCCCGCCCATTCCTTTAAGCCTTGGCCTGCCTATCCCCCCATCCGGCGCGACGTCGCCATGCTCGTTCCCGAAGGCACGACGCACGACGCCGTCCTAAACGTGGTCAGGAAAGTCAAACCACAAAACCTGGACGAGACACAGTTGTTCGATGTTTTCCGGGGTCAAAACGTGCCCGCGGGCCAAAAAAGCATGGCCTACGCTTTCATTTACCGCAACGCCGAGCGCACCTTGACCGACTCCGAAGTCAACGCCGCGCACGAAAGGCTCGTCGCCCAGCTCAAGGAAACCCTCGCGGCGACGATCCGAGAGTCTTGAGGCGGTTTAGCCGGACGATGCGGTTGCGACAGGGGCCCGCGACCGTCCCGGTCGCTTCCAGTCGGCGGGACGCCGACTGGCGCAGGAGTCAAGACCACTCACATTTTTTGGTGGGCACCCTCGCGGCGCTGAGCCTTCTGCGGTACGCCGAAGCCGCATGCGGCTGAGAAGGCACGTTATTTTGTTGGATCAATGATTCTGCCGATGAACAGAATTGTGCCGCTGCCATTCTCCCGGATCAGGTAAATGAACGGATGATCTGCGCGAAAACTCTTTGGCATCCCTTTGGTCTTCGCTTGAACCAAAGTCACGGCGGCAGCCTCCGTTCCCGTCTCGTTCACCTCGACGAACGCCGTGTGCATCACGTCGGAAATAAACAGATTGGTTGTGGCTTCAATGCCGGAGAAGTCCGCGCTGCTGTTGAACGCTGACGACATTCCCAGGGATTTCAACTCATTCGCCAGATCCAAAGTTTGGGCCGTCGTAAATCGAGGAAGAACGACCGCTGTTTGTTCTAAGCGGGCCTGATCCAGCATCGCAATCCATGCATGGAGGTGTTCGAGGGTCAATTGTTGTTCAAGGTCAGGCATATAGGGTATTGCTACAGGCAGAATAATGATCATGGACAAGTCCGTTCCTGAATAGGGCAATTCCAGCATTTCAACGGTATCGTTATCATTATGGGTCATTTTAAACTCGGATTTTTGCCACATCATCGGCACGGTCACAACTTGATTCGTATTGACTTCAAAGTACATAGGCTTGGTGTCGCTCGTCTTGAATTGATTTTGCCAAGTGCCTTTGAAATAAATCGCATTGCACAGAATTAATCGCGTATCAGATGTGAGTTGCCCCCGTCCGATGATGCCTTTGATTTTTCCCTTTGTTTTCTGCTCCACCCACTCATTAATCTCGGCGCCATCGGCTTGGGCGTCATGCTTAAAGTCCACTTGGCGAGCGACTCCATCGTAACGGATGCGCACTAAATCCAAAAAGCTTTTCGCGAACGGATAATCCTGCTGGCACCAAAGCGAGTTGGCTGTCATAAGCGTGATGCGATTCCAACGTTGAACCTTGTTCATTCGCGCACTCAAGGCACCAAAAGCCTCGTGGAGATTTGTTTGCGCCAGGTTGAAATGCAGCGTCCTGGCCATTTCCCTTTCTGTCTGTTTCCGCGCTCCAGCGTAAGTCATCGCCAGCGCGCTGGAAATACTGTAAGGCGAGAAGAACAAGTTGCCCGGTTGTTTTTTGAGCCTCAGATAAAGGTCCAGTGCGAAAGCGGTGTTGCCCTCGACCGCTGACCTCACTTCAGGAGAAGCCGTGAAAGGGGTGGTCGTTTGGGGTAGAGCGGCCACGATTCCCATAGCTAAAGCAACCGCACCGACAAAGACAAGACCGCACCTGACGATGAGTTTTTGCCGTGGGGAAATCTCGGAGCGAACGTTCAGCCAAGTCCACATGCGCAAAACCCATTGAAACAGAAAGGCCCAGAAGAGTGCTGCCCCGAAAAAGCATAACAGCAAGCAAAAGAGTGTTACCGGCCAATCATCTGAATGCGCGCCAGGATTCATTATCCACAATAACGGGGAATGAATCAGGATAACGTAATTACGAACTTCTGAGGCAAGCAACGAACCCTTAGGCAACATCGCGCAAAGCGCGAATAAAAACACTTCAAACAGAATACCAAAAAGGAGAAGCCTCCAACGACACGGCCTTTGAAATGCCGACGCAGTTTGCATAGCCCACAATTAGGCCGATAGGCCGCCTGCGTCAACCGAGATGGTGTCCGCACGGATACGGTTTGGGTCAAAGCCATAAAAACCCGGGAAACTTTTTCTGCAACGCCGGTCGAAGCTTAGGATAAGTGTTGGCGCAAAAGGCCGGCCAGTTGAAGGTTGAGTCAAGTCTTTTTCCATCCGGCGCGGCCAGCCAGAATTTGACCGGCACCCTCCCCTCGCAAACCCGCGGATGCTCCTGCAAGCCAAAGAGCTGATGCAGATTCACCTGCGCTTCCGGGGAGTTGGGCTCCCCCTCCGCGCCCCGCGCCTCCTGGGCATAGAGTAGTTTTATTTTCCGTCCATCCGGCAAAGCGATGGACGCCGGAGCCAATTCCTCCAGCCATTCCAATCGGTCGGCGCCAAAGTATTGGCGAAAAGCGTCTCGCAACGGCGTCGCTTGCGCTTCTTTGGCCAGGGTCAATCCCGCGAAAGCGCCCGCCAAAAATCCCGTAACAAACGCGGCATCCGCTTGTGGGAATTCCAATTCCGGCATGGCCACGGCCACCAGATTGATGCGGGCGATAGTTTGCTTTAATGGATGATCGAGCAGGGGCAATTCAAACGCGCCACGGGCATAAGCCTCAGCCAGGCAGCGGCCCGACGCCGCCGCATCCACCTCGCGCTGATGTTCGTGGTGAACGACCAAGTCCTGGCAGCGTGTCAATTTAATGGCAGCGACTCGCTTATGGACTGGATCATAAAGATGTTCAATCCGTGTGCTGACCAGTCCTGGAAACATCTGCTCAATCCACTCCCGCTGGACAGCCGTCGCCAGCCCAAGAAGCGTCAAATGCCCGGTGCGACCCGAGACTTCGCGAATGCTGGCGGCCACAAACAACGGAGTATTTTGCACGACACTCTCGCGCACCAGCGTCCCGGAACGGCCTCCCGCCAGATCGCATTCCAGCGTCCCCTGGTCGCGCCGGAGGCAAAGCTGGTCCATAAAACCCGCGGCAATGCAGCGCGGGAGCGCATCCCCTGCGGAAGGTTCCGCGGCGTTGGCGAGGGCGTTTGGCACGCGGGCCACCTGGAGAATTTGCTCGAAAGTCTGTTGCACTTGCCGGGCGATCTGCGCCTGGACGCCGTAACGGCGGCATTGGCTTACATTGAAACCATTGTTCTTCGCGAACTGATAGGCGCGCATCAGGGTGTAAAAGTCAGATTGGGCGCTGGCCTCGAAAAGCTCCCGCGCCTCCGCGATGTGTTTGTCGTCGCGACCCAATCGCGTGAGCAAATCTCTGCCGCTGACCAAAGCGGCGCAAAGAGCCGCCGCCGCGACGCAATTGTAGCGGCGAGCTTCGACCAGCATCCGGGAATAACGAGGATGCATGGGCAGGCGCAGCATTTCGCGGCCAACCAGCGTGATGTCTTCGGACGCGCCATGCGCGGCGCGCAGGGCGCCCAGAATCCGCAGAAGCTGTTCGGCGCGTTCCACGGCCTGGGGATCGGGCTGGTCCAACCAGCCGAAATGCGCGGCATCTTTCACTCCAAGTGAATGCAAGAGCAGGACGGTTTCAGCCAAATCACTGCGCTGAATTTCCGGGGTATTGCGGGCGGGCCGGTTCAGGTGATCGCTTTCGGTCCAGAGCCGGTGACAGGTTCCCGGGGCCGTCCGGCCGGCGCGCCCTGCCCTTTGTTCAGCCGAGGCGCGGCTGATCGGTTCAATCATCAAGGTGCCAATGCCTCGTTCGGCGTCATAGCGCGCGATGCGGGCCAAGCCACTGTCAATGACATGGACAATGCCGTCAATCGTCACGGAAGTTTCGGCCACGTTGGTCGCCACCACCACCTTGCGCGCCGGATTCGGCGCGAATGCCAGGTCCTGTTCTTCCGGCGGCAGTTCCCCGTGCAGAGGAATGAAGGCCAGCCTTTCGGAGCCTTGCGCGCCACGACAGGCGGAAATGGTGCTGTTGATTTCCCCCATGCCCGGCATGAAAATGAGAATGTCGCCCGGATCGCCAGCCGTAACGATTTCTTTGACAATGTCTGCCGCCTGCTCCGAAACAGGCCGCTCGTCGCGCAGGGAAATATGCCGAATGGCCACGGGAAAAGCCCGGCCTTCCGCAACCAGGATGGGGCAGTCCCCCAGGTATTTCGCCACCGGTTCCGCCTCCAGGGTCGCGGACATGACAACCATCCGCAGATCGGGTCGGGCCGTTTCCTGCAAATGCCGGACCAAGGCCAGGCCAACGTCGCTCAATAAATTGCGCTCGTGAAATTCATCGAAGAGCACGGCCCCGATCCCGGCCAGGGTCGGATCGTCTTGCAGCCAGCGCAAGAGGATCCCTTCCGTGACGAAGCAAAGGCGCGTTCCCAAACTGGTGCGGTCTTCAAACCGGATCTGGTAACCGACCTCCTCCCCCACCCTGCCCCCGCGCTCCCACGCCACCCGGGCGGAGACCGCGCGGGCGGCGACGCGGCGAGGCTGCAGAACCACGACATTGCCGGCCAGAAGCCCGCTGTCCAGCAACATTTGCGGAACCTGGGTGGTTTTTCCCGAGCCGGTCGGAGCCACTAAGACGAGGCGGTTGCCCTCTCGCAACGCCCGCAAAATCGGCTGATGATTCTGCCAAATCGGAAGAACGGATGCCACGGAAGCGAAGGCCGGCCTTTTACGCGAAGAGCAGCACGGCCAGCATCACCGCGGATAGAGCCAGCATTAGGCCCGAAGGCATGAATTTGCGGCCTTTGGCGAAACGAATCCCAAAAACAACCAGAAGCAGTCCGACAAAAACATCGGCGAGGTAGAAAGGCCGAATGATGCCAAGGGCGCAAAGGGCCAGCAACACCGCGAAAATGGCCGAGGTGATCAGCGAAACCTTGCTCCCCGCCTTGATCAAACCCATCGTTCCCCCGATCAGAAGCAAGACAATATAAACCCACAAGACAATAATTGGTACTGGCATGACAGAATCCTTCTCTTAATCCGGCGTGGCTTGCAAATCCAAAATTTCGCCGGCCTCGCAAGTAACGGACACCCGCATCGGACGGCAGCAGATCTCGCAATCGGTGGTAAAGCGCTGCGCCGGCTGGGTCGCGTCAATTACCAGTTCAAAACATTCCCCGCAAAAGGGACACTGGATGGAAGCGGTTTCCTGCATTGTCAATCAAACCTTGCTTCCGTTCATTTCGGTGAGGCGGAGCGGCCGCTCCGCCCAAATCTCTCCTTCCCCAATGGGGCCAAAGAGTGGGCGGCGCGGCAGCGGCGCCGCCCTACCGATTGATTCTAATACCGGTAATGCTCCGCCTTGTATGGGCCGTCGGCGGAAACACCGAGGTAGTCGGCCTGTTTGCGAGTCAATCGCGTGAGTTTGACGCCGATTTTCTCCAAATGGAGGCGGGCCACTTCCTCGTCCAATTTCTTGGGCAGGCGATAGACTCCGGGCTTGTAGGAGTCCTTGTTGTTCCAAAGGTCGAGTTGCGCCAGAACCTGGTTGGAAAAAGAGTTGGACATGACGAAGCTTGGATGGCCCGTCGCGCATCCCAGGTTCACGAGGCGGCCTTCCGCCAGCAAGTAAAAGCTGCGCCCATCGGCAAAGGTGTACTTATCCACCTGCGGTTTGATATTCAACTTCTTGACGCCGGCCCGCTCATTGAGCCGATCGACCTGGATTTCGTTGTCGAAGTGGCCGATGTTGCAGACGATGGCCTGGTCCTTCATTTTTGCCAGATGTTCCACCGTAATAACGTCACAATTGCCCGTGCAAGTGACATAGATGTCGCCCACGCCAAGGGTCTCTTCAAGGGTCGTCACCTCGAAACCTTCCATCGCCGCCTGCAAGGCGTTGATCGGGTCAATTTCCGTCACAATCACCCTCGCGCCAAAGCCGCGCAAGGAGTGGGCGGAGCCTTTGCCGACGTCGCCGTAGCCGCAAACCACCGCCACCTTGCCCGCGACCATCACATCGGTGGCCCGCTTAATGCCGTCGGCCAGCGATTCGCGGCAGCCGTAAAGATTGTCGAACTTCGACTTGGTAACGGAGTCATTGACGTTGATGGCGGGGACCAACAGTTTGCCCGCTTCCTTCATTTGATAAAGACGATGAACGCCCGTCGTGGTCTCCTCGCTTACCCCTTTCCAGTCCTGCACCACGGTCCGCCAAAAGGACGGACGCTCCTTATGCACGCGCTTGAGAAGGATTTTGATGACGTCTTCCTCATGCGAAGCGCTGTCGCTGTGGACCCAATCGCTGCCGTTTTCCAATTCATAGCCCTTGTGAATCAGCAGGGTGGCATCTCCGCCGTCATCCACCACCAATTGGGGGCCTTTGCCGCCAGGATGGGCCAGGGCGCGAAAAGTGCAGTCCCAATATTCTTCCAGTGACTCGCCCTTCCAGGCAAAAACGGGAACGCCCGACTTGGCGATGGCCGAGGCGGCGTGATCCTGGGTCGAAAAAATGTTGCAACTGGCCCAGCGCACGGATGCGCCGAGCGCGGCCAGGCTCTCGATCAACACGGCGGTCTCGATGGTCATGTGCAATGAGCCGGTGATGCGCACCCCCTTGAGTGGCTTGGCGGCGGCATATTTGCGGCGAATGGCCATCAGTCCCGGCATTTCATGCTCGGAAATGTCGATGGCCTTGCGCCCGTACTCGGCCAGACTGAGGTCCTTGACCTTAAAATCCCCGACACTGGGACCTTTTTTGCGAATGGGCAGCGCCGCGGGTTTGGCGCGGCGGGTGCTGGATAGTTTAATAGGCATAATTAGAATTAAGATGGTCGTCGATGGGTTATTTGGCGGCTTTTTTGAGGGCGGCGACCTTGTCGGTCTTTTCCCAAGTGATGCTGTTGAGGTCGTCGATTTTGCCAAAATGACCATAATTGGTCGTCTTGCCGTAGATCGGCCGGAGCAGATTCAATTGTTTGATGATGGCTGCGGGTTTGAAGTTAAACACTTCTTTCACCGCCCCCTCAATGGTTTCGTCGCTCACCTTGCCGGTTCCGAACGTATCGACGCAAACCGACACGGGATCAGGATAGCCAATGGCGTAGGCAAACTGAATTTCCGCGCGACTGGCCAAACCGGAGGCCACGATGTTCTTGGCCACGTAACGGCCCATGTAAGCCGCGCTCCGGTCCACCTTGGAGGGGTCCTTGCCGCTGAAAGCCCCACCGCCGTGCCGGCCCATGCCGCCGTAACTATCGACGATGATCTTGCGCCCGGTCAGCCCGGTATCGCCCTGCGGCCCGCCGACGACGAAGCGTCCGGTCGGGTTGATAAGGAACTGTGTCTTTTTGTCCAGCATTTCGCCAGGCAGGACCTTTTGAATGACTTCCTTGATGATGAAATCTTTGATTTCCTTATGTTTGACTTCCGTGCTGTGTTGCGTGGAAACCACCACATTGACAATCCGCACCGGCTTGCCGCCCTCGTATTGGACAGACACCTGCGTCTTGGAATCCGGCCGCAGCCAGGCGACCCGGCCAGCCTTGCGGATGCGATTCAATTCCCGCCCCAGGCGATGCGCGAACATAATCGGCGCGGGCATCAACTCCGGGGTTTCGTCGCAGGCAAAACCAAACATCAGCCCCTGGTCGCCGGCCCCCTGCTCCGCCGTGTCTTTTCCTTCGACGGCGCGGGCATCAACTCCCTGGGCGATGTCCGGGCTTTGGCGCGTGACCAAATTGGTAATGAAAACCTTCTCGGCGTGAAAGACATCGTCATCATGCACGTAACCAATCTTGGCAATGCAGCGGCGCACGATTTTGTTGAAATTGACCTTGGCCTTGGTGGTGATTTCACCGCCCACAACAACCATGTTGCTTTTGGCATAGGTTTCGCAGGCGACGCGGCTGCGGGGATCCTGCTCCAGGTGCGCGTCCAGGACCGCATCGGAAATGGTGTCGCAAACTTTGTCGGGATGTCCTTCCCCGACGGATTCAGACGAGAAGATGTAATTTTTGTTCATGTTTCAATTTGGCCACAATACATATTGACGTATCTTGATAGGAAGATATATGACTAATGCCAGATGAGTCAATCTTTATTTGCATGTCGGCCACATTGAAGTCTTTGCGGGCGCTTTCCGACCCCACGCGGCTGCGGATCGTCGCGCTGTTGGAACGGAGCGAACTCTCAGTCAACGAGTTGCAGGAAATCACGCGCATGGGTCAATCGCGTATTTCGACCCATTTGGGCCTTTTGCAAGAGTCTGGCCTGCTGGAATCGCGGCGCGAAGGCAAACGGACTTTTTACCGGATCGTGGGCCACGCGGACCCCACCACGGCCGAGTTCATCCAACTGGCCGGGCGCGGCGCCCGGGAATTGCCCGAACATATTTCTGACCAGGGGAATCTCAAGCGCATTTTGCTGCGGCGCAACCAGCAGGCGCAGGTTTATTTCAACCAGGTGGCGGGGCGCTTTGATCGCAGCTACGGCCCGGGCCGTTCCTGGCAGGCGTTTGGCCAATTGTTGTTGCGTCTTTTGCCGCCGCTCGTCATTGCCGATCTGGGCGCGGGCGAAGGGCTGCTCAGCGAATTGCTCGCCCGGCGCGCCAAAAAAGTCATCGCGGTGGACAATTCCGAAAAAATGGTCGCCTTCGGCGCCGCCAAAGCCCGCAAGAACAAGATCAAGAACCTGGAATTCCGCCTCGGCGAATTGGAAAGGCCGCCGATTGAGCCGGAAAGCGTCGATCTGGCGCTCCTCAGCCAAGCCTTGCATCACGCCACGGAACCGCGCGAAGGCATCGTCAGCGCTTACAAGATTCTGCGGCCGCAAGGTCAACTGCTGATCCTCGATTTGCTCCAGCACAACTTTGAGCAGGCGCGCGAGCTTTATGGGGATCGCTGGCTTGGCTTTACGGAAAGTGATTTGCAGAATTGGCTGGAATCCGCCGGTTTTAAAAAGATCGAAGTCTCTGTCGTAGCGCGCGAAGACCAGCCGCCCCATTTCCAAACCGTCCTTGCCGCCGGCGAAAAGTGAAGGTGGTTGCGCCAACAGGCAAACGCATCTAATTGAAGAAAGACATGAAACGCAAAGGCGCAAGGGCCCAAAGGCGCAAAGATGAGCAACCTTAGATGCGTTTGCCCTACCTCTTACTCTTACTGCTCCATTCCCGCTTCCCGCTGCCAGGCGCGGTAAGCTTCGGGGGCGATTTCGGACGGCTTGATTTCGCTGCGTCCGCCCCAAAAGACGTTCGTATAGCTGACAGGGATGCCGCAGGCGGCCAGATGCCGGTCGATGGCGGCTTTGTGGGCCAGCAACAGCGGCTTTTCCATCCCGTGCGCCACGCCCATGATGTTGACATTGTGAAACTCAGGCCCGCCTTCGCGCCAGTAAGCGTGGGTCATGATAAAGTGGCGCCCCACCTCCCGTCCCGTTTCAATCTCGCGTCCCGGTGGGACGGCCCAGTGGAACAAAGCATTGAAGCGCGTCACGCGGTCGCCGTCTTTTAACGGTTTGACATGCTCGAGAAAAGTGGAAAAACGCCCGATGATCTTTCGGCGATTGAAATCCGCCGCCACCTCATAAAAATTCTCCAGTGACACTCCCGCTTCCGCCGCGCGGTCACACCACGGATCGGGAACCAGTTCGCCAGGCGCAAACTCACGTTTCAGCGCCGTCAGAATGCGCCACTCCTTCCCGGTCAATTCCACCACCGCGACTTCGATAACTTCCGCCAGCGCGTCTGCTTTTGCGCCAGGCTCCATCCCGCGCCGCCGGATATGCCCCACGCCCAGGGCAAAGAGGCGTTTGGCCGGCATGAGCCGAAAATGTTCCGCGCCGGTTTGGCGGGCGAGAAACTGGCAATGGCGCTCGATGGAGAATCCCTGCGGCACCTTGAGAGTCGTCCACAGCCTATAATTCGAGCCGGCCGTCGCGGCATCAGTCGAACGCAGCACGACATGCCCCGAAAAAGGGTCCTTTTGAAACATGTAATCGAACGCGGCCTCGAGCCGGTCAGCGGGAACTTGCCATGCGACTAACGAGCCCTGCGCCAGATTGGTGGCCAGCAGGGTTTGCCGAATGCGCCGGATCGTCCCCGCCTCCAGCATGGCGCGAAGCCGTTCGATCACCACCTCCGCCTCCAAGCCCGCCTGCTCGGCGATGGCGTGGAATGGCTGTCGTTGAAAACCTTGGATTCTGTCCTCCGAGACCGCGAGGATTCGCGCGTTGATCGGATCGCTGATTTCAAAGGGCACCGTCGTGGAATGAACACCGGTCATTGACCGTATTTTAACGCCGAACCCCCAGGACGCAAGCCAGCTTAACGGGGCATATTTCGAGGTAGGGTCGCCTCGCCGAGGCGACCGCGGACGGCTTGGCGCTTAAAGCATCACTTGTGCTGAGATGTTTTGGACTTCAATTCTTCGATAGTCCGGCGGAGACTGTCCTTGTTCGGAGAAACTTTGAGCAACTCTTGCAGATCGGACAGCTCCTGCTTCTGGTCCCCCTCTTTTCGGTCAGCCCGCACCATTTCGCCGAAAACCTCCTCATAGACATGTCCGTCAGGTTTATAGCCGGCGGCGTCTGCTTGACGCCATTTCTGCAACGCCAGACCGTAGAGATTCCGCGCCACGCGCGTGTCTCCTTTATTGTAAAAATCAATGCGGCCCAATTCCAAAAGAATCTCATAGCTGTCCGGGTTGGCCCGCAGACCTTGGCGGAGAAATTCTTCCGCCGCATCCGGCTTGTGCAGCGTGGTGCGCAGCCAATAGGCGGCTGTTACATAAGTTTCAATCCGGGTGGGGTCCAACTCGGCCGAGAGCTTTAGCCAAGGCAGGATTTCTCCCTCTTGGCCGTTGCTCAAGTGCGTGTGGAGGGTGGGGAAAAAGTTGCGTCCAAAGCGGTCGATCCAATCGGTCGGTTGGCCGAGAAACGTCCCTTCATGGGCTTCTTTCTCATGCTCTTCATGGGTTTCCGTCAGATGCCCGCGCTCTTCCGGCGTCGCCGTGTCGAAGATGGAAGGATAAAACCCGCTATGAAAATAAGCGTCGGCTTGCGCAAAAAAGTGGTTGGCAAACATCCGGCGGCTGTCGCCCATCATTGCCGCCAGGACGCTCGTGGCGGAACCCTCGCGCGTTCGGATCCGGGAGAATTGCGACTCCAACACCGTCGCCAACGTAAAACAGCACACCAAGAGCAAGACCGTCAAGCTGCGGCTCATAAGGTCAAGCCGCGGCGGCGAAAGGCCAGCCAGGAGGCGGCCAGGAGAAAAGCGGAATAAAGCAAACCGTAGAGCGTCGCGCCCATCCACGGCAGCCAGGCAATGGGACCCCAGTCATGCACCACTAATTCCCGCAAGTCGTACCATTCCAAGTGCGGAATCAAATAATAAATCGCATAAACAACGGCCCCGCGCACGCCATGCAATCCCAGAGCCACTCCGTTGAGGTGCCCGCCGGCAAAGAGGATGCCCAGGACCACCACAAAACAGATGGTGTTGGTCGAGGAAGGAGCGGCAAAAATGATCGAGCCCAGCAACGACATGGCGACGATGACTCCCAGGCAAATCCAATGCAACCAGATGGCCTGAATGTAAACAGCCCAGGGCCACGCATGCTCGCGGGAGGCCGTAATGACGCCAAAGAAAGAATAAAACACCACCAGCGAAATCCCGCAAGCCAGCCAGCAGCCGAGGAACTTTCCCGCGATTAATTCCGCGCGGCTGACCGGCTTGGCCAGAAGCGGAAAAATCGTGCGGCTTTCCCGTTCCGCCGGTATTTGCCGCGCGGTGGTGGTGATGGCGATGACCAGCGACGAGACCCAAATGAGCAGCAGGCAAATATCTTTCAGGTAGCGCACAATCCGGTCGTCGCTAAAAATATTGACGGAGCCGAGCATCAGCGTGATTAACGCCGTCAGCACGAAAAGCACGTAGAAATCCTTGCGCCGATAGAGTTCTTTGATCACCACACCCGCCAGCGCCAATACGTTATTCATATCAGGACTTAACTTCGTAACCGACAACCTTCAGAAAGACGTGTTCAAGATCGCATTGATATTGCTTGACCAAATCGCTCACCCGGCCTTCGACCCGAAGCCGGCCTTCGTGCAAAATCCCCACGCGGTCGCACACGGTTTCGACCTCTCCCAATTCGTGGGAGGAAAAAAACACCGTTTTCCCCTGCTCTTTGAGCCGTTGAATAATCTCGCGCACTTTCATCCTGCCCAACGGATCCAGGCCGCTGGTCGGCTCGTCCAGGATGAGGAGATCAGGATCATTGATCAGCGCCTGCGCCAGCCCAACCCGCTGCTGCATTCCTTTGGAATAAGTTTTGATCAGCCGTTTGCGGGCGCCCTCCAACTCGACCAATTTGAGCACAGCCGCAATGCGCTGTTCCCGCTCCGCGCGCGGAATGCGGAAAATCCGGGCGTAAAAACGCAGCAATTCCTCGGTGTTGAGGAATTTGTAGTAATACGTCAGTTCTGGCAGATAGCCAATGCGCTGCCGGGCGATCGGCTGGCGCACATCCACTCCAAAAATCGAGGCCGAGCCGCTGGTCGCGTTGACGAAGCCGAGCAGCACATTCATGGTTGTCGTCTTACCCGCGCCATTTGGCCCGAGAAAGCCGAAAACTTCGCCAGCCTGGATGCGCAGATTCAACCCGCTGACCGCGAGTTTGGCGCCCTTTCGCAAGTCGCGGGTCGGAAATTCCACCCGCAAATCGCGAATCTCCACCACGGTGTTCACCACGCCATAATAAGCGCGCTGGGATTTTTGGCCAGTCTTTTGCCAAGAGGGTGGAGAGGGTTTGAGCGCATGACGGTGGGGCGGAGCTGCAGCACCGCCCCATCGATTTTTGCCACACGAGACTTTTTGGTCGCACCCGCTTTGAACTGGCGCAGCCTTCATGGGCTGATAGAATGACAACGGGCTTGGAACTCAAAGAAGCTTATGCCGACACTTGCCACGACCGTTGATGGGCTAAAACTGCCGAATCCGTTCATCATCAGCTCCGGCCCACCGGGAACCAACCTGAACGTCATCGGCAAGGCGTTCAAAGAGGGTTGGGGCGCGGTGGTGGCCAAAACCATCAGTCTGGACTCCTCCAAGATCATCAACGTTACTCCGCGTTACAGCAAATTGTTGAGCAACGATGGCAAGGAGGTCATCGGCTGGGAGAATATTGAGTTGATCAGCGACCGTCCTTTTGCAATTTGGCTTGATGAGTTTAAAAGATGCAAAGACCAGTTTCCCAATGGTGTTCTCATTGCCTCCATCATGGAAGAATATCGCAAGGATGCCTGGGTGGAGATTGTCGAACGCTGCCAGGATGCCGGCGTGGACGGGTTTGAATGCAATTTTTCCTGCCCGCACGGCTTGACGGAACGGGCCATGGGCTCCGTTATGGGGGAAAACAGTGAAATCCTGGCGGAGGTTTGCCAATGGGTCATGTCCGTAGCAAAGAAACCGGTTTGGGCCAAAATGACCCCCAACATCACCCACATCGAAGAACCGAGCCGCGCCGCTCTGCGCGCCGGATGCCAGGGGATCAGCGCCATTAACACGATTCGCTGCGTCATGGGCATCAACCTCGACACCTTGCGGCCTGAACCGACCGTCGAAGGCATGAGCACGCCCGGCGGCTACTCCTCCAAGGCCATCCGCCCCGTCGCCCTGCGCATGGTCATGGAGATCGCCACCATGATGCGGAAGGAATTCCCCGACCGCTCGCTCTCCGGGATTGGGGGCATTGAAACCGGGAGCGACGCCGCGCAGTTTATCCTCGTCGGCGCCGGCACCGTTCAGCTTTGCACCGGGGTGATGAAATTCGGCTACGAATGCATCAAGCCGTTGCAGGAGGAATTGTTGGCCTTCATGGAAAAACATAAATTCAACACCCTGGCCGATTTCCGAGGGAGGTCCCTGCCCTTCTTCACAACCCACGCCGATTTGGTGCAAAGGCAAGCGCACCGCAAAGCGGCGCAGAAAACGCCGGCAAATAAAACTGGCGTCGCGGTTGATAGTGACTGGCGCGGCGACTCTTTCGTGCAACAGTCCGACACTCTCACCCAAAGCTGAGCGCGGCTCACGCTCCGCGGGATGAAAACGCCTGGCTGGGTGGACAGGTCTAACTTGTCCCATGGCAGTCTGGTGGAAATGAACCTCTTTGCTTCCGGCGGCACCAATCATAAAGAGATTTCATGAATTGCGCATGAAACAAAGAGACAATATGAAACGAATGCTGACCACAATTGCCGTTGCCTTAATGACGACTGGAAGCTGCATCATGCTGGCTGACCAAGGCCCCTCCGCCGAGCATCATCCGAGGAAAGAAGACACTTACACCATCACTTCCGTCCTGCAAATCCTTCAACCGGTCAACCCTGACGACATGAATGATGATTTTCAGGACGTCCGCGTGCTGGAACATGATAAGGACTCCTGCACGGTTGAGGTGACCTATTATCCGTTCTACAAACCGGCCATTGGAGAAAACGCGAATTGGCGCAAAGAGGACGCCGAAATGACCCAATACCTCAAACCAACGCCGACTGAGAACTGGGACGCCGCCATGCAGCGTGATCTTGTCGCAGAACTGGGTCAGGCGGGGATCGATCCTGATCTCCTGACTGACAAACAACTGGTCGAAAAGGTATCGGCGTGGGCCATGAAACGCGCCCATTCGACAGAAGCTTTTTCCATCTGGGACGTCTATTACCCGGATGGCAAGCCGACAGTTTATCCGCCCTTGCGGGATGATTTTGACAAACGGAAACCGGAGCCGGCCTGGACCGATCAGCAAATGTTCGACCAGGAGGCGCTTGGCCGGTCCATGTTCTACAACAAAGTGCATGGAGCCTGCACTTCGTCTTCAGTTTACCTGGCCACCATCTTCCGCGCCCTGGGTATCCCGACCCGGATCATCTTCTGCATTCCTCCGTTCGACCCGAACGACCGCGCGCAGTACCGCATGTTTAAGGAGAACATTCATCACAACGGCGCGCGAGACATCATCCTGTCCGCGCTGCACAACAAGGGAGGATTTTCCAACCATCTGTTCAACGAGGTCTATGTCAATCATCACTGGGTGCGGCTCAATTATAAAACCCTGGGGCAGCCAATCCTGGATGAGCATTATTTTGGACTTTTGACCCATATTTACACCTGCTCCGATTTCAGCCAAGTGCCGCTGGCGCAGACGTGGGGGATGCGCTACTCCAAGTATCCGGCAGACCAGCCGAAGCTTTCCTCTTCGAACCCGTATCGCCTGATCTCCGTGCAAGACCATTTAGGTGTCAACGCCGTTTTGGACAACCCGCCACTTTCGGAACTGACGACTGTTACGATCATCGGTCTGTACCGGCCTGACTCGCCGGAAGTGCCGCCATGGGCCGCAAAAAGTTTAAAGAATGAAAGACATCGAAACGATTTTCTGATTGCGGCCAAGGAGTGGCTTCTGGCGGCGCGCATGCAAATGACCGATTTCTGGGAGCGGGCTGGCCATGAGTTCCTGCTGACCTCGCCGCGGCACGCGGAGGTTAGGGCGCACCTGATTGATGGCCGGTTAAGCTCTGGCGATGGCACCTTCCAGGCGTACATGGCGCAGGTCGAAGCAGAAGACCAGGCCAAGGTGGTTCCAGGGGTTGACTACAGCATTCAGCCGATCAACAACAGCGATACTTACCGCTGGGTGGTGGCGCCGGACTTGACGCGGCTAACCATAAAAGTTCCGATCTCCGGCACGGATGATTCAGTTTCCGGCTCCACTGCGATGTCCGGCCCCAATCAAGCCCTGTTGGAATATTTGGGGAATCCCGTAAAACCACCACCCAATATGGACCCTCTCTACAACCAGCAGAACCTGCTCAATGCGTTTAAGGCCCTGGGTCGGAAAACAGGTCTAGTCATCAACACCCTGGCGGTGGACGACTTGGAATTTCCCTTTATTGTCTATGGCACATTGGACGGCGCACAAAAACTGCCGGAGAAGTCCGCTTTTGAGGAACAGAAGGGTTATTCCTATGGGGGCTCCGTGAGGGGAAGCTCCGGCGGAGGATCAACCTACTTTGCCGTGAACATGGTCCCCGGCAGCCAATATCCAGCGGACACGGAGAAAGCCTGCCAGCGGCGCCTGATGCTCCGCCTCCAGATGCTGGCCGCCAAAGCCCAGCTAACTCAATAAGGCCCCCTTACTGATAAGCGATGCCTACTGCGCAGCCGGCTTGATTTCAAAGTGATGAACAACCGGTTTGCGCGCCTCGTCAATCTGGCTTTCAAGTTCCCCGATTTGCCCATCCAGCTTGGCCAACTCGGCCTTGCGCCACTCGGCGGACGTTGGGTTGTCCGCCCACGACGGCAGATTGTAGAGTTGCACGTCCCGCCAGCGATGGAAGAAAACGTCATTCTTGTGGAAGACCAGGTCCAGGATTTTTCTGCCTTGTGCCGTAATTGGCCCCGGCAGATCGCTGAGGTTCAATCCTTCCGCTAGTTTCTCGCTGCTCACGCGCGTGGCCGCTTCGCCATCGATCTTCACTTCGTAATTGCCTGCCGCCAGGCCCGTCACCCGCAATTGGTAGCGGCTCAGATCATCCAGCACCGGCGCGAGCTTTAGAGCCGCCTGCGCGCGGGCGTCGATGGGCATGGGCAAACATTCATCCAAACGATCAAAACTCAATCCCCCATCGGCCACTTTGACATTGCTAATCGCGCAGTGCTCGGACGCGCCCACTGTGCCGTCGGGCAGAGAAATCGCGGCTTCTGAAACATCCGCCGGCGCGCCGACCCCTTTCAGAATCGCCCAGGCCATCAGGGTGTGGCCAATCGGCCCCGGATGGACCGCATCGCCTCCGCCGATAAACGCCGCGGGATTGGCGGCTCGCTCATGAAGCATGATCGCCATGTACGGAGCGAATTGATCGACGAAAAGAGTGTTTTCTCGTGTTGCCACGTCCTTGAGCCCATCGGAAAACTGGCGCAGGGATTCATTGCGCACGTCCTTGTCAGGATCGGGGCGTTTTTCTTCGATCGGCTGCGTTGTCAATAGAACAACCTTTGCCCCCGCCGCCTTCAGGTCCTTCGCGATCTCCCCCTCACTTCGCACGTAGGCGCGGAAAATATCCTCCCGGAACTTCTGGTAGGAATGATCATTCATCGCGAAATCGACCGTGACCAGCGCCGGATGCAGCGGCAACACGTCCCTTTCCAGGCCCCGTTTGACGGCATCCTCCACCATCGCCTGCTGCTTTTCCGGGTCCGCGGCAAAAAGCGCGTTCTCATCCGGATGCGACCGCTGACCCAGCCAGGAAGTGTCTCCGCCCCAGCCCACGTTGCGGAAGGTCAGCTTCATCGCCGGAAATCGGGCCAGCGTATAGCCTTCCAGGTAAGTGGTATAAAGCCGCTGTTCGGTAATGCTGTCGCCCAGAAAAACAATCCGGTCGCCATCGTGAATGAGCGCGTCGTCAGCCAGCGCGCGCGCGGCCAACATGAGGGAAGCAAGGCCCAAGCCCGCCAGTGTTCGATACGTTATTGACATGAAATGACTATGGGGGAACCGGGGTTCACAGAAAAGCAAATAAATCGCCATCCTCCATTTCCCCCATTTCCCATTGCCTTGGAGGGACAAGCCCCTAAAAGAACGCTTCTCAATTTGGGCGGCGCAGCAGCGCCGCGCCTGCATCATGGTTGGGGCGTTGCTGCCGCAACGCCCAAATATCGTTTTCGCCCACGGCGCTCTGCCTGAGTTGCGTCCCGTTTCCCGCGAATCCTTTGAAGAAAAGTTCTGTGAAGAAAAGTTCGTGCCAGAACGTCGGTACTGCACTAAAGTTGAGAAGCCGCTCATAATGAGATGTTTTACGCAGCATAACCTCAGGTCTG
Source organism: Limisphaerales bacterium (assembly GCA_052139695.1). Taxonomy (GTDB): domain Bacteria; phylum Verrucomicrobiota; class Verrucomicrobiia; order Limisphaerales; family Palsa-1400; genus PLGF01. The sequence goes on from JBKQWF010000105.1 coordinate 25,288, forward strand.
CCTTGTTTCCGCGCTGGGCGGATCATTTCTGTTTCTTGCTGATCGTTTCCCTCGCGGGCGCAACCTCGCACACGCGCGCGGAAAGCAGCGGTCCAAGTCCCCCGCCTTCCAAACCGATGCCGGCAGTTGATTTCACGCGCGAGGTTCGGCCCATTCTGGCCGCCCATTGTTTTAAATGCCACGGGATGGATGAGGGCGCCCGCAAGGCGAAGTTGCGACTGGACGTCCGCGAAAATGCCCTCCTTCCCGCCAAGTCCGGCGAATTGCCGATTGTCCCCGGTAAACCCGAGCAAAGCGAATTGGTCCGCCGCATTTTCAACACCAACGACGATGATCTCATGCCGCCCCTCGGGGCCAAAAATCCGCTGACGCGGGACGAAAAGAAAACACTCCGAGAGTGGATCGCACAAGGTGCCGCCTATCAACCGCACTGGGCTTTCATCGCGCCCAGGCAAGCTCCGCTGCCGGAGGTCCGTGACACCGCCTGGCCGCGCAACGCGATTGATTATTTCGTGCTGGCGCGATTGGAAAACGAGGGCCTGCGCCCTTCGCCTCAAGCCGATAAATACACACTCGTCCGCCGCCTTTATTTCGACATTCTCGGCCTGCCTCCGACGCCGGAGGAAGCGGACTCTCTTGTGAACGATCTTTCTCCCGGCGCTTACGAGCGGCTGGTGGACAAATTGCTGGCTTCGCCTCACTACGGCGAACGCTGGGCGCGACGCTGGATGGATTTGGCCCGCTACGCCGACTCCAATGGCTACGAAAAGGACCGTCCCCGCAGCATCTGGCCCTGGCGTGACTGGGTTGTTAACGCCCTCAATGCGGACATGCCTTTTGACGAATTCACCATTGAACAACTTGCCGGCGACATGCTTCCCAAGGCCACGCGTGATCAATTGATTGCCACCGGGTTTAATCGCAACTCGATGATTAACGAAGAAGGCGGCATCGATTCATTGGAATACCGTTTCTATTCGATGGTGGATCGCGTGCAAGTGACTTCCACCGCCTGGCTTGGTTTGACCGTTGCTTGCGCGCAATGCCATACCCACAAGTACGATCCCATTTCGCAGACCGAGTATTACCGTTTCATGGCCTGCTTGAATAATGCCAGTGAGCCGGTCATGGACATTCCACAGCCAGCCATCGCCGAGAAACGCGCCAGAATCCAGAAGCAGATCAACGAATTGGAAGCCGCGCTGCCGGACAGTTTCCCGCTACGGAGCAGAGTCGCATGGTTGATCCCAGGCGCCGCGGAATTCACTTCAAAAAATGGCGCGCAGGCGGAATTCCTGCTCGACGGTTCGTTTCGCGTGACTGGCAACCCGGACAAAGATACCTACACCATCAGTTTCGAACTTCAGCCGCAACGGCTCACCCACATTCAACTGGAGGCCATCCCGGATGCCAAACTGAGCAAGGGCGGTCCCGGCAACAGCGACTCTGGCAATTTCGTCTTGAGCGAATTCGAGATGGAACTTCGCACGCCCGGAACGAATGGGACCGTCCGCAAGATCAAGTTTGCCAATGTGCAAGCCGATTTCGCCCAGGATGGATTTCCCGAAGAAAACTCTATTGATGGAAACGCGGAGACTGGCTGGGCAGTGGATGGCCCTGGCGGCAGTTCGAAGGAGCATCACGCGGTTTTTGCTTTGGCGGAACCGTTGGATTTGAAAGAAACTACCCAGCTCACTTTCCGCCTGGTGCAGAACTACGGCGGCCACACCACGCTGGGACGCTTTCGCGTCAGCGCCGGACAGGAATTGCCGGAAACGGCGTCCGCGGAAGAGCGCCGCCGCCAGCAGCGGGACAAAAAGTTCAAGCAATGGGCGGCAGACCAATCGAAGATGATGGCGGACTGGACACCGCTTTGTCCCGTAGCCGCCACCAGCGCCTGGCCGACGCTGGTCATCCAGGATGACGGCTCCGTTTTTGCCAGCGGCGACTTCACCAAGAGCGATACTTATACTCTCAAATTTCACAATCTTCCTCCCGGGCTCAAAGCCCTGCGCCTGGAAATGATGGCGGATGGTCGCTTGCCGCGCGGAGGGCCGGGCTCGGTAAACCACGAAGGGCCGGAAGGTGATTTCTGGCTCTCGACACTGAAGGTCCAGGCCGACGGCAAGCGAGTCGCGCTGACCAATGCTTCGGAGTCTTACGCCAGCGGAGGCAACAACGCCGCCAAGGCGATTGATGCCGATCCGCAAACCGGCTGGTCCATCGACGGCGGCCAGGGCCAAACGCAAAACGCCGTCTTCCAATTCAGCGATCCCGTGACCAGCACCAACGAATTGCAGGTGGAAATGCTCTGCGAAAAGTATTACGCCGCGGGCCTCGGACGGTTTCGAGTTTGGGTAACAACAGAGAGCAACGCCAAGGCGACCGCCTTGGCGGATGACGCCGCGGCCATTCTTCTCCGCCTCCGTGACGATCCGCCCTTTAGAACGAATTTCGACGCCGCCAGCACCGGACCAAACCACGAAATCCTGCTGCGGGAGTTCGCAAAGTTCACGCCGGACTTCGCCCAAGGGCGCCGCCAGCTTGAAAAGTTGCGCTCCGCCATGCCGAAGTTTCCCACCACCCTGGTCATGGAAGAGCGTCCAGCCGGACAAGGGCGCCGCACCTTTCTGCATCATCGCGGACAGTTCCTTGAACCCAGGGAAGAAGTGACGCCGGATGTGCCGGCCTTCTTGCCGCCCTTGCCCGCAAACGCGCCCAAGAATCGCCTCGCTCTGGCCAAATGGCTTGTTTCCGGGGAAAACCCGCTGACGGGCCGTGTCATTATGAACCGGCAATGGGAAGCGCTTTTTGGGCGCGGCATTGTTCGCACCACGGGCGATTTTGGCTACCAGGGTGAGCTGCCTTCGCACCCGGAACTGCTCGATTGGCTGGCTGTGGAATTTGTCAAACAAGGCTGGTCGCAAAAAAAGATGCTCAAGCTCATGCTGATGAGCGCCACCTACCAGCAATCCAGCGTCCTCACTCCCGAACTGCGCGAGCGCGACCCGTTGAACATATTATTGACTCACGGACCGCGTTTCCGCATGGACGCGGAAATGGTGCGCGACACCGCGCTGGAAGCGAGCGGTTTGCTTTCCGAGAAAATGGGAGGACCGAGCGTCTTTCCGCCGCAACCCCCGGGAGTCACGACGGAAGGCGCCTACGGTCCGCTGGAGTGGAAGACCAGCGACGGACCAGACCGTTACCGGCGCAGTCTTTACACTTTCGCCAAACGCACCGCCCCTTTCGCGATGGCGGCCGTTTTTGACGCGCCCAGCGGCGAGGCTTGCGTGGCCCGGCGTGACCGTTCCAATACCCCTTTGCAGGCGCTGACGCTGCTCAATGACACGGCTTTTATGGAGTGCGCCCAAGCGCTGGGCGCGATGGCGGCCAATGCCAAAGGCGATGATGCCGCGCGGGCCGAATTGCTCTTCCGGCGCTGCCTGACTCGCCCGCCTTCCGGCGAAGAGAAGGACAAATTGGTGCAGTTTTATCGGGCTCAATTGGCGCGGTTCAGCCAGGGCGAATTAAAATCCGCCGACATTTTGAGCGCCGATTGCGACTGTGCCGAGAATCCGAACGAGGAAGCCGCCTGGACAACCCTCGCCCGCGTCTTGCTGAACCTGGACGAAACCATCTCGAATAGCTAAAGCGAAGTTATGAATTGCCACGATCATCTTTACGCCTGCTGCCCCCCGCGGCTCAATTCGCGCCGCTGGTTTCTCAAGGAATGCGGCTTGGGACTTGGCAAACTGGCCCTCGCCTCACTTCTGACAGAGTCGTTTGCGCCAAAAACGAGGGCGGCGGCTATCGCTCCGGCGGACATGCTCAAGCCCCGCGCGCCGCATTTTCCCGGCAAAGCCAAGCACGTCATTCACCTCTTCATGTCGGGAGCGCCCAGTCAATTGGATTTATTTGACTATAAGCCTGAGTTGGCCAAGCTGGAAGGCAAACCCCTGCCCGCTTCCCTCCTGGCGGGCGAGCGTCTGGCCTTCATTCGTCCGGATGCGGCGGTCTTGGGACCCCAATATAAATTCGCCCGGCACGGACAGTCCGGCGCGGAACTTTCCGAGATCATCCCGCATCTGGCGGAAATCGTCGATGACATCTGCCTCATCAAGTCCATGAAGACGGAGCAATTCAATCATGCGCCGGGGCAGATTTTTCTGAACACGGGATTCGCCCAGCCAGGGCGCCCCTGTTTGGGCTCCTGGGTGATCTACGGATTAGGCACCGAAGCCCAGGATTTGCCGGCCTTTGTCGTCATGTCCACAGGATCGGGAATCAGCGGCGGATCGGCCAATTGGTCCAGCGGTTTCATGCCCTCGATTTATGCGGGAGTGCGCTTCCGCAACCAGGGCGATCCAATCCTTGATGTCACCAGCCCAAAAGGGGTGGACGCAAAGCTCGAACGCGCCTCGCTGGATTTAATTGAGGAATTGAATCACCAGCGCCTTGGTGCCGTAGGCGACCCGGAAATCGAATCGCGGATTGCGGCTTATGAAGTGGCCTTCCGCCTGCAAACCTCCGCCCCGGAACTGATGGACCTGAAGAAGGAGAGCAAGGAAACTTTGGAAATGTACGGCTGCGACCCGGACAAGGCGAGTTTCGCCCGTGCCTGCCTGCTGGCCCGACGGATGATCGAACGGGGCGTGCGCTTCATCAACATTTATCATGAAGGCTGGGATGCGCACTCAGACGTGGTGGGAAACCTAAAGAAGAATTGCGGTGACACCGACAAAGCGTCCGCCGCCTTGATCAAAGACCTCAAACAACGCGGTCTGCTGGACGAAACTTTGGTCATCTGGGGCGGCGAGTTTGGACGCACGCCCATGGTGGAAAGCAACGCTGCTTTAGGCCGCAGCCTGGGGCGGGACCACCATCCGCAAGCGTTTTCCATGTGGATGGCCGGCGGCGGCATTAAGCCAGGCTTGGTTTACGGCGCGACGGATGAAATGGGTTTCCACGTCGTCCAGGACGAAGTGCAGATTTACGACCTGCAAGCGACCATACTCAAATGTCTCGGCTTCGATCACGAGCGTCTCACCTACACCTACCAGGGCCGCCAATTCCGCCTGACCGACGTCCATGGCCACGTCGTCGAGAAGATTCTCGCCTAAAAGGGCCGTGGACGGCATCGGGAAGCTTGGCAGACAACCTCTGTCGGTGGTAAACTGGCCTCATGAAAACGATTTCAACTTCGCAACTTCGTTCGCGAACACGGTCGCTTGTGCGCACGTTGGAAAACGGCAGAACCGTGTCGCTCACTTATCGCGGCCGCAAGCTTGCAAACATTTGGCCGCTGAAGTTGAAATACGAAGTGAGTGCCGATGACCCACTTTACCGTTTTCATCTCCTGGCGAACAAGTTCGCCCAGCCACTGACCGACCGGCAAATTGACCGGCTCGTTTATGACCCCTGAACCCCTGTTCATAGACAGCGGTGGCTTTTATGTGTTGATTTCGGCAAACAGCACGGCGCACAAGGACGCGGTTGGCATAATGGAAGAATCACGGCGCGTCAGGCGCCGGGTGGTGACCACTGATTACGTGTTAGACGAAACCGCCACGCTGTTGCGCGCGCGTGGGCTTACGAAGCAGTTGCAGGAGTTTCTGCGACTCACGGAGGCGTCGCAGGCGTTGAGAATTGAATGGATGACGCCTGGCCGTTTTGCGGCGGCGCGCGGCTTCATGTTGAAGCATATCGATCAGGAGTTTTCGTTCACGGATTGCGCAAGTTTCGTTGTGATGAAGGAACTGCGATTGCGGGACGCGTTGGCAACGGATAAACATTTTCGCATTGCGGGATTCAATCCGTTGCTGTTGGAATGAGCCGTCGTGCTTTTTGGTCGCGAATGAGCGGGCGGCTGATTTCTGGTGGCCGCGGCGGTTTGTTGCTGCGGGCCAACGAGGTCTTGGGGGAGGTGTCGGCGTTGCTGGCTACGCTTAAATCTGAGCCGTTTTGATATATACAGGTGTTTTATAAAGGGTTGGAAAAAGAGAGTGCAGTGGCAAGCGGTGCTATGAGACCACAGAATTCGCGGAAGCAGGTTTTCAAAATTCCTGGATGGATTTACATTGTTTATGAGCCAGCCGGGCACCTCATCCAAGGGGCAATCGTCTTGCCCTTGGCCACACGTGATTGAAGGCACTGCAGTTGAGACAAACAGACGGCTTCACTGATTCAGCCATTGTCTTGGCTTAGTTCGGCTCACGTCAAAGGCTTTAGCGGTTGAAAATGGGGACCGTTGCCAAAAAAAACCCTTAATTGGCTTTTGGTTCCTGGCGCTTTTCGCTAGGTAATATAAAGAGAGTTATGACCAGCGACCCAAATTTGCTGCCTTCGCGACCTGCTTTTCCACCCGGCAGGTTTCTGCAAGTCTTCTTAGTCATTGCGTTGATAATCGGCGTTGCGGCATTTGTGGCGCATCGCCGGACTGCGTCGGCCCTCAAAACATTGGAAGTGGGAGCAACTCAGCTCAAGTCCCAGGCCCAACAACAGCTCTCCAGGTTGGCCCACGCCGACCAGGGCGATGAAGCGTTTGCCAAGAAGAATTACCCCCAGGCGGCCGTGGAATACCGGCTCGCCTTGCAAGAGAAAAACCAGCCGGAACTTCATGAAAAACTGGGCCGCGCTTTGTTTGCGGAAGGCAATCCCGACGCGGCGTTTGCCCAATTTAAGGAAGCAATTCAAAGCGAACCGATGCGGGTTGAGGCATATACGGCCTGGGGCCAGGGCCTGGTCTCTCTCGGAAAACCGGAAGAGGCCGCGAGCCTTTATCAGCAGGCGCTAAAGACAATTCCGAAATCCGGCTTGCTGCATTACCATCTGGCCGCAGCCTTGCAGGACCAGCAAGAGAACCTCGAAGCCGTCCGGCACGCGGCCTTGGCCAGCGGCAATTCCGAACAAGCCGCCGCGGCCGCGGTCCAAATCCAACGCCTGGCACAGGATGCGCTGCGAGAATACTCCCTTGCCAATCAAATGGGCATGGATTCGGCCGCCTTTTGCTGTGGTTATGGCCGATTGCTGGTGGAACAGGGCAAATTCCCCGAAGCGGAAGCTTGCCTGGTTCGCGCTGTCAATAAAGATCCCTCGCTCGTCGCGGCCTATTCCGCGCTGGCCCGGGCAGAATTCCGCCAGGCCAAATATGCTGACGCCATAGGTCATTACGAATCAGTCCTTTCCCTGCGGCACGATGACCCGGCCACGCTGGATAGCTTGGCGCAGCTTTATATCGCCGCAACGAACACGGACTTTTTTAGTCCCAAAATGGCCGTGCAATTGGCGGACCGCGCCTGTGAAGCGACCGGCTTCCAAAACGCTCATTACCTGGATACGCTCGCGCGCGGCTATGCCGTTGCCGGCGATTTTTTAGGGGCCATTTCGTGGGAGGACAAAGCCGCGCACCGCGCCACCCAACTGGGTGATCGTGAACTGGCCGCCGAGTTCGAGGTCCGCTACGGGCTCTTCATTGACCACAAGACGGAGTAGCTCGATGGCTACAGCGTCGCATGGCTCCCGTCGCAGAAGGGCTTGTTCTTAGAATGCTTGCAGCCGCACCACGCGACTGTCTTTTCGACATCAACCACCGCCATGACGGGAGAAAACTCAGAACCTTTGTGGGATCCGTCGCAGAAAGGTTGGGTGGCGGACTTTCCGCAGGCGCACCACCAATATGTTCCGGGCGCCATTTTTTGCACGAAGGGAGTTTTTTGGGAAATGACTGGCTCGCTCATGCTGCTATTTTAGCCACCTTCGATTGTGGCGGGCAAATGAAAACCGTCTCTCTTCTGGGAAGGCTGGGAAAGGTAGGGTCGCCTCGCCGAGACGACCGCGGACGGCTCGGTGACTGACGCATCACCTTTCTTTCTGGTAAATAATAATCGCGGAGCCGGGTTTGCTTTTGATTTCCACCGACAAACCCGTCCCCATCAAATCACCCCCAGTCATTTCGCGCGCCGCGCCGCCGTCGAGGTCCGTGATCCGATATTTTACAGACGGCGCCAGGCCGCCCAGGTGCAAAACTTGGACAGGCGCATTGTTTTCTTCGCGCCGGAAAGCCTGGACTTCTCCCCTGCCCTGCTCCGGCAGGTCAAACTGCCAGGCAATCCAATCGCCATTCTTAATGCTGTAGGGCGTGAGCGGGTAATAGTCGCCCAGCATGAAGGGAGCGATCCTGGCGCATTCCTCGTAGGCCCGCTTGGTCTCGGCATTGGTGCCTCCGTAGCCGGAACACGGCATGATGTAACTGCGCGCGCTGTAAGTGTCGGTGAAATAACAACCCGACCCGTAATAAGGAATCCAGCTTGAAATGCCGTAGGTATGCCCCTGGTTTGGCATGGTTGCTTCATGCCCAAATTGATAATCGCTGCGCAGCAGCGGCAAGGCGCGGCGCAACGTTTCCAGGTCGTTGCGGCGCCCGCCGGAAGAACAAGAGTCAATCATCAATTCAGGGTTGCGCCGAACCAGTTCGTCCCAATAGGCGAGATAGCCCATGACGTGCTTCATCTCGGTCATGCCTTGGCGGTCCGCGGCGTCGTTGCTTCGCCAATCGCCCAGCGGATCCATGTTGAAGTCCTGTCGATACCAGTCAATCCCCTGCTGGCGGAGCATCGTATCGATGTGCTCGACGAGCCATTGCCAAGCGTCCGGGTTGCCCAGGTTGAGGAGGTTTCCCCCAAGTATCCAGTTCGGATGCTCTTTCGCCAGCCAGCTTTGCCCATCCCCCACCCTTTCTGGCTCGAACCAGATAATGAACTTCTTCCCTTGTTGATGCGCCCAATCGCTAAACGGGCGGAAGCCGTGAGGGTAACGGTTCGTGTCAATTTCCCATGTGCCGGTGTTGGGCCAGTTGCTCTGGCAAGGATACCAGCCGGCATCGCGCCAGCACAAATCCACCGGAATGGCCGCGCGCTGAAATTCCTCCACCGTGTCAAACAAATCCTTTTCGCCGCCTTTGACAAAATCACGGTAGCACTGCATTTGCGTCATGGCCGGCGGAATCCGCCCGTGGCGGCGCGGAATATTGTGGGCCAAAAACCAGCGGCGCCAGAGATTCTGCGCGCGCACCGTGTCCGTTCCCTTCCAAAACAGCAGCGCCATGAGCGGCGTGCGAATCTCTTCGCCGGCTTGCAAATACAAACGAGTCAATTCCTGGCCTGCCACCACCCGCAATCCGTTGCCGTTATCGCGATCAAAGCGGCACGCCCACTCTCCCGGCCAGCCGATGGCCAGCAGGCAACCGCCTCCAGGCATCTGCAGATTGAAATAGGGCCAACCCTTCGGACCATTGGTGGGCCTTCCCCCGTCCGGTCTGAATAGGCTGCTGCTTCCAGGAGCGAGCGGGGTTGCGTAAGGCTCATAACTTTGCGGCGCGCACCAATCCCCCTTGTTGCCGTGGAGCACGAATTCGCCTTCCCCCGTTCGCTCGAACCGCGTATCGAAAGCCTGAATGTTCTCCAGAATCGGCGTGTTCGCCTGGCCCACATTTTTGAAATACACAGTCCATTCGACCGCTGGAAAATCATTATATTCGACAGCCACGAAACGCACCTCCAGTCCAGACTTGGTCTCCCTCCAGCGAACCGTGTGTTCGGCGCGGAAGGCATCCAGCTTTCGGGCGGACGTTTCCTTGGGCCATCCGGCCAATAAATCATCCGATGACCGCCCGCCATAGACAAAAGAAAAGGGCAATTCGGTCTTGCGGGAAATCGGGAGCGCCCCCGCTTCGTCGTGATGGTCGCGGAACGGCATGTCGCCCAACCAGAGTTCTTGGCCGTCGGTCAGCGTCGCCTTGGCGTCGGCCCAATCGGATTGGTCCCAGCTGATGCCATCGCCCGCGTCGCCCACCTCCAAAGTGAACCTGTCCGCGCCATCAAGCTCGAGACTGACCTGCCGGGCTGGTGTGCTGTAGCGCGTCACTTCCGACTCAAAAGCCACCTTGCCTTTGACTGTTACTTTGAAAATCACGCTGCCGTGGCCGTGTGCCGTGTCCTCGTTTTGGTCCAGACCAACGACCGCCGTGAAGCTCTTGCCTGGGCTCGGCAAACGCACCTCAATCTTGCTGATGGCGTGACAGTATAGCCCGTGCGAATACTCTTTGCCGTCCACCTTCAAAGGTTTTCCCCCGCGATTATTGGGCACGACCGGATCGTGGTTGGCCAGGACATCCAAGCCAGGTTCAGCCAGGCCCGTATGATTCCCTTCGGACCAAATCTCAGTGAAATGAATTTTGCCTTCGGGTGAATGTTGCTTGAACCACGAATGTTCCGCCTGCATTTCCTTGCTGGTCGGCTTGATTTCCAGAGCTGTGGCTGAAAACGTGAGGGCGACAGCAATGAAAACGGAACCAAGGACGGCCAGTGGATGAAAACTCCATATACCCTCACGCCTTATGGTTTTTATGAGCTTGCCGCGAAGGAAACGTCTCATAAAGGGCTGCCTTTCAGCTATCGGAATTCTTCCCACTCCGGCTCATTGGAGAAAACCCAGCGATAATAGTCTGAGGCTTCCAACTGGCTGGCTGCCGCTTCATCCAAAACCACCGTGCAGCGCGCGTGCAACTGCAAGGCCGACGCGGAAATCATCGAAGTAATGGGGCCTTCCACCGCGAGCGCGATGACTCCCGCTTTCTCTTCGCCGGTAGCGAGCAAAACACAGCGCCGGCTGTCCAGGATCGTTCCCACGCCCATGGTGATGGCTCGTGGCGGCACTTTGGCGACGCCGCCAAAAAGCGCGGCGTTTTGCTCCACCGTAATCGGACTTAAAGTTTTGACCCGCGTCCGCGAGCGCAGGGCGGACAATGGCTCATTAAAACCGATGTGGCCGGCCTCTCCAATTCCGAGCAATTGAAGATCAATGCCGCCAGACCGCTCGATTTTTTCTTCGTATTGCCGGCATTCGGCATCCAGGTCCTTCGCCAAGCCATCGGGCAGGTGGGTGTTGCGCTTGTCGATATTGACGTGGCTGAAGAGGTGGTGATTCATGTAATACCGGTAAGAGTGCCGGTCGTTGGAGGCCAAACCCACATATTCGTCCAGGTTAAAGGTGCGGCACAACGAAAAATCGAGGTGCTCGTGCCGATGCATTTGCACGAGCAGGGAGTAAACCGCCTCCATCGTTCGTCCGGTAGCCAGGCCCAGCACGAGCGACGGATGCGCGCGCAATTCCTTTGCGATGATGCGGGCCACCAAGTGCGCGGCACTGTCCTGATCGGGACGGATGATCGCTTCCACGGCGGCGGCGCGTGCGTTAAGCCGGGTATTCTTTGGCGTTCTCCGGCATGGAGAAAAGCACCTTCCGCGCCGGCAACTTCTCTTTCAAAGCGGCTATTTCGTCCATTCCGGTTGTCAGCGGCAGCGCAATTTGTCCGCCTTCGATGGCGGAACGGCAGAGGGCCATCATGATCTCAAATCCCGCGTAGGCGGAGCCGAAGTGGCAGGGATGCACCTTTGCATCGTTGTCCAGCCAATCGGCCATTTCCTGGACGTAGGGCGGCATATCGAGATCATAGTTCATCGCTCCCTGGCCGTTTTGGCTGCCGTGGGGCGTGACCGCCCGCCATCCGCCTCCGGTCATCACCTCCGCGAAACCGTCGGTCCCCTGCGCGCCGATGCGGCATTTGCGCCACCAATACGGGACTTCTGGAACATCCGGCGCGCCCGCTCCGCATTCGACGATGCCGTGGACGCCATTGGAAAAATGAATGAACCCGGCAATGTAATCGGGGGACGGATGAGAATCGGTCAACTTGCCGCGCCCGGCGGCCTGCGCCATAACCCATTGCGCCTTGCCGGCGGGATTGAACCAGAGCGCATAGTCCACCAAGTGGCTCAACATGTGGGTCATCCAGCCCGTCGCGGTTCCATAGACGGTGTTCAACCGCCCAATCGCGCCGCTGGTGATGATCTCGTGGACTTTCCGATAATGCTCGCCGTAACGATGCTGGTGGCTGACCACGGCCTTGATCTTCGCAGTGTCCAGCATCTGTTTGATCTTCATCCCCTCGGCGCTGGTCAAAGCCACAGGCTTCTCGAACGCGATCAACTTCGCGCCGGAATCAATCCCGGTTTGGATCAACTCCGCACGCAACTGCGGCAGCGTGCAGAAACAAAAAATATCCGGCTTGATCTCGCGCGAGAGCGCGCGTGCATCGGTGCTGATTTTCGGATTTCCCAGCTTGGGCGCGGCGGCCTCCAAACGGGCTTTATCGATGTCGCATATTCCCGCGACCTCGAAACGCCCGTTGGCGTGAAATGCCGCGGCGTGATGCACGCCGCGTTTGCCCATCCCGACAATGACGACTTTGTAGCGGTTCATGGCCAATCAAGCGGTTTGCGCTTTGTCCCATTGCAGCACTTTTTCGATCACATAATCGATTTCGTTGCCGGTCAATTCCGGAAACATGGGAAGCGAAACGCAGGCGGCGGCGTTGTATTCCGCGTTGGCCAGGGAACCAGCGAGGCGCGCCCCTTTGCCCCAGGGATAGCCGGCTTGTTGATGGATGGCGATGGAGTAATGGGTCTTGGCATCGACTCCGGCGTCATTGAGAAACTTCACGAAACCGTCGCGGCGGCTCGGATTCTTCGTTTCGATGACGTAAAGATGGAAAACATGGCGTCCGCCGGGCACTTCATACGGGAGAGTGAAATGGGTGGCGCCCCTCAGTCCCGCCGTGTAGCGGCCGGAGGCTTTGCGGCGGAGATCGTTCCAGGCGTCAATGTGCTTGAGCTTGGCGCTCAAGATCGCGGCGTGAATGTCGTCCAGGCGGCTGTTGAAACCGAAGCTGTGAACGTTGCGGGCGTTGGAACCGTGGTTGCGGAGCTTGCGCACGCGCGCGTCGATGTCGGGATTATTTGTGACAATCGCGCCGCCGTCGCCAAACGTTCCGAGATTCTTTTGGATAATGAAGCTGGTGGCGGTGGCATCGCTCAATTGCGCGACTTTAAAGCCGGGGCCATGCGCGCCGATACCCTGGGCGTTGTCCTCCACCACGAAGAGCTTGTGTTTGCGGGCAATTTCCGAAATCGCCTTCATGTCCGCGCATTGGCCATAAAGATGGACCGGGACAATCGCCTTGGTTTTGGGCGTAATGGCCGCCTCAATTTTTGCCGGGTCGATGCATTTGGTTTTTGGATCGCAATCCACCAGGACCGCCGTCGCGCCCACGATCCAGATGGCTTCGGCAGTGGCAAAGAAAGTGTTGGCGTTGGTGATGCACTCGTCGCCGGGGCCGACACCCAGGGCCATCAACGCCAGCCAAATCGCGTCGGTCCCGTTGCCGACTCCAATGGCGTGTTTGGTTCCGCTGTAGGCCGCGAATTCGCCCTCAAAACGCTTGAGCATCGGGCCAAGGACAAACTGGCCGCTTTGGATGACTTCGTGAAGGTTGGCATCAATCTCCGACTTGATGTTATTATACTGACGGACATGGCCGTAAAATTCGACTTTCATGATTCGACATTAGGAATGCGGGGCCGGGTTGACAAGGCAAATCAACCAGAGATCCAGTTGCCGATGGTATTCGTTCCGCCTTCGCCGTCTTTGCCATTTGAATAGAGATCGTAACTCGCTGGGTTGTGCCGGCCCGGATTCCCATAAACGTAGGGGCGCTTCCATGGGTCGAGCGGAATCTTATTCTTTTCCAAATAGGGACCTTTCCAATTCTGTGCATCGCGCGGTCTAATGAGTAAAGACTGCAAACCGTCGGTGCCTTTCGGATAATAACCGTTGTCCACCTCAAACGCGGGGAGCGCCGTGCTGAAGTTCACAATGTCCGCTCTGGCGGCCGCTTCCCGGGCCTGCTCGGTCCGTGTTGCCATCCTCGGAAGCACGATGCCAGCCAGAATCGCCAGGATGGTCATGACCAGCAATAGTTCAACCAAGGTAAAACCCCGGAAGTACTGTGGGTCCGTCCAGCCTGTTCTTGATTTGATATTCTTCATAGAGTGATGATCTTTCGACTGATTATTTGATTGATTCCCACTGACCCGGAAAAGGGCATTTAGTATGCCAAGTGAGGAAACGCCCTTTTTGCCCGGAAAACATCCAGATTTTTGCGAAGCGCTTTAACGGGAAGCGCAACCGTTGCGCGAAGCTGCGCAGGAAATGCGCGACAGCGTCCTTGAACAATTCTAGCTGTTGATGTGAATTTGACTTGCTTCCGCGGCCCGGTTCCGGCACGACCCTTCCGAATGAACGGCTCCGTTGGCTCCAACACCCATGTGGCTTACAATCGATTTCTGCTTCTGGTGGCAGGCCTGGGGGGACTGCTTTACGGGGTCGATGTGGGAATTATTGCTGGCGCCCTGCCCTATCTTGAAGCAACTTCCGGCCTGAACGCCGGCCAGCTTTCTTTCATCGTCGCCGCTGTTCTCTTAGGCGGAGTTCTCTCCACTTTGTTCGCTGGCGCCCTGGCGGATGCGATTGGACGCAAACCGATGATAGTGCTGAGCGGGGTCTTATTTGTGGTCAGCGTGCCGGCCATCGCCTTGTCTCAGAGCTATACCGCCCTGGTGCTGGGACGTCTCTTGCAAGGGATTAGCGGCGGACTTATTGGAGTCGTGGTCCCGCTTTACTTGGCGGAATGCCTCTCCGCCGCTGATCGCGGAAAAGGAACGGGCATCTTTCAATGGCTCTTGACCCTTGGCATCGTGTCGGCGGCGGGAATTGGGCTTTATTTCAGCGCCCGCGTGGATGAAGTCGCCAAATTGGGCGATGCGGCCAAACTGTTCGCCTTCAAGGACCACGCCTGGCGCGGCATTTTCTGGGTATCACTGCCCCCGGGAGTTTTATTTGTTCTTGGCAGCCTGATCGTGGCGGAATCGCCGCGCTGGCTCTTTCGACGGGGCAAAAAGGAAGCGGCCCAGCGCGCTTTGCTTCGTTCGCGCACCGCGGAAACAGCGGCCATGGAATTAAAGGAAATGGAAGACGTGGCGGCGGCGGAGGCAACCCGCGCCGCCAGCGCTCATCACCAGCAGGAAACCCTCCTTCAGCGCAAATATCTGCTGCCGTTCGTGCTGGCCTGCATTATTCTCGCTTGCAATCAGGCCACGGGCGTCAATTCTATTATTGGTTATAACGTACCCATTTTGATCCAGGCGGGGATGAGTGACCGCCAAGCCCATCTGGGCTACTTTATCTTTACGCTGGTCAATTTTGTTGTCACGATTGGCGGCGTCCTGCTGGTCGATCGCCGCGGGCGGAAATTTCTTCTCTCCTTAGGCAGCGCCGGCGTTATTCTTTCCCTCGTGGCCAGCGGCTTTCTCTTTCACCGCACCGAATCGCACCGTGCGGATGTCAACAAAGCCCTGCAAGCTACCGTTGACCCGACCACTCAGGCGGCGACGGTTCATTTCACCGACAAAACCGCCGCGCAGCTCCTCGGAACGGCCAGTCCTCCCGGCCCTTCGACCCTCGTTGTTATTTATTCCTACGGCGATTTTAACACGGCGACAACAGTGGTCCGCTCGGATGACATCGATCCCACCCTCGTCATCGACCGCGACCATTGCGTTCCCGCCACCAAGGTGGCGGCCTTTTTCAAGAACCCCTTTGGCAATCTGGAGGCCGCCCGGCAAGCGCCATTAAAAATCGAAAATGCCCTGATCACACCTGTCCCATCCTCAACCAATGGCTGGCTGACCGCGATTTGCATTTACTCGTTCATCGCGTTTTTCGCCATTGGCCCTGGCGTCTGCGTTTGGCTGGCCCTCTCGGAGTTGATGCCGACGCGCATTCGGGCCAACGGCATGAGCATCGCCTTGTTCCTCAACATCGCCATTTCCTGGGGGGTCGCCGCGGTTTTTCTGCCGACCGTCGGCAAATATGGTTATGCCGCCATGTTCTTTGGATTTGCCGCCTGCACGGTGGTCTATTTCATCACCGCCGCTTTTTTCCTCCCGGAAACCAAAGGAAAGACTCTGGAGGAAATCGAAGCCGTCTTTGCCAAGAAGAAGACCTGAGGTCCAAACATTGGCTCGCCTTGGCATTCGCCCGGAGCCAATCTCTGGCTATGACTCGAAGGCATCTCGTTGCAATCCTTGCTTTGTGCGCTGCCAGCCTGCTGGGGCTGGCTCAGGCCGCGCCATTGACCGCTTTTACGGGAGACAAAAGCGAATGGCATGGCTTTGATCGCTACGACTTTCTCATGGATGAGCAAACGCTGGCGATAAGTCCATTCAGAGCGCCCGCCTCGGAGGGGGCCGGCGTCAAAGACCCGGAAAAGGGCCAGCGACGGTGCATTGTCGTTGTGCCAAAGGAAGCGGCGCCGGGAAATCCCTGGTCCTGGCGCGGGTGCTATTGGGACCATCAGCCGCAAACGGAAATCGAGCTGCTCAAGCGCGGCTTTCATGTCGCTTACATTTCAGCCAATGCCACTCTCAAACCCGGCAAGGAATGGGACGCCTGGCACGCCTTCCTCACCGACGAGCACGGATTGTCGAAAAAACCCGCTTTCGTGGGGATGAGCCGGGGCGGCGAATACGCCTACACCTGGGCTACAGGGCACCCGGACAAGGTCTCCTGCATCTATGCGGACAATCCAGGAATGAACCGGGAAGCTCTGGCGAAACTGGGTGAATTGGCCAGGAACGACGTTCCCCTCCTCCACGTTTGCGGCAGCATCGATCCCATCCTGGGCAAGAATTCCACCGTGATTGAGAATATCTATCAACAACTCGGCGGCCGCATTTCCGTCATGATCAAGGAAGGCTACGGCCATCATCCCCATAGTCTTCGCGATCCCGCTCCGATTGTGGATTTTATTATGCAAAGCGTTCAAGCCGTTCCCGCGACGCCGCCCGCGTTCGCGGGAGCAAAGTTTGCGAAGACCGCTTTTTACGGAACAACAGAAGTTTATCGCGATGACCCGGCGGAAGGCGCTTACCTCACCTGCCGCGGCCCAATCTTTTTTGGAAGCTATGACCGCTATGAGTTCAATCTGCCCAATATTGAAGGCGCGGTCACCGTCATTGCCCCGGCGACAAATTCCCCCGGAATGCCCTGGGTTTTTCGCGCGGATTTCGTTGACCGCCATGACGCCGTTGCTCTGGCTTTGCTCTCCAGAGGTTTCCACGTCGTCACCGGCCCAGTGCCGTTCAACGCCGACGGGCCGCGACGAGAGGATTGGGGCGGCGTCTATAAATATTTGACGGCTCACGGCTTTTCTCCAAAGCCAGTTATGGGAGGTGCCGGAGGCGCGGCGGGCGAGGCCTACGCCTGGGCGATTGCCAACCCTGACAAAGTCAGTTGCGTCTATGCTGAGAACCCGCTCTTGCGCAGTCGCATGATGAAAGGAAACCTGGTTGACCTGCTAGCGCCTCTGGCGAAAGCCGGCGTGCCGCTCCTCAATGTTTGCGGCAGCGTTGATCCTCTTTACAATGACAATGCCCGCGCGCTCGAGCAGCGATACAAGGAACTTGGCGGAGAGGCCGCGGCCATTGTCAAAGAAGGCCAGGGCCATTACCCGCTGGGGCCAACGGACCTGAAACCGGTGGTCGATTTCATCACCGCCCATTCTCAACATTCCACAAGATAGTTTGGCGCCCGCCCCGCGCATCGTTCCATCTCCCTTCCTCCACATGCTTGTGGAGGAAGGGTTGGGAGAGGAGGCTCTTTTTTTGGTCGGGCTTCATGGGAAAGGGGTGCTCATTACACAGACGAAATTGAGAATTGGTCAGTGAAAATTCGTTATTTGCCATTTAAGAACACCGGTGCGGCATGACAAAAACTCGCGTTTTGGCGGTGCGGTCTGCAATGACAAATGAGAAATTCTCAGTGGCCAATTCTCAATTCCCTGTGACCGGGCTGTCTCAGGCAGCGGTCTAGTAATAAAAGCAGGGCCCCCCGCTTGTGCGCGGAATAAACTGCCGAAACGGACGCCACTCCACGTGGCAGTCGAACATTCCCGCGTTGCCCCCGCTGGGAATTCGGGTGCTCAGGAGATGGGCGCTGTTGAAGGGTTTAGGGCCGGGGACGTCTGGATCGTCCCCATGCGGCAAGCCGCTCCACTGGAATTTTTCCATTTCCGTCAGCTTGTCGGATGCATTCCCGGAGCCGGTGATGGTGGTGCAGGCCAGCAAGACGCGCGACGAAGGACGGATCAGCACATGGACGCCGTTCGTCGTGAAGGACACCGTGCTTAACTTTTGGTTGACGTTGGTGCTGAAATCCCATTCGCCTGAATTTGCGTACTCGCCGATGCCAATCAGGGTTAAGGTATAGCCCACATGGCGGAGGGCTTCGAGATCGCTTGAATTCTCCATTAAGGAATCATTATTCCAAAAGGCCACCCAATCCTTGTCAGTATATTCCTGGGAAGCCGGATCATACCAGACTTTGTAGGGAGCGCCGCTGGCGGCCAGATAGCTGCCGGCGCTTTGGCGCATGTCCCACGCCTGATAGGCGCCGGTATCGTCCGGGAGAAAGTCCTTGTTTTCGCTGGCGTAAATGGTGAAGGCGAGGAGCTGCTGGCGTTCGTTGTTCTCGCAATCGACGCGGATGGCCTGCTGTTTCGCCGTGCTCAAGGCGGGCAAAAGCAGCGCGGCCAAAATGGCGATGACCGCAATGACCACGAGCAACTCAATTAAGGTAAAGCCTTCGCCACTCTTGCAGCGCGCCTCTGACCGCGATGATGGTTTACTGGTCATTCACGACACAATCCCGGCTTGAACCGGACGCCCGCTGGGATTGTGACTGAACAGGCCTCACCTCTTTCCCGAAAAACACAACCGCAAATCCTTGCCTAACGCGTGCGGATGGTGCGAACTTCCGGCTGGGGCGAGCGACCGCCTCGGTCGCCGTAGGCGGTCTCGCCGACCGCATACTGGCCAGATCCTCCTCAAGAGTATCGCCCCGGCTTGCAATATCCAATTCAGGGCCAAGAGAAACGGAGTCGTCTTGCACGGGAGTCAAAACAGCTGAAAGTCATAGCTTTCATACGAGGAAACCATCAAACGATTACGACGATGAGCAAGTGCCGACATGACAAAAATCATCCCCTCACGAAGGCCGGGCCTTGAGCCTTTAGGGTGAGTGAGCCCCAGTTCATTCAAGCAGTTGGCTTTCAATAAACTCTGCAACTTTGACAGATTTATCGAAATACGCAGAAACACGATAAACTGAAATATCACTGTTCTTTCCGTGTGCAATCAGATGTCTAGCGGTCATGATGGCGTTTATCGCTTCATCTCGTCCGTCTAGTTCGATGAACGATTGGAGTTGAATTCCCCAGTCCTCCTTAAACCCTGTAGCGATCTCAACAAATCGTTTGGCGTGAGGCGCGAACTGCGCCTGATGCAAGTCAAGCAAAACAGTTTTTCACCGTCACGCATCCTTTTCACCCTTGGCGCGGGCAGCGATTTGAGTTGATAGACTGCCGGCG
>JBKQWF010000106.1:0-120202 GCA_052139695.1 Limisphaerales bacterium
ACCTTCTGACCCAAAGCGTCACAAACCTCTGCAATCCCTAATCAAGCTTTCGCGCAGGCAAGGCCCAGGCCTGATTCCATCAATTGCGTCGCACGCATCGCCATCAAGTACCGTGCTTACGCTCATAACACGCTTGCTGAACAGCCATATTGGCAGTCTCATTGTGTTCGGGCACCTCACAATCCAGTTTTTCCACCGCTTGCTCGTAAAAATGAAGACAGGCACTACAGTTTGCGTAACGTCCTATGCGTGCTGTGAAGTGCTGTTCGTGAAGGTCTCGCGGGTTCTTGTTGCGTTCACACATAGATATACGAATATCAGGTTTAGTATCGGACAGCGAGCTTTGACGCTCGCCCTCCCGGGACCGAAAGGCAGCGTTTTGACAATTGCGTTCGAGCTTGAGGGACAACGACTCATCGCGCTCAACGGCGGCCCGGAGCACAAGTTTTCGCTGGCGATGTCCTTGTTCGTCAATTGCAAGAGTCAAAAGGAAGTGGACACGCTTTGGAACAAACTTTCGGCCGGCGGCAAAAAAATCGCTTGCGGCTGGTTGACGGACAAATTTGGCGTCGCCTGGCAAATCTGCCCCACGATTCTTCTCGATTATCTTAACGACAAGAATCCGACAAAGGCGAAAAATGTCATGCAAGCAATGATGAAGATGCAGAAAATCGACATCAATCGCCTCAAGCAGGCGTATCGAAAGAAATGACCGCTGCTGCGTCGCGGCAAGTAGAAAAACCCACGGATAAGAAACCAACCGGGAATGAACATGAACCCGCGACCACGCGCTTCGGAGGCGATAACCCAATCCTGCGACCTGTCGAAAATAGCGCTGCCCGAGCCTCATGGCTGCGGCGGCGGGAGAATCTGCAGGCCAAATTCCTTCGCGATGCCCATCACGCGCGGAATGTCCCCCTGTTCCTCCGGCGTCAGCGCGCCGATAGCCTCGAAGAATCCTTCAAAGCCCGCCGGCGTGATGACGCACATGAGGCGTCCGGGAGTCTTGCCGAGGTAACGATAAGCGTAGGCCAGTCCGCGTGGCGCAAAAATCGTGGCACCCTTTTTGGCGACAAAAGTTTTGCTGTCAACGGTGAATTCGTAATCGCCCTCAAGAACCTGGAACGTCTCGTCCTCGCGCGTGTGGATGTGCGGAGGCGGGCCGCCGCCTGGCACGTCGTGCGATTCCACCGCGCTCACCACGCCGCCCGTGTCGCGGCCATGGACACGAACGACCATGGGGATACCAAGAATGTTGAGTTTCTTGCCTCCGTCATCAGGGATTACGATTGGTGCCATCGGGGCATGCTGATGAAGAGCAAAACAGTGGGCAAGGACAATCCACAAAAGGAATGACGGACAGGGGCCACCAATCGACCGGTTGCCCGGTCGCCGGAGGTCGAACCCGCTCATCCCGCACGGCGGAACTGAATCGGCCAGGAAATGGCGAGTATCTTCGAGGTGGGAAAGGCGCATTCTTCGGCCTTCTGATTTTGCTGCTAATGGGTGAACAAGCAGCAGTGCAGGCTCAATTCGATTGAACGACGCGTCTCCCTATAGGTCACGAAAGTGAGAATATTTCACACTTTTCCGTTGACTTCCGGATTTGGATATGTGACATTATCGCAGATGCGAATAATATCTCTGAACCAGAATGAGCTGGAAGCCCTGCGAATTCTCTGGGACCGGGGCGAATCGAAACCTGCTGAGATCCAAGCCTGTTTCGCGTGGGCGATTGAAAACGCCACCTTGCGCTCAGTCCTGGTCAATCTGGTCGAGAAGAAGCACATCACGCGCAGATTGCGGGGGAAGGCGTTTTTTTATGCGGCCTGTGTTCCCAAAGCCACTCTGCTTCAGACCATGATGGATACGCTGGCGCGGGTTTTTGCAGGTGGTTCGCATCGGGAATTGGTCATGCAATTGATGGAAACCTCTGACATCAAACCAGCGGACCTCGAACTCCTCCGCCAAACCGCAGCCGGACAGTCACCGCAGAAAACGAAAAGGAAATCAAAATGAATCTGCCCCTCTTGCTGGCCTCGCCGGGGACGGTAATCTTGTTCAAATGGACTTGCCTGCTCGCCCTCGGCTGGGTGGCCCATTGGGTATTGCGCCACCAGCATCCCCGTTGGCGATTGATTCTCTGGCGCGGCATTTTTTGCTTCGGTCTGTCGCTGCCGCTTCTGTATTTTTGCCAAATCCCCGGGCTTAAAATTCCGATCAGCGGCGAAGCCACGCGCTCAAGCGAGTTTGCCGGGTCGCTTTCGCCGGTTGCCTCCCTCAATCTGACCCAACCAGCGGCCTCAATCGCGCGACCATCCCAACCGCCGCTCGCGGCCGGTTCGACTTTCAAAAGCGCCAGATTTCCGCAGGTTTCAACGGCGCCAAAACCCGTTTCGTGGGGAAGTGTCCTCCTGTTCATATGGGCATTGGGTTGCGTCTGTGGAGCCTGCCAGCTTTTTCGGCTGCAGTTGCAGCTTTCCCGTTTGCGAATAGAGACCCACCGCCCCAGTTCGGACCTGGAGCGGTTGGCAAAACAGATTCAGGTCCGGCTCAATGTTCGCCAGGAAGTAGATGTTCAAATTTCAGATGGCGTCACATCACCGTTTGTTTGCGGCCTGTCAAAACCCACAATCATCCTGCCCGCCGTGCTGGCACAAGCTCTCTCCCCCGGCGAACTGCGCGCGCTCCTCAACCACGAAATGGCCCACCTTTGCCAACACGACTTGGTTTGGTGTTTGGCTTGGCGATGGATGAAGGTCCTCTGCTGGTTCCATCCTATCCTTTCGTTTGGCAAGTTCCCGCCGCCCACAACCTCGCTTGTGAACAGGAAGCCGACCGCGTCGCCTCGGGACAATTGGCGGTTGAAGATTCCTATGTCCAGTTGTTGTCCCAGCTCGCCTTGCGGGTGCTGGCTTTGCCGAGTGTGGAGACGAAACTGACTTTGAATGGAAGTTCTCAACTCGCGCGGCGCTTGATTCATCTTGGCCAGGAAGGAGGGAGTGCCTGGAGTCGGAGAGATTCGGTGGCTGGATTTGTCCTGGTGGGATTGCTTTTCCTCATGTCCGCCGGTTGCGATTTTTCAAAAGCCGCACCTGCCGGCTCAAATAGTCCAACTGCGGTTCAATTCAAAGAAGTGCTGGTCGTCGTTCAAGATGAAAACAGCAAACCGATTGAAGGCGCCACCGTGTTGCCCGATGGCTTTCGGGTCAAGGGAATTCATGGGGCCGACGCCTATCATTGGGGTTCAAACCAATTTGGCGGCCCGGTCAAGGCCACCACAGATCACGAGGGCAAAGCCTATGTGAAATATCCGGTGGAGGGCATTCCAGAGGAAAAAGAGTTCACGGGAAAACTCATTTTCTCCGTATCCCACCCGGAATTTGCGACTGTGCGCCTGCAGGAGTATTCGGTGGACAGCCCGGAGAAGCCGATTCAATTGACCCGGGGCATTCATCTGGCAATCTCAGGCTATTTCGGCAGCGATCATCAGCCGGTGACTGACCTTGTTCCCCATCTCAGCCAGGAGATGCTGCGCCCGGAGGATTGGCGGAAAACAGACAACGGGGTGTATGAGTTTCATAAACTGTCTCCGGGTGGACATATGCTCCAACTCATGGGACGGCTGCCTACAGGGGAGATTGTTTACAGTGAAGCGTTCGCCTTCACCGCCGAAAAGGGGAAGCCCTGTCAGTTTGCATTGGAGATGAAACCGGGAATCCGATTGGAAGGACGCATCGATGATAATGTGCCGCGACCGATAACAAATGGCCGAGTTATGATGGATGTTCGTCCCAAGGAATATCCGGCGCTTTTGATAATCGAAGATTTTTACGACCTCGATGAAGAATACGGGGGGCGTTACTTTTGGCATAGTTATCGCCCAATCAGCGCGGATGGGACCTTTGTCTTTGAGTCCATTCCGCCTGGCGAGGTGGACGTCGTCGTTCTCGGCGACGGGTTTGTATCCAAAAGCAGCGGTCAACTGCAGAATCGGGTCAATGGGACTTTGCAGAAAGGCGCCGTCCTGGCCATCCCCCAGCCCTTCCCACTCGTGGCACGCGTCACCAAAATCGAAGTGAGAACCGAGCCCACCGCGACTTTGGAATTCACCGCGACAACCAAATCCGGCAAACCGATTGATGGAGTCTGGGTGGGGATGTTCCCAGGCGTATTTCGTATGCGCGGCATGTTTGGCTGGACAAAAAACTCCAGCGAAGAACCTTATCGGGAAATGCCCCATCTGTCCGACCCCGCCTTTGGCGGGAAGACTGACCAGGACGGAAAACTCGTCATTAAGAACCTTCCAGCCGAGATTCATGGAATGGAAGTTGTTCATCCGCAATTTCAGGTGCCGCTGCAAGAACCCAAAGGCTGGCGCGATAGGCACATTCGCACCGTGTTTTCCCCGGGGACGACCAACAAACTGAACCTAACGCTGGAACGGAAGGGATCGGATTTTATTGGCACTGCCAGATGAAACACGGTTCACGCGGCTTGCCGCCGCGGGTGAGGATCGCCACACCGTTCCCGCCGTGCGCTCAGCGAAGGGTTGAAGCGTAAATGATGGATGCGGCTCCTCTGCTCCTCTTGATACCAAAAAGCCACGCTGGCATAGTCATCGGCGTCGTTGGTAGTGGGCGTGCCATTGTTGTGCTGGTTCTGGAGTTCGACTTTGAGCGATTGTTGGAAACGGACCGGGTTGAGCAGATACCAGCGATACATCCGGTTGTCGCCCTTTTCCATCTGCAGATAGCACATGTAACAGCCGTGGTTGATTTGCATGGGCGCGGACTGATAGTCGATGGTTTTGCCGCCGATGGCCCCAAAAAAGTCCGCCAGCGGCGCCTGGACGCTGGGTTCGGCTTCATCATCCCAGAATAACCGGTTGGACCTGGCCCAAGAGCGTGACGCTAACCAGCGCCCCGGCGAGGGCGCCGGTGAAACATTTGAGTTTGTGTTCTGTCATGTTAAGAGTCATGCGTTGTCACATAATGTCGTCCTTCGTCCGTAATTGCATAATGGCTGTTCCACTCATTCGGCTTAGGAATGGCCACCTTAACAAGCTTCAAACCCCGCAATTCTTTGAGGCAAGCAATGGCATCGGCCGGAACAAGTCCGCAGGCATCAGCCACGAGGTCAACATTTCCACTGCCGGTGTTTGGATCAATCTGACTGAACCACTTCAAAACATGAAAAACTTCTTGGGTGAGCGGAGGTTCAGCAGGGCTCGGAGGCGGTGTTATGGAATCCGGGGGCCGAACGGCTGACTCGATCGGTTTTGCTTGAGCGCGCGATAAGGTGTTTTGCTCCGTAAGCGCCTGAAGTTCTCCTCTTGTTTTCGCATAATCGTCATTGACCCTGGCAAGTTGGGCTTTCAACTCCTGTATAACGGCATCCCGCATCGCGATTTCTTTTGCCTTAATTTCGACCTCCGTCTCGTTTGAGCTTAGAGAAACACTTGTCCCCGCTGGCGCTATTTCCCGGCGATTGGACTCTTGTTGTTTCGCCACCTCGTGGGGATGTTTAGCGTCGTCAGAAAAAACCTTCGTTCCCTTAAAAACGGCGATCGCAGCGCCAGACAGGGCCACAAGAACTGAAGTGGCAAGCTCGCCAAGAATCCACCCCGGAATGCTGATTGTCTGCATCACCCCCAGCATCGTGACGGTGAACAGAACACCAAAAGTCAGGATAAAAACCCAAAACAAGACAAGCTTCATAATACCGTGCCTGAGAAAAATCGTTCCGGGTCAGGGAAAAAGCAATGAAAACCGCCGCCTGAACTGCGTCCGTTGGGATGCCAGACGGCTCCGCGATCGCTATCGTGACGAGGTTATTTTCGAGACCGCCAAGCCTACCAATCCGCCGGTTCCGACCGTTCCGGCCATCGCCTCGCTGACTACTCTCTGGGTCAATGAGGCTGGAGCGGCACCGATGGCCAGGCGGCCCGGGAGCATGAATTGCTTTTGAATGGATCCGCGACTGCTGTCATCGTTTGAAGATTGCCAAAATAATCGCTTGCATCGCTCGCGGTCCTGCGCCAATATTTAACCGTATGGTTAAGTGTTCGTCACGTTTATTAAGCCGGACGTTCGCGGCCCTGTCCGATCCGACCCGGCGCCGCATCCTCGAGCATCTTGCCGGAGGCGACCGTAGCGTGACGGACTTGGCCAAGCCGTATTCGATGTCGCTGCCGGCGGTGTCGAAACATCTGCGAGTGTTGGAGAGCGCCGGCCTGGTGCGCCGCCGGCGCGATGGGCGAGTGCATCGGTTGCGCCTCGAGGCGAAGCCGATGCAGCAGGCGCAAGCATGGATCGAGGAATACCGGAAATTCTGGGAAGCGAGCTTCGACCGTTTGGACGAATATTTAAAACAACTGCAAAACGAGGAGAAAAAATGACGACAACAGCGAACATCAAAGAAAATAACATTCAGCTGCAAATTACCCGCGTGTTCGACGCGCCGCGCGAACTGGTTTTCAAAGCGTGGACCGACGTGAACCAGTTCAGGCAGTGGTTCGGCGCCGCGGCCTGTGACGGCTCTTCGTTGCAATCCGCCAAGGCGGACGTGCGTATCGGCGGCAAGTATCGCCTTCAGGTGCGTCGTAGCGATGGCGAATACTTCACCACCGCCGGAGTTTATCGCGAAGTGATGCCTCCGGAGCGCCTGGTCTTCACCTGGCAATTTGAAAAAGATGGCAGCGGCGATGACTTTGAGGAAGTGGAGCCTCCAGAAATGCTCGTGACGGTGGAATTCAAGGCGCGCGGCAAGCAAACGGAATTGACCCTGACACATGAAAGGTTTGCTTCCGCCGAAAGCCGCGGTCGTCACGAGCAGGGTTGGACCCGCTGCCTGGAGTCGTTGGACAAATTTCTCGGAGAATAATAATGACAGGCAAAATCTCTGAACCTCTCATTGGCGTATCAGCCTGGCAATCACCTTTCCTGATTTTGTAATATCTACGGATTCGCCCTCCTCGATCCATGCGGCCACACGAGGAAAGGGATTTCGCAAGACTCTGACGGCCGCTGTTTTCATCGTGAGACAAATTTGTCTCACGCTCCTGAGGAAGTCAACCGGAGAAGCCAGAACGGCGAGCGGCCAGTCGCGATCCCGAAAGGCCGATCGCCCTGGCTGGGCCGGCTCAAAGGCCGACAACTCCGCGTTAACTTTTTGGTGTTTCTAGCCCGAAGGTTTCTTGCATTTATCCTAATGTATATATACATTAGGATAAATGCCACAAAAAAAGAGCACCCTCCACGTCACCCTCCCGCTCCTGCCGGGCAGCCTCTCCACCGCCCGGAGCACCTGCGGCAAACCGCGTTGCGCTTGCAAAGCCAAACCTCCCCGGCTCCACGGTCCCTATTACCGCTGGACCGGCTTCATCGCAGGCAAGCGCACCACCAAAACCCTCAGCCCGGAGCAAGCGCGCGAATGCCAAAAACGCATTCGCCACCATCGCGCTCTGGAAAAACAAATCCGCCAACTCCTCCGCCGGGCCCTGCAAGAGGCCCCCTGGAATCAGCCACCGTCCCCGTGCCGCCGTTGACTCGATCGGCCTGCTGCTTTTGTCGGAGGATTGGAGCATTGGAAAAATTTGCCAGTGTCGTCCCGCAACCCCGAATCTCAGATTCCCGCCCTGGCTTGGGCAAAGAGCTTCCGTTCTTCGGGCAGAAGGGTGGCCTTGGAAGTCCAATCGAGGTAAATCCTGGCTTTGGCAACATCGCCCGTCGCCTTGAGAATGATACCGTAGTAGCCCGCGGTGGTTGGCCTCTCGAGGTCCTTGGGCGCGACTTTCTGCATCACTTTCAGCGCCTCAATCTTCTTCCCCTGCGCGTAGAGAGAGAAGGCATAGGTGCAGGCAAAGAACGAATTGGTGGGGGATTGCTGATAGACTTCCCGCGCCAGATCGTAAGGTTTCAATTCCTTCGCGTCCAGGAGCAGGGCGGTCATGGCCAGATTGTTCTTGGCAATCGGATCCGAAGGAGTTCGCTTCAATTCCTGAGTGAAAAGTTGCATCAACGACCGCGTCTGGCCGCCGGCAAACAAGGTCTGGGCCAGCGACTGCGCCGCCCATTTCTCCTGGGGATACCGGTTCACGATGGTCCAAAGCAGATCTTCCCCTTCATTGACCCATTTCCACTGCGCAGCCAACCGCAGGAGCATGACCAGGCTCTGCTTTTGGTCATTGGCTGATTTAAGCGCCTGATTCCACTCGGTTTTCGCGCTGTCGGCCAATTCCTGCCCGCGCAAGGACCGGCTCAGAAAGGCGTGACGGAGGAACTCCAGCTCGGCCCAGCGCTGTCGTTCAAGCCAGGCTTGGAGCCCTCGCCAATCTTGCGAAGCGGCGTAACACTCGGCGACCAGAAGCGTCGTCGGCTGGTTTGTCTGCATGTTCAGTGGGAGGCTGCGCAGCCAGGCCAAAGCGTCTTTCGGCGAGGTTTTAGCCATCTCCCATTTTCCCAGCTCGTAAATCTTGCTTTGATTCGTTGCGGCTTCGCGCTGGCAATTGGCCAGCTCTGGCTTGAAACCCGCATTCTCGCTCTCCAGCATGATCTCCAACCGCAGGACCCGGTCCGAGAATGCGGAATTGGTCTCCTGGATCAATTGCTTGGAGAGCGCAAGACCGGCGTCCGGATGTTTGTGACCCATGGCATCCAGGGTCAACTCACGCAAGGCCTGGCATCGCAGGTTGGAATTGGTGCGGTTGGACGCAAGGCGTTGCAGCGTGATTCGGGCTTCCTGCAAATCCAGCGTGTTGGTTCCGTGCAAACGGACAACGGATAGATTCAGTTGTGGGGCAGGGTTTTGAGGATCGAGTCGAGAAGCTTCAAGAAAGTGCGCCTCAGCCTCGGCGGGTTTGTTTGCGGCAACGGCCACCGTGCCGGCAATGTTGTGGTACGCGGCCGTTGCCTTCCCCGCGACATCCACTCCTTCCAGGGCGTTGGTAGCGGACGCGTAATCACGAAAGGTCAGGGCGGTTTGCGCCAGCGCGAGCCTGTCTTCAAGTGAATGAGGGGCAAGATCCACCACCCGGCTGCGCCACAACAGCGCGCTGGGCGAACGGGCCGCATCGGTAAGCTGTGCCATCATCCGGGTGGCATCCAGGTTGTTGACGTCCGACCGGAGGACCGCCTGCACGGAGAGCGTGGCATTTCGCGCGTCGGATTTTGCCAGGAACTCGTGGGCAAGGCTCATCAAGTGTTTATTCTTCTCAACTCTATATCCGCGATAGGCCGCGTAGCCGGCCAATAAGACCGCGATACAGCAAAAAAGGATTATCAGCAATTTACGCATACTCTACTCCTGCATCTTAATGAATTTCACTAATTCGACGCGTGTGCTCATCCGGCGCGGGAACTACATCCAGCATCCGGCTCCCAAAGCGCCAATCCCAGAGACGCAGGCCATGGTGCGCCGCCATTTTCTGTGCCGCCAGGAGTGATTCGGGCCCTAGCGCCGCCGTGATAATCAGGCCGGTGATGCGGTGATGGGAGATAAGCTGCGGCAAGTCGCGCATCCCCCCCAGCACCAAGTGCCCATAAACATACTTGAAATGCAAGGCTGGCTCATCGTCAATCAACCCGATGACGGCCCGCTGATCAAAGCTGCTGGAATTGTGAAAGCCGCGTTCCTTGAGAAAAAGCTGGCAGCGCCCGCCCGCGCCGTAGAGCACCACCCGCTCCGGCGCGGCGCCAGAGCTGCTGGCGGACTTCAAATAAAGCACACACTCCTCGACGCAGCGATAAAACACCCTGACGAGGATCATGGCGCCATGGCCGAACGCGGCGATTACCAAGGCGCGTAGGAAAAACTTCGATACGTTGGAGGGATCCAGGAGAAGCGCGAGCCCCAAGCTGAAAAACAAACCGGCCTGAAGCGTGAACCAGAGCAGCAATATGTCAAGAATTCGCACGCGGGTCCAGACCGTTATATAGACGCGCGACACGGCCAGGAGGCAAAATGTGGGCGTGACCCAAATGGGAAGGTCCAGAAACCAGGACCTCCAAAACCCCGTCGGCGTGGGCTCGAACACGAGCATGGCCAGGGCCAGCGCGCCCGCCAGGCAAAAGGCGTCCCACAAAGGATACGCCAGCGCCTTCGGCAAGGAATGGGTCGGACGGCGCAAGCCGGTCAGCAGAGCCCGGCCCGTTTCGCGCAATTCGATCACCGCCATGTGGCGCAAGAGCACAAAAACACACACCAGCAGGGCCAGCAGGAATATGCCGGAGGCGTATGACCTGAAAACCGTCAGCGCCAGGCCAAAGACAATGAGGACCGCGTTCGTCACGAAAAGAACCATCGCCACCTGGCGCGTGCCCAGCCCGGCCTTGGCCAACCGGTGGTGCAAATGTTCCAGGTCCGCGGTCATGACTCCGCTCTTCTTCCGGGCGCCCGGCTCCTGGCCCATCACCATGCGCCGCACGGACCTTCGCCAGATGGCCAGCAGGGCGTCGTAGATCGGCACTCCCAGGATCAGCAACGGGATCGTCATCGAAAGAAAGAAAGTGTTTTTGGTTAATGTCTGGAGGGAGACAAGACCCAGAATTAGCCCGATGGACATGCTGCCGGTGTCGCCAAGAAAAATGGTCGCTGGATGGAAATTATACCGCAGGAACGCCAGGCAAGCGCCCATCAAAGCGACCAGCAGCAGAATGACGCCGGGCAGTTGGCCAAGAATGAGAATCCCACACAGGCCGCTGGCGGAAATGAGGGCCAGCCCCGAGGCCAGTCCGTCCAGCCCGTCAATCAAATTGTAGGCGTTAATGACGGCCACAATCCAAACCACCACCATGGACGCATCGAGGATCGGTGGCAATTGGTAGCCAAAGAGAGCGCCAAAATGAGTACCCGAAAAAGCGATCCACAACCCGGCGACAACTTGTCCCCCCAGCTTTTGCCAAGGCCCTAATCCGCGAATATCATCCAGCAGTCCGACCGCCAGCAAGGTCAGCGAAGAGGGAAGGAAGGTCTTCCACCAATGGAGGTCAAAACCGCCGGGCCGTCCGGGCCCCGGGAAGGAAAGCGCCACCAGACAGGCGGCATAAATTCCGAGAACGACCGCCAGACCGCCGCCCCGTGCCGTTGGATGTTTGTGCGGTCGCCGTTCATTCGGCCAATCGACCACGCCGAACCGCACGGCCACGGACCGGACCACCGGCGTCAGGAGATAAGTGACGACGAACCCCGTCAGAAAGACCGCGATATATTTGTCAAATCTGCCGAACATCTAATTAAAAGCTGAAATCCTGAAATCCTGAAAACTGAAATCGGAAATCCCCGTTGATTTCACGCCATCTCGTGAGCCGCGGTCTCCAAAGGGACCGCGTCCAGCGTCTGCGTCTCAAAACGCCACTCCCACAGCTTCAGTCCATGTTGAGACGCCAGTTCCTTTGCCGCTAATAGGGATTCGGGCCTCAGCGCCGTGGTGATGACGAGACCGGTAAGCCGGTGATGAGGGATGAGTCGCGGCAAGTCGCGCACTCCACCCAGCACCCTGTAACCATAGACCCATTTGAAGTGCAAAGCCGGCTCATCGTCAATCAATCCGAGGATCGCCCGCTGGTCAAAGGTGCTGGAGTTGTAGAAGCCCCGTTCCTTAAGAAAAAGTTGGCAGCGTCCTCCGGCGCCGTAGAGCGCCACCCGCTCCGGGCCGGGATTGACGTTCGTGGCGGACCTTAAGTAAAGCATCATTTCCTCCACACAGCGATAAAATATCCTGGTGAAGAGGATGACGCCATGACCCAGCGTGGCGATGACCAGCGCCCGCACAAAACACTTCGCAATGCTGGAAGGATCGATGAGCAGCGCGATCGCCGAACTAAGAAGCAAACCGGCCTGGAGTGTGAAGAGGAGCATCAGCACATCGAGAATTCGCGCGCGCGTCCAGACGGTGATATAGACGCGCGACACCGCCAGCAGGCACAGCGTGGGCGTGACCCAAATGGGAAGATCCAGAAACCACGAATGCCAGAGTCTCTCCTGCCCAGGCTCGAATACTTTCATCGCCAGCGCCAGGGCCCCCGCCAGGCAAAGGCCGTCCCACAAAGGATACGCCAGCGCCTTGGGCAGAGAATCGGTCGGGCGGCGCAAGCGTGTCAAGAAGACCCGGCCCGTTTCGCGCAATTCGATCACCGAGATGTAGCGCAGGAGCGCGTAGCCGAAGGCCAGCAGGGCCAGCAGGAAAGTCCCGGAGACTTTCTTTACGTCTGCCTGTTGCTTTTCCGCGGCAACGCCTCCCTCCAATAATCGGGCGATCTGCGCGCAATTCTCTAACATGCGAAAATTCTTCAGGGCGAAGGCGAGCGCCGCCCTGCCGCGCCGCTGGCGTTCCTCGGGATTGAGGGCCTGCCTGATCGCGTTCAACAAACCCTCCACATCACCTTCATGAACCACCCAGCCTCCTCCTGACTCCTGAATCCACGCCGCGGTTTCGCATTGGCTCCCCCCAACGAAAAGCACCGGCCGGGCCACGGCGAAACTTGCCTGGATTTTGCTGGGAACCATGAGTCCCTGCCACTCAGGATCCAGGCTGGCCAGATGAACGTCCGCCGCGCAAAGATGGGCGCGCAACTGGCTCTGCGGCACGTAGCCCAGGAACTCGATCCGTGCTGCCGGCTGGGCCTGGGCGAAGGCCTCTATTTCCTGCCGGCGTTTGCCGCCTCCGCTGAAGACCCAGCGCGGTCCGGATGCGCCAAGCCGCCTGGCTGCCTCAAGGAATTCGGCGAACCGATGCCCCACACCCATGTTGCCGGAATAGAGAAAAACCACATCCCCTGCTCCCCAGCCGCGCTCGGCTCGCAAGGGATTGGTTTCATTCTCCGGCCAGGGGGTCAGCTCAGGATCGCTCCAAAGTGGAATTCCGGCCACGGCCAGCTCTGAAGCTCCGCGCCCGGTATAAGCCGCCACCTTTTCCGCCATTTTTGAACCCAGGGAAATAATGGCTTCCGCTCCCAGCAACTGGAAGCTCGTCAAATTCCGCAGCAGGCGAGAAATGAATCCATCTTCTTGTTCAATGTTGTGGGCGAAGATCACATCGGGATAAAGGTCCATGATCCAATGGGCATGGCGGCATCCGCGTTGGGCGGCGGCCGCTTTCCCCAGCAGACTGATATAGGGAGGGGTGGTCAGTGACAGGATCAAGTCCGGCTTGCTGCTGTCCATGAAAAGTTGCGTGGCCAGCAAACCATAAAAAGAACCATAGTCCGCCATTTTACCCACGAACCCGCTCCGGCCAAACCCAGTGGCCGGCAGCCGCGTCACCATGACCCCGTCCATCACTTCCCGACGCGGAAAGGAATGCTTGCCGTCGTAGGAGCGTTGCGAGGAGATGACTTTGACCTGATGCCCGCGCCGCACAAGTTCCCGCGCCAGCCCATGCAGGTACCAACCCGTTGGCGCGAGGTCCGGCGGATAAAACTGGTTAAGGAGCAGAAATCTCATGAACTGCAAAGTCTCAAGTCTTAAGTTGCAGCGGGGAGCGCGACCGTCTCGGTCGCAGCGGTTGGCGTCTCGCCGACCGCATCTTTCCTTCCGGGGAGCGCGGTCGATTTATCCGCCGTAGATCCTTCGGGAGCGATGGAGGACCCGACCGCCACCGTCGGAGTCCCGCCAACGGTAGATTTCCTCTGACCAATTTCACCATTGGAGTGAGTCATCGAGCGTCTCGCTAATGATTCAGTTTCTGGTTTGACTGGGTTTGACTGGCTTTGACCGGACGACTCTTCCTTATCAAGTTTTGGCAGCGGCAAGTCGCTTTCAACAGCGGTAATATACTGCGCAATCTTTTTGCCGGTTTCGCCGCCTCCAAAAAGCGGGGCTAGAGCCTGTTCCCGATGGATCGCCCAAAAAGGCGCGAGCATTTTCTCCTTTATCTCCTTCATCGAGCGTTGATGTTCGTCCTCCAAATGCTGATTGTATTCGTCCTTCTGCTTGTTAGCCAAATACATGGTCCGCTGGACCAGCGCGACATCGCGGATGAGTCCCCGCAAGGTGCGCAGCTTCTCATCCGTCTTTGGATCGGCCTCGCCGTCCCAGGAACTGAGCACGGCGGCATAGCGCGTTGCCAGCATGGAAACCAAATCTCCCGCCAGCAACGGCGCATCAATGACGTCGCTCAAGTCCGTGGACCAGGCCGAAAGCTCACAAGCTTCATCGATGAATCCTTGGCGAATTTGCCATTCCCTAAAACCGCCTTGCCTCCACTCGCAAAGGTTCTGCTTGCTAACAGGCACGCCATTAAAATTGGCCTTTAAACTCTCCTGAACTTCGGGAAGGGAATTGAGCCAATCGAGGATCTTTTCGCCATCGTCGCTTTTCTCCATCCGCAGATTCAATGCATCGCGAACATCGCGCGGTAATCTTGCGATCTTTCCGTTCCTCATTGAATCCTCCGGCAGGGATGGCAATTGCGGATGCAGGCATGGAAATACTTGCCGTGCGAACTCGCGTTCATCAAGCCATTATATTCGGAGGAGGGAACTCCGTAGTACTCGTAAACGCCACCGCTGTGAAAGGCGATTGTGAGCGTCCCGCTCCAGTCGTAATCAACCGCCGCCAAATCTGATGATTGCACTGCTGTCATCTTGCCGCGAATTAAAACACGGCAAAGGCAACCAGCATAAGAACCGGAGGATGGGAAAGTATTTACCCTGGTTTTACTTTCCCATAGGGCTGAAGAGCTTCTCGGCGATGGTCCATCCTTCGGGCATCGTATCCGCCGATTTCCCCTTTTTATTCTTGCTCAAGCCGCAGATGGAACGGCAATGCATTTTCAGGCTTGCTTCGCTGTCCAGCGGGTATTTGCGGTCTTCGTTAGCCAGCGGTGCGGGCAGCAGCCTGTCCAAAACTTTCAGCAGGTCTGAATACGTCCAGTTATAACGGTCCACCAAAGGCCACAAGCCGATGATGCAGGTGTCAACGGCGGGATGCGTCCACGTCCGGGGATCAGGATCGTGTTGCACCTTGCCAACCGTGCCCCAAGCTTTCAAATCCCCTTGGTGCTTCGCCGCCGCGCGTTCATGAATGCCTTGCCAGCACTTCCGATCACGGTCTGAAAACGTGGCAAGGTGTCGTTCCGCAATGCCGATGTTTGCCAAATGGACCTTGTCAGGGTCATCGGAAAAACAGTCAGGGGCTCCATACCAAGCCGAATGTGTTCCGTAGTGCAACCTGCTTTCGATCCAGTCGCATAAACGCAACAAATCACTCCGCGCATTTTCAGTATCCGTCGAGGTAATTGGCTCAAAGGTTCTCCGATCGAAAGCCACATTATGAAGCGTTCCATCGTGCTGCTTCTCGAGGACGAACGCTGTCAACGCTTCGTTGACTGTATAGGCATGGCACGTGTCTTCATGGCGGAAACGCCCGCAGCACGCCAGTGTGCAAACCAAAGTCTCGGGATGCTTGGGCCAGCCTTCGGGACAGATTATTTCACGCACAAGGCCCGTCTGCATTTTCTGCCGCTTCGTTGAGGGAGCGTTGGCATAGAGATCGTGTATGGCATTGAGGCAGAGATTCAGTTTGCCCTCAAGATGGTAACAAATTTCAAAGTAAGCGTCCCCGGTTTTATCGCTGTAAGCTTCGGCTTCCGCCAGCGATGCGAAGGTCGGAAACGGCTGCTTGTCATCTGGCTTGTTGGAGGCTTTCACGGGTCCCACTCAGTCACAACGGTTTTGCCAATTTCAACTTTCCGCTTTCCCAATTTCCGCTTTTTAGCTTTCCCCTTCAATGAGTATTTGGTCGGTGGTCCTTGGTCGGTGGTCTCTGGTCAGTTTTCCGCTTTTCAGCTTTTCAGCTTTTTCTTTCCACTTTAATCATCGTCTGTAGCTCCCTCGCAAGGGCCGCCTTCGCCTGCCCGGCATCGGGGCATCCGGAGATGATGATTTCGAGGATTTTTTGGCCGTATTTGCCGCGGCCAGCCCATATCCCGCGCACAAGATTGAAGCGCGCGGACTCGTGCGCCACATAGGCATCCGCGTTGACGCCGGCTTCCCAGCGACAATGAAAGACATACATCGCGTTGCCCTCTGATTCGAACGTGTAGCTGCGCACAGGCAATGCCACCCCATTGATCTTCATCATGGTCAGTTCTGGGCCCGAGACCATGCGGCAGCCCACTGCCGACAAACAAATCTCCGGAGTATGCCGTTTGGCCAAATACCCGGCGACCCGGCCAGGCAGCCAGTTGAAATAGAAAGCCTGCCAGCGAAATCCATCGGCATCAATCCAGGCCCCTTGCTTGCCTTCATCGAAACGCAGCAAGTTTTCCGTCTTCGCATCCATGGGCAGGGTTCGAAAAGTTCTGTCGCCAGTGGGAAACGCCGCCGACCATTTGGGGCTGGGCGCCAGGTGCGACTCCAGGTTGCGATACCAAAGCTCAGCGCCGACCTCGACGGCAATCAACCAGGCGATCAAGACAAAGCTGAAAGTAAAACGCTGAAAGCTGAAATGCTGCAACGCTAAAACCGGACTAGAGGCTACTGACCACTGACCGCTGACCTCTGACTTCTGACCGCTGACCTCTGACTGCGGACCTTGGGCGGACAGGCTGGTTTCAAGTTTCAGCGTTTCAGGTTTCAGCTTTTTCTTAAAAATCATCGCCAGCCCCCACAAACCCGCCGTGCATACCAAGGTAATGGTGACTCCCGCCGGGTCATGGTACTGGGCAATGGCCGCAATGCCTTTCTTGGCGGCGACCATCGTCAGAAAAGACATGCGACAGACGTTGAAAGCCATGGCCAAAATGAAGCCAGCCGGAACCAGCAGAAACCGCCGCCAGAGACCCATGCGATAAAACTCGCCGAAGAAAAGCGATATCATGAGGCTGGTTTGGAACGACCGAATTCCGCTGCACGCTTCACTCACCCCAACTGTTCCCGTGCCGACTTCAATCAAATTGCCATGCTGTATGGCCGGTATCCCCACCCATCCCATCAACTCGACGACCACGGCGGAATTGATCCGGGTTAACGATTGGATGACCGGCTGTTCAATGAGCGTCGGCCAAGGAATGGCAACAAAAAAGAAACAAAGGGGAAACGCCACTTGCCGCAACCATCCCCGGCCTTTCCCAAACCAGACCGCGCAGAGCGACAATCCAATCGCCTCGATCCCCAGCGCCCATTGAATCGGGCGCCATTCCGGAGTCGCCTCCTCAACAAGCCGCGTCGGCAAATAAAGAAAGGCCAGCAGCGTGAATAGCAGGATTACTAACCACTGACCTCTGACCGCCGACCTCTGGTTTTCTGTTTCAGCTTTCAGCGTTTCAGGTTTCAGGTTCTCCGAAAATGCCTGCCATCTTCTTAAGAGCAGCCCCAGGCATAAAAACGGCACCACCCACCCGTAGCTGTACTGGGGATTTGTCTCCCATTCCAGACGGAGATTGTTGATCAACCGAAACCAGAGGTAACCAAGAGGCAGCAAGGCAATGGCCCACTTGGTCCAAAGAGGAAAATGCGGATTTGCGGATTCACTTCCCCCGATCGCCAACCCGTCCATTTGCGATGGCGCAACAGGAACAGAAGCTAATGAGTCTTCCTTCGGCATCAATGTATAGAGGGCAAACGCTGAACAGAGTCCGCCGCTTTAAATTGCAGCTCTGTGCCTCGGTGGCCCTGTGGTTCTTGGATTTAGGATTGAAACCACAGAGGCACAGAGACACGGAGAAAACTGGCCTTCGATTAATCCGGGTCCCAATTTACGGTGGATTTCGATGCACAAGCCGATGACCTCGCCGCTCAGGTCATCAAGCCTTTGCCTGGCGGTTCCGGCGGACGCGTTCTTCATGCGAATGGCTTATTGGGTTCGAGGCCAAAAAATGCAACGCGACAAAGTTCGCCGCTTAAAATTGCATCCCTCTGTGCCTCGGTGTCTCTGTGGTTAAAAACAGAAAATCAAAGGACCCGAGAATTGAAACCACAGAGGCACAGCGACACAGAGAAGACTGATGAGCCGAAAGACGGGGATGCATCCTGTTCGCGTTACCTTCAGCGTTTCAGGTTTCAGCATCTCAGCTTTTGCTTTCGCAACGCGTTTCAGGTTTCAGCGTTTCAGCTTTTTCTTCCGCTCTCGTCTTGATGCACACCGCCGGGTTGCCCTGATAAACACCCCACGGCTCTAACGACTTGCCCGCCACGGAACCAGCCGTGAGAACCGCGTATGATCCCACCGTCACTCCTGGCCCCACCCAACAACTGGCGCCCAGCCAGGCCCCATCTTCCACCGTGATCGGCTGCACGATCAAATCGAAACGGGGCGACTTGTAATTGTGATTGCCCGTGCATAAAAAGGCACGCTGCGAAATGCACACGTTGTTTCCGATGACAACACGTTCCAGATTCAAAAGCCAGCACTCCTCTCCCAGCCAGACGAAATCACCAATCGCCAGCTTCCACGGAAAGGTGATTTTCACTTGCGGCTTGATCGTCACGTCGCGGCCCACCCGAGCGCCAAAAGCGCGCAGCACCGCGCATTTCAAAGCGGAAAAGCTAAACGGACAAAGCCGAAACAAAGTGAAACTCACGAGCAGCCAAAGAGTTTCTTTAACAGGCCCGGCCCCGCGCTCAAAGTCACGATTGTCAAAACGGCACAGATCCATGGAAGAAAAAGCTGAAAACCTGAAAGGCTGAAAACCTGAAACTTGAAACTTGAAACCTGAAGCGTTTCAGTTTTCAGCATTTCAGCTTTTTTTACGTGACGCATCCTGGCTTTGGACCGCCGCCCAGCATCCATTCATAGACTTCCTTCATCTGAGCGCCGATTTTCGGCCACGCGAACCGATCCGCCGCCAGCACATGCCCCCGCCTCCCCATCTCGGCCCTCTCTGTATCCGTCATCCGGAGAAACTCGCTCAGCCCGGTGGCCATGCTTTCCGAGTTGGAACCGATCTTTAAAGCGGCCCGGGCAGAAAAGCCTTCGGGCAAGTTACATTCCAGCGTCATGATCACGGGCTTGCCGTAAGCCCACGCTTCGAGAATAACCATCGGCAACCCTTCGCTGACCGACGGGAGAACAAACGCGTCGCAGTTTGCGTAACAGGCGTCCTTCGCCGCGCCAAATTGGGGACCCAAAAATAAAACGGAGAAACTTGAAATTTGGAAAGCTGAAACCTGAAATGGTAAATGAAAATCTGAAACGCTGAAATGCTGAGATGCTGAAAGCTGAGATTCATTTCCACTTTCTGCTTTCTGCTTTCTCACATCTGCCCATGCGAGACCCAATTCAGTAGCGAGCTTTTTTAGTTCCGCTTCGTGTCCGCCCTGGTCCCAACCCGCAATCGCCAACACCCACTCGCCCGACCTCTGACCTCTGAGCTCTGACCTCCGGACTTCCGCCCATGCCTTGAGCAGATTGACGAGGCCTTTTTTCGGATGGATCCGGCTTAGGAAGAGCAGCACCTTGCGCCCCGGTTCAATGATGCCGTGCCACGGTGGATTTCTGCTTTCCGCTTTCTGTTCTCTGCTTTCCGGCAGATCAATCCCGTTGGGTATGATGGCGATTGCATTTTTGAGCTTCAATTCCCGCATCGCGCGGGCTTCCGACTCGCAAAGAGCGTGCAGGCAGCGTGCCCGGCGCAAATGGGAACCCTCGAACAGGAAATAGGCGATGGCCTTCTTCCAACGCGAATTTCGCATGGCCCACGGGTCCAACATGCCGTGGGCGGAAACGACGTAGGGTTGATGGGATTTCGAGCAATAAGAGTTTGTCGCCATGCTGGGATAAACCCAAAGGCCATGCGAATGGAGAATATCCGGTTTAAAGTCCCATAACTCCTCCAGAAATCGCGGAGAGTAGCCAAACTGCCTCAACCCAGTTGGTGCAAAAGCCTGAACCGGCACCGGATGCCATGCAGCCAAATCTGCGTCCGTGAACTCATCCCGCCCGCCCAAAACCCGCGCGTTGACCCGATGGGCTGTTTGTGACTGGACCAAACGGCGGACGCTCTCAAAAATGCCGCCGGCATTGCGGGAAACTGAGAAAATAAGATTGGTTGTCTTGATCAGGCGCCAAGGCTTGATGTCGGTCGAGGTAGGGCGCGTCACTCCGTGCATGCCGCCTCGGCGGGCAAGGGTCTGCCCGCCCTACCTTAAAATTGACCGACGGTCTTAATCATGTCCGATTCACCGGAGCAGCAACAATCTCAAGAGCAAACGGTCCAACAAGGCAGCCTGCCGCGGGCCGTTTTTCAACGCCAATTCTACCGCATCCTTAAGTCCTTGAGCGAATCGTTCCGGGCCCCATGAGGCGATGAGGCGCTGGCTTTCAGAGCCAAACTTGGAAAGCGGAAAGTTGAAAGCAGAAATTCTCTGCATGAGTTGCGCCAGTTGCTCGACATTGTTGGGATCGAAAGTGAAGCCGTTCACACCTTCCTGAACGAGATCGATGGCGCAGCCGCAACGATTGGCAACCAACACAGGCAACCCGCAGGCCATCGCTTCATTGACAACCAACCCCCATTGCTCCGTGGTGCTCGCATGAACAAAAACACTGGCAAGGCCGTAGTAAGCTGGCAGATCGTGGTACTGCTTAAACCCAGGAAGAAGGACAGAGTTTTGCAAGCCAAGGTCGGAGATCAGTCGGCAAAGGTCAGATTTAAGCGGCCCATCACCGAGGAGAACCAAAGACCAGAGGTCAGAGGACCGATGTCGGAGGTCTGACTTCTGAGCTCTGACTTCTGACTTCTTTCTGTAAAGAGCATATGCCTGAATGAGCCGCGCCAGGTTCTTCTTTTCCACAAACCGCGCCGAGGCGAGGAAGAACTTCTCCGGCAAGCCAAACTGACCACTGACCACTGACCTCTGATTTCTACTTTCTGCCGCTCCTGCCGCAAAGTAGTCATTGTCCACCGCATCGTAGCCCAGGAAAACACGGTCTTGTGTCATTCCTAGCTGCGCCATGTAATCGGCATGGCTTTTCCCTCCTGCCACCCCCCCCGAACACAGTCCCAGGACCCGCCTCTTGACAAATTCCCGCCATTTTTTTCGTTCGTCGTCCCATGCTGTTGTTTCTGACATCATAATGGCCGGAACGCCACGCTGCGCGCACCATAGCAAGGCTGCAAGAGAACATCGTTCGTGCCACCCTGGAATGGCGACTGCCACAGGCTGCAAGGAGTCCAAAGTTTTGTCCACCACAGCGAGAATCTGCCCGATAGATTGGGATTGCACAGACACGCCGGGGAACAGGATCGACCTCTCGAACCCATCGTGTCCTCTAACCAACTCCCAATTGTACGTTAGATCCACATTCGAGAATTCCACGGCCGTGACCCTCAGCCGAGTTGTGGCGGCTTTGAGGCGGGCAAAGTGGTAAGGCCCCACGCGCTGAAACAGGACAGCCACATGAGGTTGATTAAGCAAAATGCTGAAAAGGTGAAACTAAAAAAACCTGAAACCTGAAAGCTGAAATTGCCTTAAAGAAAGCTGAAAACTGCCTTCTTACCAAGGGAATTCACCAGATGCGACGCCTTCTCGGAACAACGAACCGCAATCGGCGAAAGTGGAATCGCGCTTGTGCTCGGTGTCTTGGCACGCCGTTCCGAGGACTTTGTGGCGGCACGGGCTGGCTCAGCCAAAGCTGCGCTCGTGGCTGACGGCGATCCACCCAGCGAAGCAACACGGCCCCGAAAACGAACGGATATAGCGTGATTAAGGTGATGTCGCGCCCAAGATTAAAAGTCAGGACCAACCCAAAGGCATAAAGGAGAATGCGCCCCACTTTTTCGACGTTTAGGTCCAAGCGGGCCAGCGCTGCCACCCAAAAGCTCATGAGCAGGGCCACGGCGGCAGGGCCCAAGAAGCGACCGAAATTCACGACGCCTTGCCCGATCATGCCCGTGGAAATAGTGGCATTCACTCCCGCTGAATTCGCCGTCCCCCCTCCCTGTCCCCGAACGATGGCATAATCAATCCCGATCATCGGTTTGCCAGGCCAAAGACTGCGCGGAACGACATTCACCACCTCTGCAAAGTAGCGCGACCCCCAATTTACATGGTAGGTGCCTTGTTCAATGAACGTCGTGATCCAGCATAATTCCTCGTACATGTTCAAACCCTCGTTATGAACTTTCTGCTTGTCAATGAGGCTGAACCCCTTTTCCTTCACAGCCTGGGTAATGCTCATGTTCGAACGATTCGCAATGATGAATTTCATCCAGGCATTGATCACAAGAAAGCAAAGAAGCAGCGCAACGCCCTTTTTCAGTATTCCCCCATTCAAGCGCAGGAAAACCCAGCTTATAATCGCAGGCA
This sequence comes from Limisphaerales bacterium, assembly GCA_052139695.1. Lineage (GTDB taxonomy): Bacteria > Verrucomicrobiota > Verrucomicrobiia > Limisphaerales > Palsa-1400 > PLGF01. The sequence goes on from JBKQWF010000106.1 coordinate 22,251, forward strand.
ACACCACTGCCAGCATGGTGTTGCGCGTCCGATCGAAAACAAAGTACGGCCAGGCAAGCAGGCAAAGGGACAGCGCGAGTGAACGAGTGCGGCGATGAGTGGCAAGAGCCGCCACGACTCCAAACGTGACGGCCGCCAACTGCTGAAGGTAAAAAGCCACCGAAAGCAGGGCGTCGAATCCCGATCCAATCCGCCCACGGCCCCACGGTTCCGCCTTGTAGCCTAGAAATGGGAAAAAGTAATAAGGAATTTCACCTTTGAGCCGGATGGCTGCCACGATGGCGAGCGATCCCCATAGTAAAACGCATCCCCAAAACAACTGGTCCAATTGCTTCTGGAAAAGCGGCTGCCCAACCCCCCGTTGGAACATCTGAAAGATGCCGCTACCTCGAGGAAGTTGACGCGCGTTGACCGACCGATGAACCATGGGCGCAACGGTCAGAAAAACGAGAACGAACCAACCCACCTGCCACCAAGCGCTCTGCAAAACGCCCGGGCTGAACTGGGCCGCATAGGCTCCTGCGTAATCGTTATAAAACGCGTCACCCACATACCAGACAGCTACGGTCCCTAGGACCGCGAGCATAGGAAGACCGCTGCCGTCTCGCAGGCAAAGAACAGCCCGCACGCCAGCCAACGCGAAGAAGGCAATCACCACCCAAAAGGCGACCGGCAGGACTGAAAGAGTGTCAAACACAAAATCAAAAGCTGAAACGCTGAAAGCTGAAATTCTGAAATTGGAAACTAACCCACTGAGTGAACGATCGTTTCAAGTATCCTCTGGCTAGTTCTTTTCCGACCTCTGATCTCTGTTCTCTGACCTCAGACCCTGCTGCCCAGCATCTTGCCGATCTCCGTGCATAGCGGTCTCAAAAAAGCTGAAATTCTGAAACTTGAAACCTAAAACCTGAAATTAATTTCAGTTTTCCAGATTTCTGTTTTCAACTTTTGTCTTTGACGAGTGCTTCCTCAAGCGAAAGGAGGTTCGCCGCAAGCCGTGCCAGGGTGAATTGTTTCGCTTTCAGTAGCGCCGATGTTTGTTGGGATTTCAGTAATGCCGGATCGGCGATGTAACGCAGCAAAGCCCGGGCCAGCGCGTCGGCGTCCCGCGGTGGAATAATGAATCCGTCCACCCCGTCGCTGACGACGTCTCCGCAACAGGGAGTGGTAATGACCGGTAATCCGTAGGCCATGGCCTCTAGTTGCGTGATGGCAAATCCATCCGAAAGTGTGGGCAGGACAAAAACATCAGACTGTCGGTACCAGTTTGCTGCCTGATCGCGAGTGGCCCGACCATGAAAAGTGACGTTGCCTGGCGCGGTGGCCATCGCCTCTCGCGAAATGCCAATCGGACCAACAACACCGAACTGAATATTCTCCTTTTGAAGTTGTCGCGCGGAAGCGAGCAGGTATTGAATTCCCTTCCGCAGAATGACTTGGCCGAGGAAGAGGACGCGCAACGGCGCGGAGGGCAGAGACCGGAGACCGGAGGGCGGAGACCCGGAAGGGCGAAACGCTGAAAAGCTGAAACCTGAAACCTGAAATTGAGGTCCGTTTTTTGCTTCTTGCTTTTTGCTTTCCACAATCTCCTCTTCCACGTCTCGTTCATAGCACAACGGGATGACGACCAACTTTTTTGACGCAACACCTTGCTGGATCAGCGCATGGCGGCAAAAGTCGGAATTAACCACAACCCGATCGGCCAGCGCCCATTCCTGTTCGCGTCGACGAAAGTATTCTTCCGGGACATGAACCTGATGCGCGGCCCAGCCCGGCCATCGCCTTTCTTCCTCGTGAACCATCTCGACCTCGACTCGATTGGGATCCATTTGGTTCAACACACACTTGATTCCCTGTTCCCGGCACCATTCCATCGCTTCTAATGCTCCCGTGTCGTAGCCGAAAAAAATCAAATCTGCTTTCTTCCTTATGCCATCTGCTTTCACCGCTTCCACCTTGAGCGCTTCCCGAACGCGAACCGCAAACCGCTGTCCCACCTCGATAAAGGCGGGAAAAGGGCCTCTGGCCTCTGACCTCTGACCTCTAGCCTCTGACCTCTGACCCAAGCGACTTTGCCAGAAAAGCGCCCGCCAGTTCCACGACTGCACTGTCGCGCCCGCCAGATCGGAATGAAACCGCGCGGCAAGCGAGCGAAGCGCCCCGATGTTCAGTCCGAAATTTCTGCTTGCTGCTTTCTGTTTTCTCCCTTGCTCCCCGCCCCTCCCCCCTGCCCAGAAATCGGTATAAAGCGTGGCCAATCTGCCGCTCCGATGCAAAGCCCGTGGCACGGCGTAATGTTCCCGCGCGCCAATTTGACAACAAAACCAGTTCTTAAACACTGAAAAGCTGAGGGCGGAGGTCAGAGATCGGAGATCGGAGGTCGGAGATCAGGAATAAGTGAATAAGTCTCAAAAAAAGCTGAAACGCTGAAACACTGAAAGACGAAATCGTAAAATCCAAATTATGAAACCAGAAAATGCAAAATCTAAAATCCTGAAAAATGAAATGTGACGCCTGTCCTGAGCCCTGACTTCCAATTTCTGCTTTCAACTTTCAGCGTTCAGCTTTCTACTTTCCGTTTCCGGCATCTCAGGTTTCAAGTTTCACGTCTCAGCTTCTCCCTTCGTGCTTTCTGATTTCCAAACTTCAGCTTTGAGGCTATTTCGACATTTCAGGTCTCAGGTCTCAGGTTCTCAGCCCTTTCTTTCGCCTTTACTGCGAAATGACTTGAAGATCTGTTGGTGGAGCGGGCAAACCACTCACTGCCCAGTCGGCATTCGTTGTCCAACCGGTTGAATTCCAATAGACTGAAAGTATTTGCCCATTTGTGACCTTAGCGTAGCTGGACAATGCCTGAGACAGATAAACATTATAATAGCTTCCTTGAGAGTTTATGCTATTGTTGAATACCATAAACGCTCCGGCTGGGATCTGGGCCGCATTGCCATCCTGGAGAATAAAATTCGCGCCTGTCCCAACAAACTGAGTCTGGTAAAAGGGTCCACTCCCATAAGAAATCAAGTTGGTACTTCCGGGACTTCCCGAAAGCTGATAAGGCGTATAGTTATCACTAGAGTCGATTAAAACCATCGGTTGACCTGCATTCATTGAAAAGCTCGCGCAAGTATCAATGATCGTATTATGCTGGAAGGTTACTCCTGTTGCGTATGCTCCCTGATTCAATATGTGTTGAACGGTGCCAGCAGTCACCGTGTTACTGGTGATGGTAAGGCCGTTGACTGCGGTATTTCCCGGGCCTCCAAATGATGCAAGGGCTGTCAGAACACCCAAAGTAGGGGAAGTAGGGTTCCAAGCATCAGCATAGACGGAATTCCCTGAAATGACAATGTTGCTATTGGCATAGCTTCCCTGCGAACCCTGGGTCCCAATGGCAAAAACGGTTTCATACGCTGCGCAGTGAATCTGGTTGTTTAAAATAGAAATATTAATTCCCGGTGTGGTTTCGATACCGTTGTTCCCAAAACCATTGAAGTAAAACAGGTTGCTTTGCATAATAAACGATGGACTAGTTGGAAGCCCTCCGTTCCATGCCCAACCATTGCCTGTGATATTGGTAGTATAATTGCTGATAAAATAAGCGGTGTTGGTGTAATAGGTTTGATAAATCTCCGCAACCTGAAAAAGATTGGAAAACACACAACTGCGACAGTCCAATGATGGATAAATATTGAGCGCTGTTGCGTCGCCGTCGAGAAAGGAAGAATTGTAAATCGCGATGTTGCCATTTGTGTTCTGGTCAATTGACTTTAGCATTTCCCCTCGCCAATGTTGAAATGTAACATTGGTGAACGCTTGATACGTAGCCGTCCCAGTTTTACTTCCTTCATCGCAAGTGAGATATGCTGAATGATGTTGATCCCATCCATTGCCATCAACAGCGTTGACGGCAATCCCATGAACGTATTGGTTGCCTTGCTGAACACCACCATCCAGCGTCATATTTTGGAACGATAGCGGATAGTTACTGGCAATCGGCGCGATGATTTCCACCAGGAATCCACGATACGCGTTTCCGTCGCCAGATGTGCCATCTTGAGTGTTTTTTATTATCCAAGCTCCTTTCGAGAGTAGAACTGTATTCACCTGACTTTGACCGACGAACTGTAAGCCGCCACGATGAATCATTATTGAAGCATAGGAATACCCATTCGTGGTATGATACACTGGAATGCAAAGGTACGTGCCATTAGGAACATTTATAATTGCGCGTGTGTAGGTTGAACAGGCGGCAATGGCCTTGGAAAAGGCGGGCGTGTTGTCAGTTCCGTATGTCGCGAAGGTATTGGTCAGGGTCGCCTGCGGGACGAACGGTTGACCGATGAAGTCGGTCATAGTCACATAAATGTTCGTGCCGGCGACTACATTGGTGATAACGCCCACCCAGTCCTGATTATTGGTGGCCAGAAGATTGGAGGAGTTGAGACCAATCGTTTGCGGTCCAGCGCCGAACACTTCGATGGTCTTGCCAATATCAGCAGTGGAAAGTTGATTGGTGGTTGTGACCACGGCGGAGTTGCTCGTGGTGTTGACCCAAAACTGGACAGCGTCTCCGGTCGCTCCAAAATTTGCGACATTTAAAATCGCTGTTTGGGCAAGGCTAGAAGAGGGCGCCCCAAATGTGATGAGGCATGCTGCCAGCAGGATCACCCAGTGGCGGCTGAAAGCCGTCGTAAACTTGCTTTTTTGTCTGGTCATAGCACAATGCTGACACACATTGCTGAGAAGAAAGCAATTTTCCTGCCAATTGTGATCTATTTCAATCGAATCCAGGCCCGATAACACGACCATGGTACTGGATTCCGTCTCTTAATGCAATAGGGAATGCCCTCCAAGGCTTGCCACCACCACAGTGGCTCACGAATCGCCCAGGAGCGTCCGCGTTTACACGCATAGCGAAATTGAGAGAAGAGTCGATAGGTGATCAACCCCACGACCTGCGGAAATGGACAGCGCAAGACAGTGCTCCACAACTCGTTGCGCGAATGCCGATGGTGGTTTTGCATTTCGCTGCGACTCTGACCGGACCAATGGTGCCGAACGGTAACAACAGGGCTGTAATAAACCTCAAAGCCGGCGGCAATACATTGAAGAGCAAAATCCGGTTCCTCGTACATGTGGAAAAAACGCGGCTCGAACCCGGGCAATTGCAAATAGGCTGAACGTCTCAGCGCGGCACCTGAATTGGCAAACGAACGAGTTGGTCGCGCTGGCCCAAAATCCATTTGAGTGAGCGTCTCTGGATATTCATCCGTGCGTTGTGGGAAATGGACTACCGCCAGTTTCGGGTTTTGTTCAAAGAGTGGCACAATGCGGCAAATGCAATCCAGTTGTTCTGGAAAACTGTCATCATCAAAAGCCAAAATCAAGTCGCCCTTTGCTTCGCGCATCATTCGGTCCCGTGACGCCACGGAACCTCTGCCCGCCTCATTCACAATCAGCCTCGTGCTCGGCATCTCTATCCCCACCGACTCAACCGTTTCATCCGAGCAACCATCGGCGGTAATGAGAATTTCCAAGGGAGCCGGATTCAGCTCGCGCAACACCCGGCAGGTGCGGCTCAAATCCGCTGCTCGGTTCCGTGTGGTGATTATGATAGAAACAGTCAAGAGGAAAGGCTCCTTTTCCAAATCCGCCAGGAGCTGAGGCGACGACATCCAAACAACATGCGAGACTTCTCGCGTTGTTTTGCACACTTTAAAATTAACATCATTAACACCGGACTCATGGTCAACGGCTGACGGCAACTGTTATTTCCCCGCGAGTTGTCCAAGCCATCATCGATGGCGATGTCAACACGACTATCGCCCAGAACAGCGGACATTACACCCTTCGCTCTGGCTGCGTCCAGTTGATCGAAAACATATAGCTCCGGTGCGTTCTTCTGAAATGCACCCATCTCCTTAAGGTGGCCGCGGTTTGCCTGGAAATTCGAAAGGTCGATGTCAAATCCAATGATTCTGGCGTTAGGGAAAAGGTCACACCAGGTCGCCAACCCATTCCCATTTAAAATTCCGACCTCAACCAACGTCAACTTTCTAGTTCGTGCCGCAGATATAAACGGCTTGAGAAACGCCGCATAGCACCGTCCGTACCCATGATAATGCGGCGACATCCGATCTCCGCCTCTGTTTGTTTTAGAATTCACTCCACCAAGTTGAAGCCCGCCGTAAAGTGTCTCCGTTAATACCAACCATTCAAAGCTCCCAGGAGGCAAGGTCTCGCGTGATTGTTGAAAGAGTTTAGCATTACTAATGTCGAAAAACCTTTCTGCGGCCTTCTGCAAATAGAAGCTTGGACTTCTCATCCAAGAACGAAAACGACGCACAAAAAAATTTTCGACCATGCCGCTTTTTCCTATGTCTTACACCAACAATTAAGGCGATGCTTCAGCTTTTCTGCAAGCACACGGCAATCCTCGTTCACGACAGCAATCCAAGCACCCAAGTTGCCGTGACGGCGACGATGGTGTTCGAGACGGGCGATTGTGAATGGATGCGAATAGGCCTTGCGGTCAAAAAGGAAAGGCTTGCGTCCGCAGAAGTGCGAGACACGGGGGCGGCGGATTTCTTTCGGGAAACGCCATCCACAACCGGCGCAATCTTGTTCTAATTCTTCCTTGCCATGATGCCCCCAGATGTGCTGAAGGTCTGCGAACTCGACCCTAAGTTCTCCGCGTTGCGACATGGAATGGACCAGGTAGTTCATTATGGGCATGCAGTGAAAACCAGCAGGCCAAGGCCCTCGTTCTTTATCTCCCCACGACATCGCATTCGACCATTTATCAAAGGAGATGGCGTTCCGTCGGCAGGCAAAAGTCCCATCGCTAAAGTATGCTCTTCCCTGCCATTTGAACTCGGCGTCAAATCGCCGCAGCTTTTTGGGATCGAAATAGAAGTGTGGTAGCCATGATGGAATTTCTTCTGCATCTGCAGCGACGGAAACTCCACTCCAAAAGATTTGGAAATCGAGCTCTGGGCGAACTTGAGAAGTAAAATCACCCCAAACAATCGCATCCGAGTCCATCCACACATAAAACTCAAAGGGACCTTCCCACATCGCCGCTAATTTCGCCCGAGGATTTCCCTCGATCAACTTGCGCACTTCGGCGGAGCGAAGCTCAGAGACGCGCAACACGAGCAAGCCATACTCGCTTTCCAAATCTGAAACATCAAAGGCACCGTCCACCACCAAACATATTGGAACGGCTGGGCAATAATGCCTCATGCTGGCCAGCGTGGCCTGGACCATGAACTTGTCTCCCGCATGGCAACCAGTCACAAACCCAAAGGGTGCTTTGATGTTCATAATATCGTCCTCAAGCTTATCGGACTGCCGTCCTCCAACGGGACACCTTTGACCCGCTTGAGCCAACCGCGTGAGTAATTGGCAAATAAGAGACGATCTTTGATCGCCTTTCTATAACCGCTCCAAGCCTTGCCAGTTGTGGGAAATTTACGCGAAGGCGTGGCGTGCCACGAACGAAAGCCCTTCATTGCCGTTTTGTCCAGCACCGACCGCCAGAGCCGGCATTGCGGATGCGCGAACTCCCCTAGAAAATCCCACGGCTTGGGATAATCCAGAAAATGAATCAATCGGCCTGTCTGACCCCACGGTCTGCGAAATGCAGGCCAGTTTTTCCGCATGTTGGCAATGCAGTTGAATTTGGCATCCAATGTGAACGCCTTGCGATGGAGAACGTAGTTCAAGGCTGCTTGATCGTGAAATGCCGGGCGATAAGTACCGATATAATTCAGAGCCTGCTTTGCGATCTCCTGATGCCGCCACTCGGCCACGTTGACCAAAATGACTCCCGCGTTAAAGTAAGGCTCAACCGGGCTGTTACCCAATTGATTGGCAACAAAACGGTCAACAGCCTTTGCGAGCGGGGCTTCCGGCACGAGTCCAGCGGGTGATTCGCCCATGTCCAGTTCGGTCAGTTCGCCTAAGTCCAGATCGCACAAGGTATCGGTGTCCACATAAATGAAGCGGTCAAGGTGCAACAACTCAGGCACGACAAGCCTATAGTAAATAGCCAGGCTGCCAAGCATAGCGGGGAAACTAGCGAAGACGCCAGTTTGAATCCTTTGAAGCTCCAAGACGAACGGATGATTTACCTCTCGAAGCGTTGCTCCAAGGAAAGTGACATCCTGATCAGTAAGACTATCCGTAAAAATATGAAAATGAACCGGACGCTCTCCCTTCCTGCAACTGGCGAGAATAGAGTATGCCGTTACGTGCAAGCCAGGAAGAAATCGACGATCCGGTGTAAATACGATGTGTATCGGTGGGGGCATTGCCTATTGGTGGGATTTCTCCGGATGTCGTAGCGCCTCGCGGTAAAGCTCCAAGTATAGCAGCGCCATCTGCTCCACCGAAAAAGTTTTTCGTACCCATTCGGTTCCCCGTTTTCCCATCGCCGCCAAGTTGCCTTCCGCCGCCGACGCGCAAATACCTGCAGCCATTTTGGTCGTGTCGGGAAAGGGTATCAAACTTCCGGTTATTCCGTTTTGAATGGCGTCTCTCAGCCCGCCCACATCAAAAGCCCAGACGGGTGTGCCGCATGCCTGCGCTTCCGTGGCTACCTGACCGAACGTCTCCATGCGCGATGCGATCACAAATCCATCCATGGCCGAATATACCAGACTTTGAAGAACCGGCGAGGAGAGCCTCCCCAAACCATGCACCTTGACCCGCTCATTGCCCACCGCCGAAAGACCATCCCCAAAGACCAAGGCGTCTATTGATCCAAAGCGTTCTGCCACTTTCCCTGCCACGTCAAGAAAGCGATTGAACCCTTTGTTCTCATCCGTGAGAGCCGCCGCGCCAAAACCAAGGACCAGGCGATCCGGGGCGATCCCCAGCAACCGCTTGGCCTCAGCTTTGTCGTGGCGGATGAATTCCCGGATATTCAATGCCGGGTGGATCGTCACGATCTCTTCAGCCCCTCGAAACAAGGATGATTTTTTTATGAGCTTAGTGGTAAAAGTGCTGTTGCCCACCAGAAAAACACTCCGACCGGCCAACACGCGGGAACGGCGTTCCCATTCTTGGGCTGCGAGAAACCGGTTGAAGGGTGGCTTCAGCAGAGGGCAACATCGGCAGCCATTTTCGAGTTGCTCACAACCAAAATCCATAAAGCAGCCACCGGCTAGAGGGCTCATATCATGAATCGTCCAGACGATTGGAAGATGCTTGGGAATCCCCTCTAGGAAGCTCGACAAATCCAGCCACTGACTTATCCAATGTAGATGAATAATCTCCGCCGCCGAGTCTTCTGGCGGCATTTGAGTCGCCTTGTGCAAGCGACAACGTCCATAATAGGATGGAGCACCGGGACGGAGCGCCCAGGATTCAAAACGACGTTGAACCCGTTCACGCTGACGATCCAGCCATCCGCCGCAATACTCCAAACGTGTCGCCTGCGAACTGAGGAGGTTGCCTTTCCGATAGCGGATGCGGCTGTCGTGCCCCATGACGCTCAAAGCGTCATGGAGGCGCAGCATCAAGACGGCTGAACCGCCCTCGGCAAAAGTGTTGTAGTGGGAAACGCGCATTCCTTGTTACCAGCCAGAAGAGATGCATTCAGGGCTTTTTGAATCGAGGCCAGTTCTTGAGATGAGGTTTTTAGCTCTGAATACTGCCTCCGCATTTTGCGCCAGTCACGTACTGCTCTGGGGTAAACAGACAACCAAAGATTTTTGCCCTGCATACATTCGCCCGCGAATAACTTCATCACGGTCCAATAACGGATGATTCTATCACGTTCCATTGGAAGGCTGGACCATTGAAAGAGAAGCGCGGTGCGCAGATTCAATTCATGCAAACGTCCGGCCGTGCTGGATTTCCAGGAGCCACTCTCCCGGTGCCAAACGACGCTGGCAGGCTCATAAATTGATCGCCATCCCTGCCGCCACGCGCGGAAACACAAATCCAAATCCTCACAATAGGCTGGATAAAAAAGCCGGTTGAAGCCGCCCAATAAAAGGAATTTCAGCCTGTCCACGGCCATGAACCCGCCGCTAGTAAATAGCGTGTGGCAAAGTTCCTGGCGTTGAGTATCGTAGCTCCAATTGTAAAAACCATTCCGAAAAACCAACCGCGCTGGACCAATGGTTCGCTCGTGGCCCTCCCAATCGTAACTGGAGGCAGAAACGGCAAATACATCCGATGATTTGAAATGCCGAATCAAGGGCTCGAGAAAGTGCTCATCCACCCGCAAATCATTATTTAGCAGCACTACAATGTCATCCTGCAATCGCGGCAAAAGCCAGTTATAGGAAAACAAAAAATCATTTTCAGGCGCAATCACTACTTGCACCGAAGGGAACTCCCGTTTAACCCACTCCCCGTCGGGATCTGGACTGCGATTATCCAAAACAAGAACTGAACATTTCCCAAGGTAATTTTTGGCAGCAGCGCAGGCAGTCGGCAACAAGTGCTCCAAATGTTTCCTGCCATTATAATTCAAAATGGCGAGACAAACGGATTTCATTCAGTCCTTGCTGGTTGAGGCCAATCTGTCAATTTCGCTAACGAACGTGTTTTGAAGCCTGTCTGGATTGAACAGCGTCTGGTTCAAATGTTTTGCCTGTTGCGTCAGTGCCCCACATGTTTGCGGTTCGGACAGAATATTGCGGAATGCCGCCACCACCCTATGTGGCTCTGGCTTTTCCACCACAAACGCGCCACCTTCGCGTCGAACGAGACGAACCGGTGTGCAATACTCAGGGCCCCAGAGAATAATAGGCTTGTCAAAAGCAGTGTAATCTAGAAATTTGGTCGTGAAGCTGGTTTCCATGAACAGCCTGTGTTCAGGCTCAAAGCTCATGACCACCAGCAGGGCATCAGCGCCGGCCAGCACTGCGGCGGCTTCTTCTGGTGGTTTGAATCCCAGATAAATCCCCTTGGTTTTGGCACGGTGCAGGATGTCTGTGGGCCAATCGGCGTTCGGCCCAACAACGACAAGTTCCAGGCCCGGAAGGGGCTCCATCTTTTCGATTAATGAACAAATCATCCTCCCGTAAAACTTTTCGACCGAGCCAACATACACAAGCCGGAATTTGTCAGATTTGGGCGGGAAGATGGTTTCTGGAATAAGATGGCGTCCCGGCATGGGATAAATGACGCGGCAGTTCGAGTGCGGCCCTAGTACTTCTTGCATCCCTTCGCTTGTACAAAAAACGAGATCACATTGTTGATAGAGTGCCCGATAACGCCGGCTCAACAAATCCCGTGTCCACACGTGGCCGTAATGGTGCTTCATCACCGGAAACCAGTCCAAAAACAAGCCAGCCAGAGGCAGTCTGTGTTTCTTTGCGGCCTTTGCAGCCAAATGGCAAAGGCCCGTCTCAGCCAAGGTCAAAATCACGTCAGGCTTAAACTCTAGGATCGCCCTGTCAAAAGCCAGTGGAACCGCAAGCGTCCAGATTAGGTTTTCATAGTCCACAAGCCACGATGATAATCGCGGCCCAAAACGTGTTTTTCGCAATCGGTGCAGCGGGTAAGGAAGCCTGAGTTTGGTGCCAGGTGGAATGCCCTGGTAAAAATCCGCATTGGTGACCACATGCAATTCAAACGGATTTTGTTCCACAAGATGCCGGTACAAGACCACCCTTACTCCGCAATCATTTTGCGGCGGGGCGATGCTGGCTAATAAAACGCGTGGTTTCATTTCATGTGCTGCCTGGATCTAATTTGGGCTTCATCCAGAGCAAGGTCATTTCATCTGTACGGCGCTCGTTCAGATACGCATCGAGATACCCCCAATTACTCTGGGGAAATGCAATGCTCACCAGGAGAAACCGTGCTTCCACAATCCTTGCTCGGGTCTTCTGAGGGATTCACGGAGTCGCCGAAAAGGCTTTTCCCTGAACGAGGTGTTTAATGTAGCGTCTGAAGAAACCCGCAATAACCCTTCCTAGGAATTGAAGAAATCTCACAGGATGCCGTCCCAATATCGGAAAGTATCGCGCGCTTTGGGAAAACCATCCGCGCTCATACTGAAAAGGCCATATTCGCTTCTTCAGGGACAAAAACACCCCATTCCAATAATGCCGAACAATCTCTTTGCGAACGCAATTCTGTTGCGATCTCGCCATTCCACCCCTGAATAGCAACTCCCTGTAAAGCAAGGGAAAGGTCTGTGTCCACATTCCGATAAGATGCCGTTCCTCAGCCCAGCATTGTGAGCCAACCCCCTGCATAATAATAGAACGAGGCAAAAAGTAACCCCGACCTCCTTTTAACGTTCTCAGCCACATCACATAGTGACTGTACCAAATTTCAGGCAGGTAATCCGTCAACCTTGCCGTAGCGAGAAATGTGTCCAACTGAAAAGCCTCCTCCGCGCACACTTCACGACGAAATATCACGCTGAGAAATGAAAAGTAACGCTCGAAGTCAAATTCCTGTCTGGCAATTGAATCTTGGAAGGATTCAAAGCGCCGTACATCAAAAACCTTTACCAATCCTTCCGGTTGAAAGTCCCCCGTGAATTGCGAATGCGCGTTCCTCACGGCGTTCTGTATCTCGGGATAGGGTGCGTTGGCAAAGTTCGCAATGAAAAAATCTGAATCCGAATAGGCGGCAATCGCCTGGAGTAAATAGTCAACTCCCTCCAGCACAATCATATCGTCATCCCCCATAATAAGGCAGAACGTGCCAACCGCCTCCGCATGGATGAGGCGCAAGTAATTCCTTGAACCCATGATGTTTTCTGGACGCCGTATTAAGCGTAACGGGAGACGACCAAGGTAAGACCGGCAAATGGACGGCGTCTCATCTGTAGAAGCATTGTCTGCGACTACTATCTCCAGGCCTTGAGTTCTTAAAGACACATTGTGAGAAAGATTTTCAAGAAGAGTAGATAAATAGGCTGCACGATTGTAGGTGGGAATGCAAATCGACAAAATGGGATTCTGCGCAGCACAGAGTTCTTTTGCGGAACCAGTCATACAAGACATAATGATAGATGGATTAGCAGCGAAAGTTGGCATTGTTTAACTGATGCGCGTCGTGTTCCATTCTAACATCGGCCTGATGAGTCCAATCCAGATCCCTTGATAATCGTCCCGCATGCTGCCGGTGTCATGGGCCGCAAAGGCAAGTGCCTCCAACGCCATGGCTTCAACTCGGAGATTATCGGTCACAAACGCGTTCAAAAAATATTGTCCCTCATTAAAGAAGTTTGGAGGAAAATAGCAACTGGCACAATACTCGCCAGATGGCATCGGCTTCTGTGTCCAAGGGTCCGTTCCCAATGTGGCTGACGGACCATTCCCCGTAGCTAAAATGCAAGTACCCATGCGATCCAACAGGTGAATACTAGGTCCGTAAGGACGTCCACCGGCAAACACCCTATATTGCAATTGAACTTCCAGGGATTTAGCCATGTCCACTTCACTGGTCACTACTCCTTCCTGCAACGTGCGCACGGCAGTGAGGCGCACATGGTCGTTGCCCGGGGCAGCAAGTGGATCAGGCCACGCTACCTCGCCCTGTTTCGAGGCTTCGTCCACTAAGTAGGCATCTATCACCTTTGATGGTGAACTATCCGTTACGACGCATCCCAGTTTCAGATAGACTGCTCGGCTACACAGAGCCACTACGGTGGCCATGTTGTGGCTGACGAAGAGCACCGTGCGGCCTGATCTGGAAGCGCTTTCCATTTTACCCAAGCACTTCTTTTGAAACTGGGCGTCCCCAACCGCCAACACTTCGTCCACAATCAGAATCTCCGGTTCCAGGTGCGCGGCGACCGCAAACGCCAACCGAACATACATGCCGGAAGAATAGCGTTTTACTGGCGTGTCCAGAAATTTTTTCACTTCTGCAAAAGCGACGATCTCATCGAACTTCTGTTTGATCTCCGACCGGTGCATACCCAGGATCGCGCCATTGAGGAAAATGTTCTCGCGTCCGGTCAATTCGGGGTGGAAGCCAGTCCCCACTTCCAACAAACTCGCCACCCGCCCCCGCAACCGCACCCTGCCTTCGGTCGGTTCTGTGATCCGGCTCAGGATTTTGAGCAATGTGCTCTTGCCCGCGCCGTTCCGACCTATAATCCCCACGACCTCCCCTTGCTTGACTTCGAAGGATACGTCTTTTAATGCCCAGAAGTCCTCGTGCGAAGCACGATCGGGGTGCGGAGAGGGGAGAGGGGAGAGGGGAGAGCGGGAGGCTGCTCCGTTCTCCTTTCTTCGCTCTCCCATCTTCCGGAACAGTCCCTTCGTCTTTTCCGCGATGACGTCGCGCAGGGATTTGTAGCGCATGCCACTCTGCCGCTGGTGGCCGATGCGGTATTTCTTGCCCAAGCCTTCAACTGATATAATCGCTTCGCTCATGGTCTCATGGGGGAGAAGAGGGGAGAATGAAGAGCGGAGTCATTTAGTCATTTGCGGGACGCCGTAGAGCGGAGGAGTCCTCCCACTAATTGTCCGGCTCCAACAGCCCTCTTCCGAAGATCAATGGCCTCTGACGTCAACTTCGGATAGTTGTCTTCGATTACATAGGTCAAGGATCTGACCTCGGCCGTCGAAGCGTGTGCCACGTTGTAGAACTGAAGTTTTTCCTGAACGTGATGGCGCTCGAATCCTTCCGCGAGATTCGACATCGCCGAAACTCCGGCACGCTGAATTTGGCTGCACAAACCGAAATCCTTCGTGATTCCCCCCTCTCGTGTGACCGAGTAAATTTGCTTTGTCAACTCCCTTGCCTGTTGCCAGCACTCCAGATCCTCGAACGTCATATTCTCTCTCCTCTTCGCTCTTCGCTCTTCTCGCCCTTGGGCGTTCAAATCACATCCGCAAACGTTCTCTCCATTTTCCGAAAATACCAGATCCCGCTGGCGCAAAGGGCGGCTGTAATGCAGATGGAAGAGAGGAGAGTGGAGAGCGGCAGCGGAGATTCGCCTCGTAACAACGCCCAGCGGAACCCGTCAATGACGCCGACCATGGGATTGAGCGAGTAGAGCCATTGCCATTTGACGGGCACGACGGTGCTGCTGAAACCAACGGGTGAGACGTAAAGCCCGAATTGCACAATAAATGGAACGATGTAGCGGAAATCGCGGTATTCGACGTTGAGAGCGCAAAGCCAGAGGCCGATGCCGAAGGAGGCGGCAAAGGCCAGAGCCGTGAAAAGCGGGAGGGCCAGCAACCGAAAGTCGGGCAGAAAGCGGTACCACATCATCATCGCGCCCATCAGTCCCAGAGTGATAAGGAAATCCACAAAGCTCGTGATGACCGAGCCCGCCGGGACGATGAGGCGCGGGAAATAGATTTTGGAAATGAGATTGGCGTTACCAATCAGGCTGCTGCTGGATTCGCTCATGGCGGTGCTGAAAAACTGCCAGGGCAGCATGGCGGCCATGACGAGCAGCGCGTAAGGCGCGGCGCCGGGAGCCGGCAGTTTGGCAATCCTGCTGAACACGATGGTGAAAACCACCGTGGTGAGAAAAGGACGGATGACGGCCCAAGCAATGCCGATGACCGTCTGCTTGTAGCGCACCAGGATGTCGCGCCAGGCCAGGAAATAAAACAGTTCCCGATAGCGCCAAAGGTCGCGCCAATAATTCTTTTCCGCGCGTCCTGATTCGATCACCAATTCCATATTTTAAAATACTGAAAAACTAAAACGCTGAAATTCACTTTCGCTGGCCGCGCAACCAGAGCGAAACTTCGTCGTGCTTCATGACGTCGTAGGCAATCAGGGCTTTCCCATCGTGAATAAACACCACGCGCCATTGCAGGTGCAGACGGATTTCGTAGGAACGCCTGGCTAGTTTGCGAAGCCCTAATCCGCGATGCTGATGCGGGTCGCCAAATGCGGCGCCAACATCGGCAATGACCTTGGAGGCCTTTTCTCGCACCTCCGGCGGCAACTTATCCGCCGTCTTCTTGATTCGTTCCGAGAGTAGGACCCGGATCACAGTTTGCCAGTGAAGGTTTCCAGCTTGCCCGCTTTGCGCGACGAGGCGATTTCAGCCAGGGCGGAGTCTTCCGCCGCCGTCGCTTGGGCCAACGTCACGCCGTATTCATCCAATGCCGGAAAATCGCTGGGGCGGAATGGCAAACCGCGCAGTTTTACCATTTGGGCGAAAAACATGGACACCGCCGCCGTCGGGGTGATGCCGAGTTCGCGACAGACCGCATCCGCCTCTTCCGCCAGTTGGCTGTCAATCCGAAGTCTGATTTGCTCAGTCATGTATCAAACGTGCCGCCATCTTGGATGATGTCAAGGGCAATTCCTAAAAGCGGAAAAGGGGAACTTTGCCCGCAGAACACGCGGATAAGCGCAGATGAAAATCATTAAGAACGTGGCGTTTCTCTTGTCCATTTCCGCGTCCATCTGCGTAGTCCGCGGGCCATAAGGCCTTTTGAGATTGAGGCCGGACGACAGATTTCAGTTTTTCAGATTTTCAGAACTCGAAAGATGTGGCCGGCGAGACGCCGACCAGAGCGACCGAGACGGTCGCGCTCCCCGGACCATGAAAGGGATCAGGGACCACGGACTACGGACATTTTAAAAAGCTGAAACGCTGAAATACACTTCTGATTTCTGTTTTCTGCTCGTACTGACTACAACATAGGATCGGACGCCCGACGGCCATCCCAACAACGAAGCACTTCCACGGTTCGTGATTCAAGTTCTACCCGGTAAAACACCTTGAAGTATTTCTTTATGATAAATCGCCTTACTCCAGGGCGTTGACGGACTTTTGGGTGACGCTCTGGAAAAAACAGAGACTTTCACCGGTTTGGATGATCAGGTCGCCGAGTTTGCGCGCGCCTGCCGGATTCTGAACGGCAATCAACCTAATAATTCGTTCAAGGTCCGTTAAAAAAGTGTCCTTGAAAATTACCCTGTAGTCCATTCGTTCAACCGAGCCCAAACGTCGCGCCCCGAATGTCCCTGGCCTGCAGTCGCATCGGCCTTGGCAATGGCTTCGTCCAGTGCCGCCAGCAGACGCGGGTCACCCTCGTCGCACTCGTTGACCCCGTCCATGCGGCGTTCCTTCTCCATAAAAGTCGTCCAGGATTTTAAGGCGAGGCGGCGAAGTTCATCCAGATCCAACTGGTCCAATTCAGCTTCAATTTCTGCCAGGCTCATTGTGTTGTGAATATATGCCCGATGGCCAGGAAAGACAAGCCGGATTCAATTTCCTGATAGTAAGCAACGGAACATTTTAAAATGCTGAAATGCTGAAATGCTGAAATACCGACTACAGGACTACGGGACGATTCTGATTAGCGCAAATCAGCGGTTAAAAAACATGTCCTTAAGCCTCCGAGTTGTTCCTTAGGGCACTTGTGTTTTTCGGCGGACCCAATAATCCGGCTTTCGATGACCGTGCGCCACGGCTAGCACCCAAATCGTGTCGCCTCTAATGAGATATGCGATGTAATATGGAAAAATGCGCAGATTCATCCTTCGATACCCTCCAGGCCTTACTCTCAACACGTCCGGGTGCGAGGCGATCCACAAAACATTCCTATCGACCTCGTCTTTGAAACGCTGGCCCAGGCCAGCCTGCTGGCTTTCCAGGAACGATAGGGCTTGCAGAAACTCCTGGCGCGCTTCGTCAAGAAATTCGGTTTTCACTTCGCGAGGCGGTCTTGAGCCTCGCGCATGACCTGTTCATAGGGAATTCCTTTGGCGCTCCCGTCATCGATGGCCCGAATGCGGTTCTGGATTTCCTCTTCCCAAACGGCCTCGACTTCCGGGTCGGCGGGAGATTCCTCCAACTCCAGCAGGAATTCGGCCAGCGCCAGCCGTTGCTCTCTAGGCAACTCGCTCGCCTCTCGGGTAATTTCGACTAGCGGTCTAGGCATACCATTCCAAGGCCTCTTTGGCCAATTCAGAAAGCACTTTCATACGGATCAAGCTACTCCCTCGCGGCGCAAGGGGCAAACGCATTTTAAAATCTGAAAAACTGAAACGCTGAAATGCTGAAATGCTGAGAACTAAAACCTCAGATCTCCGTGTCCGCGTCCATCTGCGTAGTCCGCGGGCCATAAAGCCTTTTGAGATTGAGGCCGGACGACAGATTTCAGTTTTTCAGGTTTTCAGAACTCGAAAGATGTGGCCGGCGAGACGCCGACCACGGCGACCGAGACGGTCGCGCTCCCCGGACCATGAAAGGGATCAGGGACCACGGACTACGGACCAGTGAATCTTGCGGCTTTTGCCTCTGGTTCATTTCAGAATTTCAGAATTTCAGCGTTTCAGCTTTTCCCCTGTCAATATTTGAGCCGGTAATAGGCAAATTTGAAAAGCTCGTTCTGAAAGGCGATTAGGCCTTCTTCGTGCTTCCACCAGTTTTCAGTGAAAAAACTGAAATTCTGAAAGCTGAAAACTGAAATCGGTCAGTATTTGAGCCAATAATAGCAGAATTTGAGCCATTCGTTCTGGAAAGCAATTAGTCCCTGTTCGTCTCGCCACCAATTAGAGACATTATATTCCTTTGGAATGATGGCGTGGACATGAACTTGCACTCCTGTGCCCTCCAATTCCTTGCGAAACACCCAGCGGGCGCGGCGGGTATGCGAGAGGTCGGTGGCAATGAGAATGGACTTCGCATTGTTGGTTGCCAGCCAAGCCCGGACGGCGCGCGATTCATCGAAGGTGCTGGCCACTCCGTGGCCCACGGCCACCATCGCATTCGGTGGAACGTTATTACTGAGCAGCAACCGTCGGGTGACTTCCGCTTCCGAAGGCATAACACCTAGTTCCACCGCCGGATTCACCTTGTTGTCCATGTAAAGAATTCGAGGGGCGACGCCCTCATGGTAAAGCAGAGCGGCTGCAACCGCCCGCAGGTGGGGCACGCCACCCAAAACCACGATCGCGTCAGCGTTCGTCGTCGGGTCCGCGACCACCCAGGCTTCCGCCAGGCCTGTGAGGACAGGAGCGCGGAGGATATAGCAGCCCAACAGCAGAGCGCAGGGGAGAGCGACCAGCCATGCCATCCGGCGCAGCCAGCGGCGGGGTCCGGGAGGGGAAGAAGGCATAGTCAGCGGTCAGCGGTCAGCGGTCAGAGATCAGAAACGAGCTTGGGTCTCTGATAATTGCGCCGAGGATGGCTCCCACTTCTTTGCACTGGGCGCTCAATCGGGCATGATCGTTGCTCGCCAAGTAACCGCAATCTCTGGCGAAATCAAGCCAGGTGTCAGTTTCGCTGTTCTCGCCGTCCGCATCAGCGAGTTTGCTGAGGAAATGAGCCTCATAGCGGCGTTTCGACCAAGCTTCGCGCAGGTTGACACAGACAGAGCGAGCCGAGCGGCGGATTTGGTCTGTCAGTGAGTATTTTTCCTCAGGCGGCCAAGTCTTGCTTAGATTATAGACATCCATGGCAAGATCATATCCCTTGTGATAAACGATCAAATCCTTTGCTGACTTAATTTGCACGATTCTCTAACGACTTCTGTCCTCTGTTCATCGCTCTCTGATCTCTGACCTCTAACCTCCCGACCGCTGACTGCTGATCTCTGCTCTCCCTTCTCTGACCTCAGACCTCTGATGTCTGTCCTCTGAAAACCTAGCGACACTCCGTGCCCGTCGATTCGCAGGCATCCAACTGTTTGGCGCCGCGATCTACTTTTGGACCACCGTTGTTTTCCAGCTTTCCAAATTTCAGCTTTTTCCCCAAAACCCACCGGTCTCTACACAGGCCTCTATCTCCTCAGCCCTAATCTTATTCTTAATCTAAAACCCAATCTTAATCTTAAATTATCTTGGCTCTAATCTTAATCTTAATCCCCCTCATGCAGCCGGTAACCTGAATTAGCTTTGATTAAACCCACTAGCATCGAAACAATGCCGCGCAGACGCTCTTTCCCGGAGACAATCAAAGCGGCCTCGCACCGATTTTGGGAGACCAGAACGTCCAATGCCGCCGCACACTCCAAAGCAGACCCGCGCGAAATGTCAAAAAATCGGCAACGGTCGGGCGAGGTGTACTTTCCATTGCCTTCGGCGAGATTCAGGACGATCGAGGTGCTGGCGCGATCCAGTTGATCACGGACCGCGATCGACTTGGGTAGCTTTTGCAGCAGAGGCTCAAGCCAAGCGACGAACGCCAGAGATTCCTGATAAACCTCCAGTTTTTCATGGTCGAAGCAGGCGGTCATGGTGTTAGGATTACGATTATGATTAAGATTAGGACTAAAAGCACTTTTCATGAGGCGGACTTCGCCGAAGCGCCGTATTCCGCGTACTTGTAATAGTAGTAGTTGCGGGAAGAGGCATCGGCGCCATTGAAAATCACGCCGAGGACTTTGGCCTGACGCTGGACCAGCATGTCGAGCGCTTCGTTCACCGCCCGCGCGCTGGATTGGCCGCGGCGCACGACGAAGAGCGTGCCATCCACCTTTGGCGCCAGGCAACTGGCGTCGTCCGCCGCGAACAGCGGGCTGCTGTCAATCACCACGTAATCAAATTCCCGGCGCCACTTTGCCAGGATCTCATCAAGTTTGGATTCCAAAAACAGGTCGCCGGGGTTGCGGGAGGGGCCTCCGCAGGAGACAAAGGCGAGGTTCGGCAACGAGTCCCGTTGAATGACGGCGGCTGGATCGCAAGTACGACCCAATAGCTCCGCCAGTCCTGGTTCTTTCTGCATCTCCAGCAAATGATGCAGTTGGCCCTTGCGCAGATCACCGTCCACCAAAAGCACGCTGGAGCCGGAAAGAGCCAGGGTGCGGGCCAGGTTGGCGGCCACCGTGGATTTCCCTTCGTTGGGCATGGCGCTGGTGATCAACAGGACTTTGGGCCGTTCGCCGTCGGTGGCTAGAAAGAGCAACGCCGAACGAAGGCTGCGATAGGATTCGGCGTAACCGTGCCGGGAATCATTCAGTTCCAACAGACGCGTCGAGTCTTTTCCCGTCGCGGTCACTTCCGGCAGGAGGCCGACGATGGCATCTCCAAGAGTGGCATTGACATCGACAACAGACGTGAAACGGTCATCGCGCTTCTCGATCAGAAAAACAGTGCCGCCGCCGAGGGCCAAACCGCCCAGGACCGCCAATACCCATGTCTCGATTGTCTTGGACGAGCGTCTCGCGAGCGACGCCGGTTCCATGATGGCCAGGGTTTCGAGGTCGGTATTGCGCGTGATATCGACGTTCTGCAACATCGCCGCCAGGCGGTCAAACACGCTCTGGGAGCGGGCTACATCCAGCTTCAACCGCTCCGCTTCAGCAATACGAAGATTGGACTCCACCACTTTGGCGTCCCATTCTCTGATGGAAGCCACGACGCTGTCCATTTTCATTTTGACAGTCGCCAGGGAGGCCGCCAGTTGGTTATGAGTTTGGGTGCGATACAAGTCGAGGAGCTGCTCGCCCCGGGCGATTTCTCCATCCAACGCGACAATTCTGGGATGTCCGGGGCGCAAGACCTTGCTCAGCTTTTTCCGCTGATTCTTGAGCATTTCCAACTGCAGATAGGATGTCAGCCGTTCGTTGCCTTCGTTGCCCGGGGACGGCGAAGACAGGCCAGCCGAATCCAAAGTTTTCATCAGGTCAGACGGAGTGCGTCCGCCGAGGCTGTTTCCCTGGGCAAGCGGATTCTGCTCCACTGTGCTGGCCTGGATTAGTTGAGATTCCAGTTGCAGATCGGACAGTTCGGTTTGCAATTTTTCAAGGTAACCGCCCGCCACGGCGCCTTCTTCCTGCAGAATGGCCAAATTATTCGTGCGCTGGAATGACGTTAAGGCGTCCTGGGCCGCCTTCAACTCTCTTTCCCGAGCTTCAACCTGGGCCGAGATGGAGACTGCGGTTTCGCCCGAAACCAGTTTGCGAACCGTCTTCTTATACTCCAGATAATCGGTCAGGAGAGCATTGAGGAAGTTTTGGCTGTAGGCGGCATTCGCGCTACTGGCGGTGATCATAAAAACCGCGCTCTTGGGAGCCTCTTTAAAACTGAGGGTCACCGGCAGTGGAAAGCCCTCTTTCCCAAGCGGGACGGCGTTGGAACCCGTGGCCCGCAGGCTTTCAATGGCTGCCTGCCACATCCGGCCGCTCTTGAGGACTTCGATCTGGGTGCCGATGTAAGTCGAAGAATCCTCCGTAAAAAGAGCGCCTTCCGCCAAATGGAGCTTCTCGGGTTCCCACATCGTGGCCGAGGAGACAAAAACCGGGGGCGTCAGCAAGACATATACGATTGCCGCCCCGATGGTAAGCACCGTGGTGAGAACTGGAACCCACCAAAATCGCCTGAGAAAAACAAAAAACCGGCGCAAGCCGCGCGACGATCCGCCGCCTCCAACTCCATAATCGTCCATCGGCCCAGGGGCTGAATAATCCTGGCCTTGAGGCACTGGGGACATTGGAGGCAACGCTTTCATAATCTCGTTAGAAACTGCGAACCGGCACATAGATTAGATCACCGGACTCCAAGGTCAAATCCGTCTCGAGCTTGCCGTTGGTTAAAACCTCTTCCACATCCACGAAGAATGCCTTCGCGTCATCTTTGCTGGCAATATCCTTACGCGTCACCCGCACGTGGCGCCTGTCGGCATAATCCGTGAAACCGCCGCGACCAAGAATCGCCTTGCTCAGGGTGAGGACTTCATCACCCGGAAGTTCCATCGCTCCCGGCGACCGAACTGCGCCGGTCAAATAGACCCGGCCATGCCGCCTCGTCATGACATCCACCGCGAGGATCACCGTGGCCTGATAGTAATACTTTTTCTCCAGCGCGGCTTTGATTTCCGCGGCCAACTGTTTGCACGTTTTATTTGAGGCGGGAATGCGTCCAATATACGGCACTTCAAGGTCGCCGGTGTCGGTGACAAAAAGCGGTTTGGGGTTGGGCTTGAAATCATCCTCGTCCTCCAGAATCCGAATGCTCAGGCGATCTCCAACCGTCAGTTTATATTTGTCGTCCAAAGCGGCAGCCGAGTTGGTCACCGCGGCGTCGGGCAAGTTGGTGGTCGCGGCATTTGTGCTGGCAATGGCGGCGCCCTCCTGTCCGTTCGTCGCCAACAGGGACCCTTGGGCTTTTGCAGCAGCCGGCCCGTTGGAGCCTGAGACGGTTGTCACAGAATTGCCCTGCTGGACGGGGGGGACTGGGTCGGCAGCCCACACCATAACGCTTAAGCCCACAAAAACGGAAATGCATCCCGGCACAACCACAGCACGACATGACTTAAAAGATGGCTTCTTGCCTGAACGAGCACGACCGGCCCGCCAGAGGCCGGGAATCGTCGCGGAAAGAGCTTGGGAGAAGGCTTCTGAGTTCATTCCAGAGGACCGATATAGCGAAATCCCGCATCATTTTGCTTCCCCGCCCTCACGGCCATCAATATAAAAGCAAGGGGCTTCATGGCTTTAAGACGGCAATTTGGGAGTTGGACTTGAATTTTAGATGCGTAGCAACCTCGCGGATGTTCCGCATGAGGCTTTCCCGTGATTCGGGATTGGACAGGCCACCCGAACACTCCATGAAAGCTGCTTTTGACTCTTTGACGGGACTTCCGTCCAATTTTGGCGCCAAGGGGCATAGGCCGATCTCGCGCATCGAACATGACATCTTGCCCTCATCCACACGGGAAGCCAGATCGGAAATGGGCTTTCCCCCATTCTGACCGACATTCCGGCATTGTCCCGGCGTCTTGCCGTACCTTTTCTTGAAGCAGGCGTTGAAAAGCCCCAAGTGGTTGAACCCGCATTGCTCGGCCACGTTGATGATTTTCAGGTCCGGATTCCGCAATAGAGACAACGCCTTCAAAAGGCGCATTTCCATGCGAAGGGTGGCGATTGAGTAGCCAAAATGTTGATGAAACAGGCGATTCAGATGGCGCCGGCTGCAACCGAACTTGCACGCTAAATCCCCAACCGATAGAGTCAGAAGCTCGGTCGTGGATAGTCCTTCAAATACCTGCATCATATGATCCTCAACTCGAACAAACCCAACCCGCCTCTTTCGCGTGCTCTCGAATTCCGCCGATAATACCGCAGCGGCGATGCCCAGCACATGACTTCGATGATCGACTCCGCCCTGAGGAGGCGCCGAAGCGACGATCCGGTGGCACTGGATCGCTAATAAGCTGGAACTGGGGAAAAGCTTCGAGCCTCTGAAATTGTCGGTGGTGTCCTGCAACAGGCTGATCTCATCAATGTCGAACAGCGGGAAAAGGTGTTCAAAACAAAGGGAAAAGTGCCAAAAAATCATCTTATCGCTTGTCGCGGAAATCTTCCCTCCTTCGGCGGAGTTTAAGACAAGCAGATCGCCAGGCAAAAGATTCTGGGCTGACGAATCCGAAATGTACTGCCCGCGGCCGCCCTTCGCCAGGACGAAACAAAAGCCCTGGCCCTGATTAGGCCACTCCTCCGCGCGATTAAGTCTAGCCAACTGCAAAGCGAGATAGTTTTCTGCACGCATTCCGATCATCTTTAGTTTTTTTGTGTATAACCAAGCGTACTAACCTTGGAGACACGAAGATCTCTTTTGCCCTCGACTCCAGGATTTACCGGTCTTACATCGAAGACGAGCACATGATACACCGGAACGTCTTTGTGTCGATACACTTTTGGGCCACTGATAAACATATTTGGGACTCGTCGCGCCAAAAAAAAAACCACTATCCTAGTCGTCGTCTCATTGCAAGCGCTGAGTTTTATGTAGCACGCTTTCTCGCTCAATAAAGAATCTAACTGCTCGCGTCCCGCATAATAAGTGTAGCTTACCACAAGCCACAAATCGCTTGCGGCGGACCGGTTCAACGTAAGATTTTTATTAAGAAGTACTTGCGCGATTAAATAATGCCTTCTTGATCAAATCCCGCTAGTGATCAACAGGCAAATCTGTAAACCATTACGACATTTTTCGGACCAATTCTCCCTGTTGAAATTGATGTAAGGCCCAAATAATCAAGAACAAGCACGTTTCCCGTTCTGCACTTTAATCACGTTGTAAACCATTCCGACGCTTATGGATTGGGCATTGAGGATCTGAGGATAAAAAAATCATAATTCCTTCGCTAAGGACTGTGATTGATGAGCAGCAAGGAGCTGGTCAACCGCCTCTTTTAGCGCCGGGAGCGGAGTCGATCTTTGCATCAGCACGTCGAGGCAGGACCGGTCTTCGGGCAATGTCCTTGTGTACATGAGCACTGGCGTGGCAGGAGATCGCAGTTTGATGATGTGGGCCATCTCCGCGCCCGTCATCTGCGCCATGGAATTGTCAGTAACAACAAGGTCGTGGACTTTTGGATCAAACTGTGCCAGAGCCTCTTCGGCGTTTGAAAATGCATGGACCACGAACCCGACGTAACTCAAAAACCACTTTGTCATCAATCGCGTGGAAGGGCCATCATCAACCAAAAGGATGGTATTTATGCGCGCGGGGGCTAGGTTCTCTCCAAAACGTCCAGCAACCAATTTCCTTCTTCGATTTTCCACGTTCACGTCTTCTAATTCAATACTGGCAGCTTAACCGATGTTGCTTATACGCTGATGTTGAGAAGAAGTCTATTCACAATTAGGACAACCGCCGTCACCTAAAGGACACGGGAATGTAACCAATCCCAGGACTTCAATCCATCAGCTTTCGCCAGATTCGGGTCCATAATAATATTTGCAACTGCAGGTCAACCGCCCGGATTGCGTCCTAACCTTGCCGCCCTCCAGAGGGCCGGTGGCTAAGCCGGACTTACCGCCAGAGCCCTCAGAATTCCAAGCCAAACATGGCGTTCAAGGATGGGCCGCGCCCGGAAAGAAGTTCCCTTCCGTCTGAAACAGGAGATGGTCCGGGGCAAAGACCTTTTCGGCAAGGCGCAAATCATTATTGACAAAAAGCCCGCCTTCCACCGCTGGCCCAGCGGAGAGAAAGGCGCCAGTTCCGGCGGCGGCGATGCAATTTCGGATGGAAACGCCAGCCCCTCGGGTCAAAGCGATGGCGGACCTTTCGCCGGAGTTGAGCGCCGGCCCCCCGCGCAGTCCGTCGATCTCAACGTTCTTGAAATCCTCCAATTCCACCGCGTGGCTGAAAAAGGACGGCAACCCATCGTCCCATTCCACAGCCAACCCGTGAATGGCCACGCCATCGACGTAACGGCCATAAAACGCCGGAATGTCATGCGCAAAGAGAGCGGTTTTCAGGTCCCGACTGGAACGGAGATCAAAGTTGCCGCCATAAGATTCGTGCAACGGACCGTTGCGGACGCGGATTTTGACGTTGTCGAAGGAAATATCGCGCAGAATGCTCTGGGGCGCTCCATGGAGAAAAATTCCGTCCTCGCTTTCCGCGATAATGTCGCGGAAGCGGATATTCTTGATTTGGCCGAGCTGTTCCGTGTTCGTCTCGCGCAAAATGGCGGAAATGTGGATCGGCTCCGCCTTGCCCCACCAATGGCCGGTCATCAGCCGGGTGCGGATGACGATGTCCGAGAAAAGCACGTTTTCCACCGAACCGCCGCCGCGCACGTAAACCCCCAGGCCGCGGTTGCTGTCGTGAATGAGCAGGTTGGCAAAAACGCAGTCACGGATGTCGTGGCCGGCAAAACCTACCCGCACCGCCGTCGAGCGGGAAGAGAGGGTGCAATTGGCCACCGTGACCTTTTCGCTCCCCAACACCGCGATGCAGTCGTCGCCGTTCTGGATGTCGCAATCGATGATATGGATGAAGTGAGATTCCACCAGGTCGATGCCGTCATCGTTCGGCACCCGCCGTCCGCTGCCGAAACTGTTGATGAGGATTCCTGTAATGTTAACTCTTTCGCAACGGGCCACCAGCACCGTCCAAAGAGGAGAATTCTGAATCGTCACGCCGGAAAGGAGAACGTTGGTGCAATCAAAAAAACGGACCAGGTTGCCGGGCCGCGGCTCTCTGGGGTCAAGCGGGCCGTCGCTGGTCCCATATTTGGGATTTAGGTAGTCCTCGCCCTGGCGGATGTACTTCTTGTCGTAATCAGGTCCTTCCGTCAGTTTCAATTTGACCGGATCGACGAAGAACATTCCGTTCCCCTCGATCACGCCGCGCCCGGTGATGGCGATATTACTGGCGTGGCGCGCGGTAATCAGCCCTTCGCCCGGCGACTCGCCAATGGCCGAGGTCCGCTGCGAGCCGTAATCGGCTAGATTCGTGCTGGCCGTCAGGACCGCGCCCGCTTCCAGGCGCAGGGAAACGTTGTCAAGCAATTCGATCGAGCCGCAGCGGAATTGGCCCGCCGGAAAGGCCAACGTTCCGCCCCCCGCCGCCGAGCATTCGCTAATGGCGCGGTTGATCGCGACCGTGCAAAGCGTCCGCCCATCGCCCTTGGCGCCATACGCCGTCACGTTGCGGATGAGTTGATTTTCCTGGGCGTAAATCGCCCCTGGAAAAGCCAGAAAGAGGAAGAGCCATTTTTGCATGTAAAGGAGAGTGGCAGTTTGCGGCGCAACACGATTTTTCATTCAGGATGATCAGGGTTGACAGGATGGCTTTTGTCAGCGACTGCCCGCAACTAAAAAGCGGAACTTGCCCAACGAAGCCGCCGTTGCCCTGATCTTTTCGTCCCGATCGTCTTACGGCGCGTCCGCAGGGATGACAGGCCGCTCTGTAAAGCTGGGCTGCTTCATCCCTTGAGCGTCCGGTGCGGCAAGGCTGAAAACCCCTCTTCAGGCGGATCTGGATCGGTTCCTGGGGCGCTCCGCAGGGACGGACTTCGATCTGGCAGCGTAAGACGCAAAGGATCAGGCCGGCGGCGGTGAGGCGGAGAAAGGACTTGTGCTGCCCGGTTTTACCTGGCGTGCGGAAGCAAAGGAACAAGCCAAAAAGGCAGTGGTTTCGCCAGGAAGGTCGCTTCGCCATTTTCGAAAACCGCCACGCGGCGGAAGGGATAATTCAAATCATCGTTATCGAAGATCATTACCTGCGGCAGGACAGGAATCGCCGCTCTCAAGTTCGCCAAGGTTCGCGGGAAACGCGCCACCAGTTTTTCCAACGGCACATCATGGCCTCCTTGCGAGCCCCGCATAGCGACGCGTTGGTCGGAGGTTTCCGGCTTGGCAATGCCAATAAAGCAAAGCACCACTTGATAACCCGTCCGCATTGCCGCTTTCAGAAATGCCAGCTTTTCGCCCGCCGGATCGGAGAAGACGGTTTCGAACACAAAGCTTTCTCGTTGTTCCATCAGGCGTTGCAGCAGCACGCCGGCCATTTTCGCCGCGGCATAAGCCTCCATCCCAAGTTCCCTCGCCAGAATGTCGGCGCTGACCAGACGCAAGCCGCTCGCTTGCAGGTGGGCATGGTAAAAAGTGGTCTTCCCGGCTCCATTTGATCCGGCCAAGGCCACGATGACCGGACGGGGGTTGTGCGGCAACGTCACGTTTTCTTGGGGGCGCCCGGCCGGAACTGGCGGTTAATGAAACGCCCGACTGTGCGCCGGCCGCTTTCGTCGATGCGCACGAGCAACCCCGGTTTGTTGGCGACCGGTTCATAATGCGGATAGGGCAGCGTTTCGAGATACTTTCCCAGCCGTCTCCGCCCCCGAACCGTATCCGACATAGACAGGCACTCCGAAAGAGGGCGTGTTCCGGCCCTCTTGCAGAGAGCCAGCGCTTGATGGCCCTGGAGCAGCGGTTCGATGGCGCGGCCCAGATTGGCCCAATACTCAATTTGTCCGGCAATGGATCGTTCCGCTATCCGTCCGGTCAAACGGGCGTCCAGCACCAAGACATCCGATAGTTTCACCGGCTGACTCATGGCCTCACGGTAGCATTTTGCTACCGATTGTCAAACCAAGCCGCATGGGCCGCATGGGCCTTTTGCGATTAGGCATCTGGTGAGAGAGCTTTTTGCCGCGACAAATATCAGTCTGCCGTTTAGCATCAAAGCCAAAACCCATTGTGAAAAATGAAAACCGCTCTGAACCCGACCAGACTATGCCGGATCGGGGCGAGCGTCCAGTGATTGCGGTTCTATTTCAGATTCTCCTCGGTGTAAAGCGACAGCTCAATGAGCCGTTCCAAAAGTTCTCCAGCCGTGGCTCCGGCGAAATTCTTCACCACAAGTTCCTTGGCAAAAAGTCGGCTGATGTAGCGTAGTTTCAAGGCTTTGTTCCGCGAGGCAAAGACAAAATCCCGGTGGCCATTGTTAATGACGACCACATTTTGGTCGCCCTGATAGCGCGCCCGCCACAATTCTCCTGGGGCCTTCTGAAAGGTGTAGCTCGGAAGCCCTTGTTTGGTCTCTCCCTTATCCGGCACATCGGGTATCAAGGTTTGAGTCACCGTCACCAGGCCTTCCGCCGAACAGACGATTTCCGCCTGTTTGACCGTGACTTGAAGCCTGGTGAGACCCGGCTCCTGGGGAGCCTTAAAGGTCACAATTTCACCCGCCGCGGTCTCAAGCTCGCCTTCGCCTTCCATGATTTTCCACTCGAAGACCAGGCTTTCTTCGACCGACCGTTTGGAACGGTCCCGCGCGATGGCGCGGAGGTTTTTCCGCGTGCCAACCGCAATCACGCTTGAGGCTGGGGAAATACACACACTAAAGAGCGGCCCAGCATACTCAAAGAACTGCTTCTGCCCAGAAGGTTCTTCCGTCCCGGAGTCGTTTTGCGGGCGGCCTTCCTTCGGGTCCGCCAAAGTCTCATGGCCCGTTGAATTCTCTGCCGCGGGTGCTTTCCCCTTTTTGTGCCCGGCACCATGAAGGTCAAACCAGTCGTATTCCTCCGCCGGCAACGCCAGGAGCGCTTCTTTAATTGCCTTTTGGACGGAGCGGAGCACATCGCGGCTCGTCTCCTCCTCTTCGGCCCGGCGCTGCTCATCAATGATGGTAAGGAGCTCGGTTTCAAGGAGAGCCAATTCCGTTGAAAGCCGTTCGAAAGAGGCGTCCTGAATGAGGCCGGTTCGTGTGCCAGGCGTGAGACTTAAATAGGGGGCGTCAATGATTCCTTGCACGTATCCGCTCGTCCACGGCGGCTTGGCAAAGCTATTCATGGCGGTGAGATTCTCGAGAACACGGGTCCCGTTGCGAAAAAGCCCCACGGCATGCGCTGGATCGGGCGCGGTAAGGTAAAGCTCAAGATAAAGCTCGGATTCAGGGAGACTTTTTAGTTGGTGCAGGAGGCGGCCTTCAAATTGCCGGGGTTCGACCTTGAACTCCGTCCGAGCGGTGCGGTCAATCACCCGGATTTCAACCCCTGAGTGCCGAATGCGGTCCCTTAACTCCGAGGCCAAATACCACTGAATTTTCTCACCGCTAAACTGTTTTATGCCGGGGAGAATGTTTTTCACGATCAGTTCCGTTCCTGGCTCAGAGAGCAACAGTCGCCTTTGCGTCACCTGGTAGCCAGGGTCACCTTTTTTCATGCGCATCTGGTAGGTTTTGCCATCCGCTCCGGCAGAGGTCATGACCAACTCCTCCCCCACCGTCCAAAAGCTAAGCAGTCCTATGCCAAACTCTCCTTGGAGGCCCGTCGCGCCGTCGGCCTTAAGCCTCCTTTTGATGGAATCGCAGATATGGGTGGCAACGAATTCAAAATCCGGCACCCCGGCTTCGTTTAGGCGAATCCCTGCCCCGTCATCCTTAAGCCGAAGAAAATGAACTCCCTTCTCCTTGCCGCGGGTCAATGTGATGTGCTTGGCCTTGGCATCGATACTATTCTCGACAAACTCAGCCACCGCTTTTAGCGGATTGCTTTGGGACAGGGCGATGATGCGGATGGCATTCCAGTCATCCCCAATGCGAAGCTTTCCCGAGGTCGTGTGTTCAGACTGCTTTTTAGGAGAAAATGATTTCACGCTTGAGCGCAGCATAGGGGGCTTGGGCGCGGCTGGAAAGTCGGGATTACGCTCCGCCGACGCGCTCCGGGTGAGGGTCGATCGATAAAATGACGCAGCAGTGGTCGGAGTTGGTCGCCCTGTCAGCCCACATAGCGACCACGGCGTGCTCAGTTTCTCGAGCGCGCCCGGCATTTCGTTTTTTAGCCCCAACTCCACTTGTCCCGGGTCAATTCCGCTATGCACGATCACAATGACGCAAGCCGTAAAAGCGTCGAACCTGCTCAAGCGCGCCACGCTGCACAAGGTCTCATCGGGGGCTGCTTAGGAAAATCCAATCCTGGTGCTGTTCATCGCCGACAAACCTGCCGTCCTGACAGGTCAGTGGCTCAGCATCTCGTGCCAGCCTGGAAATGATCGCAGCCCCTCTAGACTCCATGCCGCGCCGCCGGTATTCTTCAAAAAGCTGGTCGGGCATCACATCAAAATAGGAGACCAGTTTCCGGCCGACTGGTGTAGAAACGGCAACGGCGATGTCCGAACAGGTTTGATGGCCGACATGGAAGCCAAGCATCTGGCCGGCAGCCACCTTGTCTCCTTGCGTCAATCCAGCGCAAAGATGCACGTGGAAGATCGTGAGCGTGAAGGCCGGACACTTGAGGATCTGAATGTCGATCTTGGTTCCCGCCCATTCCTCCTCCGTCCTTAATACTGTCCCCTGAACTGGGGAAAAGACCTTAACGCTGGACCAATCAACCGTGCTGCTTGGCCTGAAGTAATGCTTCATGCTGCGACAGGATTCGAAACTATCCGAGTAGTCATGACCTGCCGCCGAGCGGAATTTCGAGATGCTGGCGATTTTATCAAGTTCGATATAGTTCGCTTCCACGAGTTTCGGGACGCCTAACCTTACTACGTCGAAAGTCGTGCCCGGGAATTCGCCATTATCCCCAGTGTGCGCCGAATCGTCATGCTTTGAGAACGCTGGCGACTGCGCCTCTGATTCGGTGCCGACGAAAAAGCAAGCGAAGGCAATGCTGGCCAAGGCGGTGAGGCGAAACCAACAGACGTGCATACGGCATAAGCTTGCTTTGCCAAATGTCGGAAGCCAAGGCTTGTTAGGACCCGTGCAAAAAAATAATTCCGAGTTTCCTTGTTCTTGGAAGAAGCGTGCAGTTCCACTGTCTGGTCGGCACGCGTGAGCGCGGCCAGGCAATCGCTTGAGCAGGCCACGCGCGGCGTGGCCGGCGACTGGATGCAGCCTTGACACAGCGCCCGACCGCGATACACGCAGACTGCCACAGCGCATTTCATGGGATGCGGCTCAAGCCCATTAATCCCGCAAAACATGACAGGTATAACCGCCAGGATGTTTGACGAGATACTTTTGGTGATATTCCTCGGCCGGATAGAAACTCCCCGCCGCTGTAATGTCCGTCGTGATCGACCGGTGGAATTTGCCCGATTTGTCCCATCGGGCCTTGACGCGTTCGGCGGTCTGTCTCTGCTCGTCGCTCGTGTAGAAAATGGCCGAGCGATATTGAGTGCCCATGTCATTGTGCTGCCGGTTCAGTATCGTGGGGTCGTGCATGCGAAAGAAATAATCCAGCAAAGACTCATAGCTCAGCCGCGTGGAATCGAACACCACCTGAATTGACTCCGCATGGCCCGTGGCGCCGGTGCAAACGTCTTCATAGGTCGGGTCCGGGGTGGTACCGCCGGTGTAACCAACCGTTGTCTTAATGACACCAGGGATTTTGCGAATGATCTCCTCCATGCCCCAAAAGCAACCGCCCGCCAGGATGGCCGTTTCATGGACCGGGGCTTTGACCAAGCCCGCCTTCACGAACAGGTCCAGATATTGGCCGTACCCGGTCTGGTCCAGGTCCTCCACCGCAATGAATTTCAGGGCGGCGGAGTTGATGCAGTAACGCAATCCATTCGCACCCGGGCCGTCGTTGAACACATGTCCGAGATGCGAACCCGCCACGCTCGAACGGACCTCGGTCCGCTCCATGCCTAACGCAGAGTCATTTTTCTCCAGAACGTCTGCGCTTTTCAGCGGCCGCGTGAAACTGGGCCAGCCCGTGGCGGAATCAAACTTGTCCAGCGAACTGAACAGCGGCTGGCCCGACACCACGTCCACGTAAATGCCGGGCTTATGATTGTCCCAATACGCGTTATGAAACGGCGGTTCCGTGCCGCACTGTTGCGTTACGGCGAATTGCTCGCCGGACAATTGTTTTTTCAACTGCGCCAACTCGGGTTTCTTAAAATCCTTCATGCGTTCTGATTCGTAGGTTAAAATGTTGGCCGACTGGGCGCGCCCCTGGCGCGCCATCTTGGCGAGACCGACCGCCAACAACACCGCCACGGCAACGGCTGCAATCTTAATCGAGGTCATAGGTTTTACATTGATTCAATTCCACGCGCACTTGCGATTCTTGGCTCCAGAATTCCATTCCGGCACGACAAGTGTAAGTCGCGCAGCCGCCTGGAAGCTTACAGAGAAAAATGAAAACGCCTTGATTTGCCTTTCGCCGGCGAAGGCGGGGAAAGTTTGCTGTTCCCGTATGAATAGTTTGGAATATCGAAGAGCTTTCAGAAAGAGGGGTCTCTTGAGCAAGACCCCTGTCGCAGGGGAACCATGTGCTCAGCCTCATTGACATTTACGAATCGGTGAAACATAATGTTTCACATGAAGACCGCATCGGTCAGAGATCTGAGACAAGACTTCCCGCGCATCCTCGCTTGGATTGAAGCGGGCGAAGAGGTTGCCATCACGATGAGACGGCAGGCTATTGCGCGCTTGGTTCCCTTGCCACCGAAGAAGCAGGCTAAACGTCGAATGCCCGACATTGCGGATCGATTGAAAAGAGTGTTCGGCACAAAGATTATCCCCGACGAAACCATGAAAACAATCATGGAGCGGAATAAGGGGGCCATTTGACTTCCTACGCAGATTCCAGCTTCATTGTATCATTGTATCTGCAACAGCAGAGCTCTGCCAAGGCGATTGCGTTTATGGAGCGTTCTGGCCGGGGGCTGCCGTTCACTCCCTGGCATCGGCTGGAAGTACGTAACGCCATCCGCCTCGCAGCGCTTCACGGGCTCATTGACCCTGCGCAGGCGAAGAACCAGTTGAAGCAAATCGAAAAAGACCTTAAGGAGGAAGCGTTGCTAGTGCATAAGGCGATTGACTGGATAGACGTACTGCGGGAGGCAGAGAAACTTGGTGCGACTCACAATGAGACCATCGGTTGTCGCAGCGCCGATCTCTTCCACGTAGCCACCGCGAAACAGACCGGATGCGATACTTTTCTCACGTTCGATGAGAAACAAATTTCGATGGCAACGGCGGCGGGTATGATGGTGAAGCCGTAAGAAAACGCCCAATCCAAGTCTCGGACTTTGTCCGGGCGTAATTAGAAATGCAAACGATTCAGAGACCCTTCCCGCCCGCTGATTGGCACTTGGATCCCGTTGACATCCATGTCTGGACAGCCTCGTTGGACGTGGCGTCTGCCGCATTGAGCATCTTCGGAGGAGTTCTCTCCCCCTCAGAACGGGAACGTGCGCGCCGATTCCACTTCGACCTCCACCGAAATCGCTTTATCGCCGGCCGCGGTCTCATGCGAATGCTCTTAGGCAACTATTTGCAGGCAGAACCTACGAAGTTGGAAATCGTGTCCGGCCCTTACGGCAAGCCTATCTTATCCGGCAGCTTCCTGGAGAGTCGGTTGCATTTCAACCTGGCCCATTCCGAAAACGTGGCCATGCTCGCCATCACGCGTGCCGACGCGATTGGTATCGACGTCGAGCGGATTCGACCGCTCATCGAGGCCGACCATCTGGTCGCCCGTTTCTTTTCCGCGCGCGAGAACGCCGTGTTTCACGATCTGCCGCCCGCGCAAAAACCCGTTGCATTTTTCAACCTCTGGACCCGCAAGGAAGCGTGGCTCAAAGCCACCGGTCAAGGGATTGGAGATTTACTCCATGCGGTAGAAGTCTCCTTTTTGCCCGGTGAGCCCGCCCGATTCCTCAGCCTGCCGGAAGATGCCCAAGCCACGGCATCCTGGATCTTGCACGAGCTTGAGCCCCCGTCGGGTTTCGTCGCCGCCCTGGCCATTTCAGCCCAAACGACATCTCTGCGCTGCTGCTGTTGGGATGAAAAGGCCACCACGGAGACAATGAGCAGGATATTCATCGCTCGATAAAACTTCCCCCGCTCCTCAAACTTCTGACTGACAAGCCCGTGCTTGCGCATTACCGGTTATTCTGGAGGCACGCCGAAAAGCCCCTCCATCCTGAGTCTCGGTTTCGCTTCCTTTCACTGTCCCCTCTCGGCACCGATGTTATTAGATTTTGGTCTTCAAATTCATCCGCAAGAGGAGGAGAGCTTATTCTGTTCCACATTTTGAAAATCAGCTCCGGATTCTAAAGATGCGACCCTGATGGACTTGATCGGCAGCCGCTGCTCCGGCTTCTCGTAATGATGGTTCTATGATAGTCCGAAGCCGATTGTGGAGCAGGAAAATCCTGAAACCTAATTGGGCCTCAACACATCGGCGGCTGCCTGCTGGAAAGCACGGATCAATCATGACATGGACTTGCAATCTGGCCATAGGCATTCTGCTGGGGATGTGTGAACCTTTGCAACAAGTGGACCGCACGTGGGTGATTTGGAAGAAACGGAAGCTTTCCTATTTCGCGGGCTGCGATTATTTCCGGCTCGCCAGTCATCCGGCGGTCATCGAATCGGTTCAACAAGGTCTGGCGCAATACGGATTGAATGTCGCCGCTTCACGGCTGACAACGGGCCATCACGCGCTTTACGCACGGCTGGAGGATGCCCTGGCGAAGTTCTTCGCCGCGCCCGCCGCGCTGCTGGTCAGCACCGGCTACGTGGCCAATGTGATCGCAGCCCAGGGATTGCACGAAGATTTTTCGCATATCCTCATTGACGCCCGAGGGCACGCCAGTCTGCGCGACGCCGCCCATTTTTTCCGCGGCCCTGTCGCGGAGTTCAAGCACCACGACGCCGCCGACCTGGCTCGCCGCCTGAAGGGAAAACCCAAGCCATTGGTGCTCACGGACGGCGTGTCCCCTCTCGAGGGCGAAATCGCGCCGTTGCGCGAGTATTTGAAAGTGTTGCCGCGAGATGGAATGATTCTACTTGACGATGCGCATTCCGCCGGCATCCTGGGCGCGCGCGGCGCGGGCACGCCGGAGTACGCCGAAGTATCGCGGCACCGGATGATTCAGACGGTAACGTTGAGCAAGGCTTTTGGGGTCTATGGGGGAGCGATCCTGTGCGAGCGGGCGACGCGGGAGAAAATCATGGCCTGCAGCCGGATGTTCGCGGGCAACACTCCGCTGCCGCTGCCATTGGCCAACGCCGCTCTTGCCTCGATTGGACTGCTGCGGAACGATCAGGGCTTCCGATGCCGGCTGAGCCAGAACGTTCGTTATGTCAAGAACGCGCTCCGTGCTGTGGGAATGGCAGTGCCTGAAACCCCGGTCCCAATCGTCGCCGTCCTTCCGCGAGACCGTCGTGACGCACAAGCGCTTCGCCAGCGATTGCTTTCCCGCGACGTTTTTCCGTCCTTGATCAAGTATCCCGGCGCGCCGGAAGGAGGGTGTTTTCGCTTTGTCATTTCCAGCGAGCATTCGCGGGAACAATTGGACAATTTGATCGCAAGTTTAACGGATCGCTAATCGGCATATTCCAGTGCGATCCAGCTTGGGATTCCTTCCCTGCCGGCGACATTGCGGGGCCTGACGCGCAGTTGGTTTTTGCCGGGGTGCAGCGTCCAGGTGAAACCTGAAGCGACGCTCTTTTTCTCCCCGCCATCAATTTCAGCCAGGAAGCTATCGAAGCTGGGCGTCTCGGTATCCAGATGAACCTGGAGGATGCCAGGCGCCTTGCCCGGCTCCAGGACATAGTGGGCCTGGTTGAGAGTCCACTCGAAATCTTCTCGCTTGGTCACGCGGTGCCCGAACAGCAAGCCGGCCGGGGCCTCGGCATCGGTCCACACATAGTGTCCGGTCCAAGACCATTCGTCCGTTCCCTGGTTGAGCGGCAAGGGAGATTTCGCTTGCAGGAAGTTGCTCCGGGGAATCATCCTGAGTTCGAGGTACCAGTTCAGGGGATCGGGACCGCCCAGGCCTTTCCAAGCGAATTGTTTGTTCCTGGTCCGCTCGGCGGCGACGACTCGCACCGGCTCGACCGGTTCTCCCCGCAAGGTCGGCAACTGGTGCTGACGCATTTCCAAAATAGAGAGCGGAACGCCCGTTTTTTCATCCACGATGTACCAAGCCAAGGCACCATCCGCATAGACCCATTTTTTCCATTCATTGGACCAGATTTCCACAATTTCGTGACCCCCGCCCCCAAGCCGCTCGTAGCAGGCCCCCGGGCTGATGGAAACGGCGCGTCCCACAAACCCGAAGCTCTCGCAGGCTTGCAAGAACACGACGTTATATTGCAGACAGAAACCGCCGGTGGGCTTGCCATCCCGAAATGGCTTCAGAATCTCCAGCGCGTCCCACGGGGGGTAACAATCGCCGATGTGATTGGGCCAGTCCCAGTAATTGCAGGCCCATTGGGCCAGCCGCAAGAGGAGCTCGAGCTCGTTTGTCGAACCTTTCACCACTTCATCCAGCTTGTACTCGGTGCGCAATTGCTTGAGGCGGGGATGGTCCAGAGGCTCGTACTCGAACGGAATGGAAGTACGGACAATCTCCTCGTTGTGCTCCTCCAGGACACGGAGCCGAGCCGTCCAGTCCTTCGGGCCAGTGGGCTTGTCTTCCACGCGAAGACTCCGCAAGCGCGGGCTCTGCAGCGGATCGCGCGAGGAGAAATCCACCGCCACCTGGACATATCGCCCGCGCGGGTTTCGCAGCACTCCTCCCGTCGTGCCCAATTCTTGCCAATCCGTCCACTGTTTTTCGGTGGGGACATAGGTGTCGCCGGTTCGCGCGCGGACCAGGATACTGCCCGCCGCTCCAGTTTCGCCCTCCACGGCAATCTTGATTGGGCCTGTTTGGGTGACAGGACCCGCCACTGTTTTTCCCTCCAAATTGCCCGCGTCCATTACCGGCAGGGTGAGCGAACCCTGGGATTGATAATGTTCCAAAAACACCCGCACCCCGTACTCCCCCTCCAGCTTGCCGTCCGGGCCCAGGTGATGGTAATCCCAAGTCTTGCCTCCATCGGTGCTCTTGGCGCTGCGACCAGGAGCCTTTGTGCGAGTCAGGGACCCCAAGGCGAATTCGTCATCCCGCGCGATCATCACCCTGCCGGAGTTTCGCAGGATAATCTCATTGCGGCCTGCCTGGAGCAGCTTGGGGTCAATGGCGTACTTTTGGTGGAGTGGCCTTCCACTCTGGTTTGTTCCAAAGTGCTGCTCGATCCCGTTAATGACGGCCTCAACCGGGGCATCGGACAGGACCACCAGATAGGCGGCTCGGGCCTGGGGATTCGAAATGATCAGTTCTTTCTTTATCCAAATCTGAGACGTCAACGTCTCCCGATTCTCGGGCTTTTGATAGGAATGGCCGGAGGCGGGACCGTCATCCTCGAAAAGTTCTCCGGCAGCCAGTTCGATTTCTCCCTGCCCCTCGGACAGCGCCAGATCGGGGGTGACGGATTGTTGGAAAATCTTCGGCGCCTCAAGCCGCAAGACCGATGCGTCGGCCGACGGCCCAAATTGAACTCCGAAGATCCCCATTAAAACTACTCTGAGCAGTCGGTTGGTCATCGGCTCATTATAACACCTCCGGTTCAATCGTCGAGATCGCTCGCCGTACTGACTTGCTCGTGCTGCCGGCAGCGGATTATGGTCGGAGCATGAAATGCCCCTCGATCACCACAGGGCGGGTCGTGCTCCCGTCGTTCGGACTCGCTCGCGCCTGTCCAGAAATTCCCACCGAGCTGTACCGGACACGTTTGGCCCGGACCGTGGAACGTATGCGCGCTGCAAAGCTGGATGCACTCGCCGTCTATACCGACCGTGAGCATTGCGCGAATGTGGCTTATCTGACCGGTTTTGATCCCCGCTTTGAGGAAGCGCTTTTGCTCCTCTCATCCGAGGGCCGCAGCCAGCTTTTGGTCGGCAACGAGTGCCTTGGATACTTGCCTGACACCCAAGTGCTCGGATTGGAGGTAGAACTGTTTCAGGAGTTCAGCCTCATGGGCCAGCCACGGAACGGATCGCGCCCGTTGAAGGAAATCTTTCGAGACTTTGGCCTGGGGAAGGCTCAACGCATCGGCTGCGTCGGCTGGAAGTACTTTGACGAGCATCTGCTTCCTGGAGGCCCGCAGGCGCTCGATGTGCCGGCCTATCTTGCCGACCTCCTGCGCGAACTGGCAGGCGAGCCTCGGCGCGTCGTGAACGCCACCGGGATTTTCATGGACGTTGGCGACGGCCTGCGAGTCTTCAATGAGCCGCCCCAGATCGCGCAGTTTGAATACGCCGCCTGTGTGACTTCGGAAGGTGTCCTGAGTCTTTTGCGCCACCTTCGTCCGGGTGTGGCCGAATGCGGTTTGGAGAAGTACCTGGAGACGCGCGGCCTCCCGCTGAGTTGTCACCGCATGATCAGCTTCGGGGACAAAGCCAAACGCGGCCTGGCCAGCCCGTCGGCCCAACGGGCCAAACGAGGCGATCCTTATACCATCGGCTTTGGGGTCAACGGAGCGCTGAACTCGCGCGCGGGCATGATTGCAGCCGGCCCCGGCGACCTGACCGGACCTCTGCGCGAATTCTACCTCGCATTGGCCACGAACTATTTCCGGGTGGTGGCTGCCTGGTATGAGAACATTCGGGTCGGCGCGAGCGCTGGCGCCGTGGTGCGTGCGGTCGAAAAGGCGCGAGATCAAAAGCTTTACCGCTTCGCGGTTAATCCTGGGCATTACTTGCACTTGGATGAATGGCTCAATTCGCCCTTCTCCGCTGGGAGCCGTGTCAAGTTGCGTTCGGGCATGGCATTGCAGATGGACATCATCCCGGTGTCCCTTGGCCCCTTTTGCTATACCAATGCCGAAGACGGCGTTGTCCTGGCCGACGCGCGATTGCGAAAGCAACTGGCTCAAGATTTCCCGGACCTATGGAAACGCGTCCAGTCGCGCCGCGCGTTCATGCAAGACGTCCTGGGAATCCATCTCGACGATTCAGTCCTGCCGCTCAGCAACACCGCTGGTTGGCTGCCGCCCTGGGCCTTGGACCTGGACAGAGCCTTCATTGTAAATTAACAAATCAGTAACCCAGTGCCTCGCCGTCTTTGCGCATCTCGGAAGCGCCCCAATAGACGTGATGCCGCGCATCCCACATGATGGCCTGATAGCCGCCAAAGCCGCCCGTGCCGGGAACGACGTTGTAGCCGCGCCCTTTCAAAGCGGCTTTGACCGCCGGGTCGAACCCTGATTCCATCTCCACGGTGCCAATGCCGGCGGAGGGTTCGCCCGTCGGTTCGGCGTTGCCGACGTGATGCCAGCGCGCGGCATCGCCCGCTTCCTGGATGTTCAGTCCGAAATCGATGATGTCCGTCAGAATTTGCGCGTGCCCCTGGCATTGCATATCACCTCCCATGAGCCCGAAGCTCAGGAAGGGCTGGCCGTCTTTCATCACGAAGGCGGGAATGATCGTGTGAAAAGGCCGTTTGCCGGGCGCATAGACATTGGCCGCATTGGCATCCAGCGAAAACAGTTCGCCCCGGTCCTGGAACATAAAACCAAGATGGTCCGCCACCAACCCGGAGCCCATGCCGCGATAATTTGACTGGATCAACGACACCATCATCCCGTCCTGATCGGCAGTGGTCAGATAAATCGTGTCGCCGTTGAACAATTGCGGATTGCCGGGACCGATATTTGGATTGACTGTGGAAGCGCTGATTTCTTTGGCGCGTTCCGTCCCGTAGGCTTCGGAGATCAAGCCTTTCGTCGGCACGCGGGCGAATTTCGGGTCAGCGTAGAATTTTGCCAGGTCTTCGTAGGCCAGCCGTTTTGCCTCAATGAAAGCGGTCACGGCATCCGCCGACCCAATGCCCATTTTCTTTAAATCGAAATGTTTCAGGATCTGCAACATTTCCAGCACCGCAAAGCCCTGGCCATTAGGGGGCAATTCGTAAACGTCGTAGCCGTGATAGTTCACCGATTGCGGCGCCACCCATTCGCCGTGAAAGTCCGCGAAATCGGGATAATTCAGGTCGCCCCCGACGCGTTTGAAATAGGCGTCGATGGCTCGGCCGATCTCCCCTTTATAAAAAACATCTCGTCCGCCGTTTGCGATGATTGTCAACGTGTGCGCAAGGTCAGCATTCTTGAAGATTTCCCCTTGCTCGGGCGTGTGCCCGCCGTGGGCGTCGGCGATGAGATAAGTGTGGCGGGCGTTGTCCAGTTCCTCGATCAACTTGCTCCGCCGTTCAAAGGCGGCCATGTTGGCTTTCCAGTATTTTGCAATCAACTCCGTCACCGGGAAGCCGTTGCCCGCACAGCCAATGGCGGGCGCCAAGACATCGGACATCGGCAGCTTGCCGAATTTCTCATGCAACGCGAACCAGCCGTCCACCGCACCCGGAACCGTCACGGGCAATGAGCCTACCGACGGAATATGATTCGTTTGCCGCAAGCCCGCTTTCTGGCAGGCGGCGGCGACTTCCGCCCTCATTTTTTCCAGACTGCGTGAGCGTGCGGCGGGCCCGGAGCCATTGTAACCGTAGAGTTGATGCGTCGCCGGGTCCCAAACGATGGCAAAAAGATCGCCACCGATGCCGTTGAGCACCGGCTGCATGACGCCGATAACCGCGTTCGCGGCAACGGCGGCGTCCACCGCGCTGCCACCCTTTCTTAAGATTTCAATCGCCGCCGACGACGCCAGCGGCTGCTCCGTCGCCGCCATGCCGTGTTGCGCGATCACCGGCGAGCGCGTGGCCCATGTTTCTCCGGAATAACGATCGCCCCGTCCGATCTGCCCGGAAACGACGCTTCCCAAAAATGAGCCGATCGCCGCCAACCCAACTAAGGCCAGAATGTCTTGTTTCGTTTGCATAAGCCTTCCACAATCAGTTCCTCATCTAATCTGATGCGTCAAATCGCACAAGGATTCCTTTGAGTTCCAAGGGGAGCGTCAGTGGGCTGGCTCAACCGAAGGCCGCGGCAAATCGTGCTGAAGGGCCTGAGGTTGAAATTTCCTCTTGAGGCGCAGAAACGGGCGCTCAATCAGGCAATGAGACCCCAGGGCGGCGCCAAAACTGCAAACAACGCCGACCGGAAAGGCGCCGCTCCAAGTGTGGTTCAGGCGTGTCAAGAAAAGCTGTTGCCACAGGTACCAACCGTAGGACAATCGCCCGATGAAAACCAGTGGCGGCAAAGAAAGAACACGGGCGAGAGATTTGTCCGGTCCGAGGACGGAAGCGTGCAAAATGATCAGGGCCGCCCCCACGGCATCCAGAGTATAACCCATGGTGGCCAGATACATCCCTTTGAACCGATGAGTCAAAAGGGGCGAAACAAAAAGAAGGAAAACCAGGGCGCCGGGCAGCGCGACCTTCGATTTCACCCCGCCGGCAATCGAGGGCGGCAAACCTTTGTGCAGAATCAACGCCAGCACGCAACCGACCATGATGCTATCGACCGCAGTGTGCAGCATCATATCCAGGGAACCGCGCCAGCCTGGAAAGAGATAATAGGAGCCGACGCGAACGAGGGGAGTCAAAATAACAATCGACCAGGCCGCTTTGAGCGAACGCCTGTCTCCCAAGAGCAACAAAGTCGCAGGCCAGAATAAATAAAACTGTTCCTCAAGCGACAGGGTCCAGAGATGGCCCAGGAACCAATTTTGCGCCGTGCCGGCGGACCGAGGCCACGCTATCAGATAATTATAGGTATAAGTGGCGGCGGCCAGAAGTTGCGACTTGGGAACCGAAACGTACCCGGCTGACCGCAAGACGAGAATGCAGCCAAAGAAAACATAGAATGCGGGAAAAATGCGCAAGGCCCGCCTCGCGTAAAACTTGGGCAGCGAAATGGAGCCGGTGGAACGCCGTTCCTGCAAAAGGAGCGTGGTAATCAAATACCCGCTCAAAACGAAAAACAGCCGGACCCCCAAAGCGGCAATCAGTGACCTCCGGCAAAGCCGGAGGTATGTGGGAGTGTGAACCGCTCAAAGCGGTTTGTATTGTTCCGTTAGCCGCTCAAAGCGGCAACAGCGCCAACTGATCCATGCGTTGGTCCTCCTTCTCCTGTTCCTGGATGTATCGGCGCACTGCGGCTTCGTCCCTCCCTACTGTTGATACCCAGTAGCCCCGCGCCCAGAACTGCTGCCCTACGAAACTCTTCCGCCTCCCCGCATACACCCGCGCGATGTGGATGGCCGTCTTCCCTTTGATGTACCCCATGATCTGCGCCACCGAATACTTCGGCGGGATCGAGATCATCATATGCACATGGTCCGCCATCAAATGCCCCTCCTCAACCTGACACTCCTTCTACCCAGCCAGGTCCCGGATGACCCTCCCCAACTCCTGCCGGATATGCCCATACAGCACTTTCTTCCGGCATTTCGGAATGAACACGATGTGATACTTGCATTCCCACTTCGTGTGTTTCAGTGTTTCATACGTTTGCATTGGTCTCTCCTTTCGTAAACTTTGAACGGTTCACGAACAGGAGAATCCCCAACGACTCCCGGAGCTGTCAAACTCTGGGAGTCTCTCCAGCAAAGCTGGAGGATTTATGGTGAATTAAAGAGGCACGGAGCCAGCCAGGCCATCACGGCATTGTCCTTCCCGTACGCCAGCCAGGAATGCCCCGCCACGACCAAAAGAATGGCCACGCCGCGCAATCCA
The DNA here is from genome assembly GCA_052139695.1 of Limisphaerales bacterium. Lineage (GTDB taxonomy): Bacteria > Verrucomicrobiota > Verrucomicrobiia > Limisphaerales > Palsa-1400 > PLGF01. The sequence goes on from JBKQWF010000106.1 coordinate 65,825, forward strand.
TCGAGGGAATCGCTCCGTTTCATATCAAACCGCCCGTGGGCCGGAAAATTCCACTATTATTTTGATAACTGCCTTTAGTCCTAATAGTCAACTAAATCCAGATCGATTTTCTTTTTTGACAGTTTGGCGGACGCCGCGGCTCCAAGATATTTTCATTTGCGCCGGGAATTTTTCTCGCCTCAGCCGTGGAATGCATCAACATCCCCTTATGACAACACGGCAGAATGCTGTGGTCGTCGCCCATAGCGGCGTGCATCAGGCCTTTCAGATCGCTCAAGCAGCGCAGGAGGCCGGCCTGCTCGAGGCGTTTTACACCTCAATTCTTGACGCGCCGGGAAAATGGGGCGGAAGAATGGCCCAATGGGCCGGACATGACGCTCTTTTGTCCAGGCGCTCCGACGGGTTGGCCCCTCGTCGAGTCATCGAATATCCCTGGCCGGAAGTCAAAGCAAGGCTGGGCCGGTTTCTTTCTCCCCATGCATTGAACGGGGCGATTTTCGCGGCGCAGGAGTTTGACCGGTGGGTCGCCCAACAACTGCGGCGCTCTTCCAGCAAAATATTCATCGGGGTAGAAAATGGCGCATTTCATTCATTTCCGGTGGCAAAAGAGAGGGGAATGAAACTTATCTATGATTGTCCCGGCTATAACGCCCGCCATACTCAAGCCGCCGCGGAAGAAACGGCGCGTCGTTTTGGCTTGGCGGTGGTCGATACAGGCGACACCCCGGAAATGACCCGCCGCAAGGAAATTGAAATCAGCCTGGCGGATTGTGTTCTATGCTGTTCACAGACGCACGCTGAGAGCCTGCGGCCTTTGGGTGCTTCCGCGGAAAGGACTGTTATTAACCCATTATGGATCGATTCGAGCCGCTGGTTTCCCCCGAAGCTGGAGAAGGCGTCACAGCGGGGAAAATTGCGCGTGGTCTATGCCGGCAAGATCACCTTGCGCAAAGGAATTCCCTTCCTTATAGAAGCGGCGCGGGTCCTGGGAAACGACGCTGAACTAACCCTTGTGGGAGAGATAACGACCGATGTATTGCCGCTGTTGCAAAAGCCTGAACCCTTTTTGACAGTGAACGCGCCCGTTTCCAAACCGGCGCTGCGCCAAGTTTATTGGGAGAACGACATTCTGGTTCTGCCGTCCCTGGGCGATTCCTTTGGCTACGTCGCATTGGAGGCCATGGCCTGCGGAAGACCTGTCATCGTAACAGACCATTGCGGCGTCCCTCTTCCCGATCCGTCCTGGCGCGTGCCGGTGATGAACAGCGAGGCCATCGCGCGGCGGCTCAACCATTACATGGCAAATCGCCTCGCGTTGCGAGACGACGGGCGAATGGCAGCAGAATTTGCCCGGCAATTCACGCCGGAACGATACCGTGATGGAATCAGGCGTTTATTGACGCGTCTTCTGCCGCAAAGCACCGGAGTGAATTCTTGAAAACAATGCTCAGTCAACTTTGGAACAACAGACGCAAGCCAGCGATGGGCACAGCAATGTGGTTCAAGGAATGGGCCAAGCGCCTTTGGACTTTCCCGTCGCTGCTGAACTTCTGCTGGCGCGTGTCGAGGTTAAAATGGCGGGGCGCGCGCATTGGGAGCGGAAGCGTCTTGTCCGCCCTTGGGCTTAATGGCAGGCCTCAGTTGCTGCGAGTTGGCCAAGACTCCTTTATTGGCCGCGTCGAGATGCAGTTGGAAGCAACCGTGGAAATCGGCTCCATGGTCTGCATCAACGACGGAGTCAGAATAATTACCGCGAGTCATGATGTCCGGGACCCGGCCTGGGGCCAAGTGGCACGGCCGATTCGGATCTTGGATTACGCGTGGATCGCGACGGGAGCCGTCCTCTTGCCCGGCGTGACTGTTGGCCGTGGCAGCGTGGTGGGAGCGCACGCTGTTGTCAGCAAAAACGTCCCGGATTATGCCATTGCGGTGGGCAATCCGGCGAATATCCGGGAAAACGCGCGGGCGCGGGAATTACGATATAGCCCCACTCGTTTTTTAACTTTCCAAGCCGCCTGGAGGGAAATTCCAAACTGAGAGTTAAATCTTGGCAGAAACCGCCGCGCTTCATAAGAATAGGCCATGCTAGAGCCCGTCCCCGCGATTTCAGAGAAAGGGCAGCCTATTGCGCCGTTTGACGCGCGGGCCAAAGCTTTGCGAGGTTCAGAGGCATTGGATCAATGGCGGGGCCTGGCGCTCATCCTGGTCCTGATTTCGCATGGCTTTTTCCACACCGGGCGGGTTAATGGGGCGGGTCGGGTCGGGGTAAACCTTTTTTTCTTCATTTCCGGCATTTTGGTCTTCCGTTCCCTGACCAAGGAGAAGGAAGAAGGCTGGGACAAAACAAGATCGTTTTGGTGGCGCCGTTTGCGGCGGTTGTATCCGGCCCTCATCGCCTACGTGGTGACAATGTTGGTCGCGGCTCTTTTTCTCCAGCGTTTGCCGAATCAACCCCCGCCGCGGGATTGGGCCAGCTACGCGCGTTCGGCGCCGTTCGCCTTGGCCTATGTGATCAACTACGCGGCAAGCGCCCCGATGGCCTTGGGGCATCTCTGGAGTCTGTCCTGCGAAATGCAGTTTTATTTGCTGGGGCCGCTCATCTTTCTCTGCGGAGGCAGGACGATGCAGCAACGCTTGGCGGTGTTTGGGACCCTGACGGCCGGCTTGGCCGGGCTGGGGCTGATTTACCCTTTAAAATCGGCGCATTATGAAGTGGCGAAATACCACTTTGAAATAGCGGTGTGGCCGATGATGGTGGGGTTTTTCTGCGAGTATGCCCGAAATTGGTTTCTCAAATTGCCACTGGCTTTGGTCAAAGTGATATTCGCCCTGGGTATTTTTTCGCTGGCGGCGGCGTTGTCTCTGATGTTCCTGGGAATGGAGATGAAGAAAATGGTCATCGGCGTAGGCGGGTTTCTGCTTCTTCCTTGTCTCTTGGGCTATCTTTTCGGGTTGCCGATGCCGGGCAAAGCGGGCTGCTTTTTGCGTTGGATCGGGGAGCGGACTTATTCCATCTACCTCTGGCAGCAGCCCTTCACCCTGTGCAATTTTCTTCCTACTCTCCTGCATCCGGCTGGGGCGGCCCTGGCGATCCCGGTGGGCGCGGTCTGGTTTCGATGGTTTGAAAAACCGTTCTTAAGCGCCAATCGATCGCATCGGATCAGCGGGGCTGGCGCCGCAAGGCGATAAGACACGGATGGCAAAATAATATTACTTATAGTCTATTGCGCGCATCAGGGGTAAGACTATAACCTAGACTTCAACATCACATTCGTGTTGCCGTTACAAATCATATCGAATCTGGGCGAGTCCGTGAGAAGCCTGCGTCGCCGCCTGGGCATTTCCCAAGAACAGTTGGCCGAACGCGCCGATCTGCACCAGACGTATATCGCGGGAATTGAAGTCGGGGGGCGAAACCCCACGCTCAAGACCGTGGAGAAGCTGGCGCGGGCTTTGCAAGTCTCCAGCGCCGCGCTGCTCTTGCACGCCAGCGGAACCGTTGGGCGCGGGGAACCGGCCAGCGGCAGATCATCCGCCGGCGAATACGTGGACATCCTGGTGGTCGAAGACAACCCCAATGACGTGGAGCTAACCGTGCAGGCGTTCAAACATGCCAGAATGACCAATTCCGTCCAGGTCGTTCGTGATGGCAAGGAAGCCTTGGAATTCCTTTTTTGCACCGGGAGCTTTGCCCACCGCAAGATGGAGGATCGGCCCCACTTGGTGTTGCTGGACCTGAATCTGCCCAAAATCGGGGGATTGGATGTGCTGCGCCGGATCAAGGGAGACGAACGGACCCGGCTCATTCCAGTGGTGGTATTAACCGCATCGCGGGACAGCCAGGATCTCGCCCTCTGCCGGCACCTGGGCGCGGAAACTTTCATTGTCAAGCCTGTGGATTTCCAAGGGTTGAGCCAGGCCACGCCTCAATTGAACCTCAATTGGGCGCTGCTCAAGCCGCCAGAGGCGAGAGAAAGCGACTTCCGTGAGACTTTTTCCGTATGAGGCACGTGACTGAGAACAGCGGTTGAAATGAGGGCCCACACTCCTTATGCGGACCGAACAACAACTTAAGGCCTCGTTGAAAGAAATTGACGATTTAAAGGCCGCGCTGGACGAACACGCCATCGTCGCCATCACCGACCCGCGGGGGAAAATCAACTACGTCAACGACAAATTTTGCGCCATTTCCCAGTATTCCCGCCTGGAACTGCTCGGTCAGGATCATCGCCTCATCAATTCGGGATTCCATTCCAAGGACTTTATCCGTGATTTATGGACGACCATCGCCCGGGGCAAGGTCTGGAAGGGCGAGATCAAAAATAAAGCCAAGGACGGTTCGTTTTACTGGGTGGACACGACCATTGTGCCGTTTCTCAACGAGGACGGGAAACCCCGTCAATACGTGGCCACCCGCGCGGACATTACCGAGCGCAAGCGCGCCGAAGAACAATTAAAGGCTTCTCTCAAAGAAGTGGGCGATTTGAAGGCTGCCCTCGACGAACACGCGATTGTCGCCATCACCGATCCGCAGGGGAAAATCAACTACGTCAACGATAAGTTTTGCGCCATTTCCAAGTACTCCCGCGGGGAGTTGCTCGGCCAGGATCATCGGCTCATCAATTCGGGATTTCATTCCAAGGACTTCATCCGCAATTTATGGACGACCATCGCGCAGGGCAAAGTCTGGAAGGGCGAAATCAGAAACAAAGCCAAGGACGGCTCGTATTACTGGGTGGACACGACCATTGTGCCGTTTCTCAACGAAGAGGGCAAACCGCGCCAATACGTCGCCATCCGGGCGGACATTACCGAACGCAAGGCGGCGGAGGAAAAAATCCTGCAAATGAATGTCGAGCTGGAAGAGCGGGTCATTGAGCGAACGTCTGAGTTGGAAGCTTTTTCCTACTCCGTCTCGCACGATCTGCGCGCGCCGGTGCGCGCCATCGGCGGGTTTGCCCGCATGGTGCGGGCGGAGTTTGCCGCGCAACTGCCTCCAGAAGCCCGCCAGAAGCTCGACCGCATTCACGTAAACGCGATGAAAATGGGGCAATTGATTGATGGGCTGCTGACTTTTTCACGATTAAACCGCCAGCCGCTCAACAAACGGAAGGTCTCTCCCGGAGCGATTGTGAATCGCGCTTTGGAGGAACTCCAAGCGGAGCAAGCCAACCGGAACGTGGAGTTTTCCGTGGCCGATTTGCCCGATTGCCAGGCCGACCCGGTCCTGTTGCAACAGGTCTTTACCAACCTGATTTCCAACGCGCTCAAGTATTCACGGCAGCGCAGTCCGGCCCTCATCGAAATCGGCACGCGTTTCAAAGAAGGGCGGTTAGCCTATTTCGTCAAAGATAACGGCGCCGGATTTGAGATGGAATACGCGCACAAACTTTTTGGGGTCTTCCAGCGGTTGCACCGGGCGGAGGAATTTGAAGGGATCGGCGTGGGACTGGCCATCGTGCAACGCATTATTCAGCGCCACGGCGGGCGTGTTTGGGCGGAAGGCGTGCCGGACCAGGGCGCGACCTTTCACTTCACCCTGGAGGGCGCGAATTAATACGACAAATCCATCTGAGGAAACGGCGGAGATTGTGCTGGTCGAGGACAGCCCCGACGATGTGGACTTCTTTGTCCACACCTTTGAGAAGGCCGGGCTGGCGGCGCGCTTGCATATCATTCCAGACGGCGCGGAGGCGTTGGACTTCGTCTTTTGCACCGGCCGCTACGCTACCCGCGCCGCGCCTCATCGCCCCAAAGTCATCATTCTGGATTTGAAACTGCCCAAGGTGAGCGGGCTGGAAGTCCTGCGGCGCTTGAAAGCCGACCCGCGGACCCGAACCATTCCGGTCGTGGTTTTGAGTTCTTCCCAGGAGGAGCGTGATCTGGTCGCCAGCTATGAGCTCGGAGTGAACAGCTACATCGTCAAACCGATGGAGTTCGACGACTTCAGCAAGTCCGCCCAAATGATCGGTCAATACTGGCTGCAATTCAACCACCCGCCCAGATTCTGATTCCACCCCATGACAACTCAACTTAAAGTCCTGATGGTTGAAGATTCACCTGACGACACGGATTTGGTCCTCTGCGAATTGCGCCGTGCCGGATTTGACCCGCAATGGAAGCGGGTCGAGACGGAGAGGGAATTTCTCGCCGAAATTGAGAAACTGCCGGACATCGTCCTTTCCGATTATTCGATGCCGCGCTTCAGCGGGCTGCAGGCGGCCAAACTTCTGCGCGAAAGCGGCTTAAACATCCCGTTCATCCTCGTTTCCGGAACAGTGGGCGAAGAAAGCGCCGTCGAGGCCATCAGGAACGGCGCCACCGACTATTTGCTCAAAGACCGGCTGACACGCCTGGGCTCAGCCGTGACCCGTGCCTTGCGGGAAGCCCAGGACCGAAAGAAGTTGGAAGAAGAAGTGGCCTCGCGCGCGCGGATGCAAGAGCAACTGCGCCAGGCGCAGAAGATGGAGGCGATTGGGCAACTGGCCGGGGGGGTGGCGCACGATTTTAACAACATCCTCACCGCAACCCTGATGCAATTGAATCTGTTGCAACAGAATCCCCACTTGAGCCCGGGGACCAAGGAATCTCTCAAGGAGATCGAAAAAGAGACCCACCGGGCGTCGAATCTGACACGCCAACTCTTGTTGTTCAGCCAGCGGCAAGCTGCCCGCGTCCAACCGTTGGACCTGGACTTGCTGATCCAGGAACTGCTGAAAATGTTGCGCCGCCTGCTGGGTGAGAACATCGAGGTTGTTTTCCCGGGTTGTCCCGGCGCCCATTGGGTTTGCGCCGATCCGAGCATGATGGAACAGGTGGTGATGAATTTGTGCATCAACTCTCGCGATGCGATGCCCAGGGGCGGGCGGATCACCATTTCCACCACCAAAGTCGAGATTCGGGCCCAGTCAGCCGTTCCAAAGTCCCGGCCCGGATGGTTTGTCTGCTTGTCGATATCCGACACCGGATGTGGCATGGATGAGACGGTCATGGAAAGGATATTTGAGCCCTTCTTTACAACCAAAGAACGGGGCAAAGGGACCGGGTTAGGACTGGCGACAGTCTATGGGATCGTTAAACAACACGAAGGCTGGGTTGAAGTGGAAAGCAAACCGAGCCAAGGCAGCTCCTTCCGAGTTTATCTTCCCGCGGGGACAAGTTCTTTGAGCGACTCTGGCGCTTCCCATCCGGCTAAGGAAATCAAAGGCGGTTCCGAGACGATCTTGCTGGTGGAGGATGAGTTGTTTCTGCGCCGCTTGGCGGCCATGTGTTTGCGCAAATTGGGTTACGCGGTTTTTGAGGCGGGCAATGGGCTGGAAGCCCTGGACTTATGGGAACAACACCGCCAGGAAATCGCATTGTTGTTAACGGATATGTTAATGCCGGGAAACATATCCGGTTTGGATTTGGCCATGCGGCTCAAAAAGGAAAAGGCGTCTTTGAAAGTTGTCAGTTGCAGCGGATACAGCGCGGATTTGGACCTGATAGCCGAACATGGAATTGACTATCTCCCCAAACCCTACGCGCCAGCCGCTTTGGCGACCATCGTGCGGCATTGCTTGGACAAACCCTGACTCGTCCGTCTGACAACACCCGTTCTTAGAAATCGCCCTGCGCGGAAATGGCTCTCCGGCTCCTGGGCAAAGTCGCCGGTCCTGGACCGGCAGAGCCCTGGCCGTTGCCTCGTCCGTCGGAGTGCGGTTGCGCGACGGGCGCGCGGTTTTCCTTTTCATAGCCGGGCGCAACCGCTTTTAGCGCGAGAGTTTGATGTTTTCCCGCAACCAGTTCTGCCAATTCGGCCACCGATTCTTTCGTGGACCCGGCTTGAGAGTTCATTTCTTCGGCGGCGCTGGCGCTCTGTTCGGCATTAGCGGCATTTCGCTGCGTCACTCCGTCAATCTGGCTCATGGCGGCGTTGACCTGGGAAATGCCCTGAGTCTGCTCGCGCGAGGCGGTGGATACTTGGGCCACCAATTCATCGACTTGACGAACTTTCGTGACGATGTCGTCCAACATGTGCGCGACGTTGTCGCTAATCTCGACGCCCTCCCCAATTTTTGCCACCGCTCCTTTAATCTTGCTGTCCGTCTCTTTGGCGGCTTGAGCGCTGCGTTGCGCGAGGTTGCGCACCTCGTCAGCCACCACGGCAAAGCCCATTCCGGCCTCACCGGCACGGGCCGCTTCCACCGCCGCATTCAAGGCGAGGATGTTGGTCTGGAAAGCGATTTCATCAATCGTTCGGATGATCTTGGCAATGTCGTCGCTGGACGTTTTGATGGCTCCCATCGCGCGATTCATTTCCTGCATGCTGGCCGCCCCATTGTCAGCGGCCGAGCGGGCTTGCTTGGCCAAATCGTTGGCCTTTTTGGCGCTTTCGGCGTTGCTTTTGGTCATGGACAACATCTCCTCCAACGAGGAAGTGGTTTCTTCCAACGAGGCGGCCTGTTCGCTCGCGTCTTTGGCCAGGGAAAGGCTGGCGGCGGACACCTGCTGCGCGGCCGTCACCGTTTGCCCGGTAACAATATTAAGGCGGTTGATAATCTGCAGGATCGGCTTGGTGAGACCTTTGGATAGAACGTAGCTGGCAATGAAGGCCACCAACCCAACGCACAGCGCCCCCACACAACACCATTTGACCAGATTGCCAATGGCTTGGCTAACCTGGTTGGTGATCGTCAGGTAATCGTCATCGTAGGTGCCGGCAGCGATGATCCAGTCCCAGGGTCCAAAATAGGTGAACGAGGCAAACTTCTGCCGCGCGGTGGCATCGTTGGGGTTTTTCCAGGAATAGGTTTCGTTGGTGACGGAGCCATTCGGCATATTCCGGGCCTTTTCCACGATAGACTGGATAAAGAGGCGCCCGGTCGCGTCCTTGGCCGCCCAGATGGATTCGCCATCCCGTTGGCCATGTTGGGAAACGATGTATTTTCCCTTGGAATCCAGCACATAAACATAGCCGGATTTTCCCACCACCATTTTCGTGATGGCGTCGTGAAATTGCTTGCCTAAGTCAGCCATGCTCACGCCCACATAAAGCATGCCGACGACGCGCTTCTTGCCTGCGTCCCAAATCGGCTCGTACGCGGCGTCGTGATACTCGTTCACGACGAAAGCGCGGCCGCGATAGGTTCCCCCTTTCAGGACCGTCGCAATGACGGTATTGGCGGAACCATCGGGGTTCTGATGCGGAATAAAAGTGCCGATGGCGCGCGCCCCGCTGGAGGCGATCACGCTCGTATCAACCCGCAGCATGTCTCCATCCTCATTCATCCGCTGGAAAATGGTGCAATGGTCATCCGTCAAATGCCGGACTTCATCCACCACCGGCGAGGAGCGATTGGCGTTGGTGTTTTGCTCCAGCCAAGCTCCTCCTAAAAGCAATCTTGGAAGTTGAATGGTCTCGCCTTTTCCCGTCAATTGATTGATCGCGTTCCATCGGGCGGTATTGGTGTCAAAGGAGATTTGTCCGGAGCGAAACACGATTTCGCGGGCAATGGCAATTTCGCGGGTAAGGCGGCTTTGGTTCCGCGCTTCCGCCGAGACGCAATTGTCATAGACTGCCAGGACCAACTTGGTCGTCTCGTTGTGACCCTGCTCCAGCACGAGCGCAGTCATGCGGCTAAAGAGATGACCTCGTTGAATGAGAGTCGTCGCCAGAAACGTGGCCGTCGAAATCCCGACGAGCGCTAAACAGATCGCAATAATTTTGGAGCTTATCTTCATGATTCATCCACTGCCGAATCCTGAGCATTCGGACCAGCTTAATCCTCCTATCGCCAGGGGATGAAAAACCAAGCAGCCGAATCTTGCGAAACACTCGTCGGAAATTGCGCTTTCACGAAGGCTTTCACGGGATGACCCCAGGATGGAATGAAGGCAAGCCCCATTGTCGCAATGACGGTCGGGCAGCCACGACGGTCAAACAAATCAGTTTTTGACAATCCGCACGCTGCATTGGGCATGATCCGCGATCCGATCGGCGGTGTCGCCCAACAAGCGGCCCCACAGCTTCGGAGTGGTCGCTGTGTCCGATCACGATCAAATCGTAGCGCCCTTCATCGGCGAACCTCAGAATCATCTTGGCCGGATGGCCCCGGTGAGTTTCGCATCGGATGGATCATTCGATCATCCCTCCGGGCTGTCCTAATTTCCCGGCGTTTTGAATGGACAGAATATGTCGTAATGGACACGGTTCCTCAGGAAGAGGCTTGGATCGCTGTCATTGTATGCGGACCACTTGGACGTTGTTTTTCCAGAGCGAGAGCGCACAGACCAAACGTAAACCATGTTCGGCAGCAGCGGTTGATCAAGGGCGTGCGCCGTTGTCGGAAGGCCCTCACGATAGTAGGCCGTCTTGGCCGGAACCCAAAATCCGTCTTTGTTGACAACGGCCACGCAAATGATCAAGTCATACGAAAGCCCAGGCTTTTTCGGGCCGGTCCAAGCAAACGCAGGCTTCAATGTCCCAACCGTCGTTAGCGGCTCAGCAGACTGCGAACCGGGAACAGACCCAGGCGGAACGGCATCATTCCGCGAATGATCAGGGGCCGCATATCCGTTCAGCAAAGAGACCGCCAGGAACACAATGCCGCAACGCAACTTTCTTGAAATAATCTTCACCATGACATCGACGTCCTGTTTCGACGCCCAACTCATGAAGACCCGCTTCTCACCTTCGCCCCAGGCCATCGTCTTGTCAACGACGCGCAGGCGACAAATCGAGAGAGGCTAAAGCAGGTTCCAAGCTGGAACGGTGCCGCGTCAATTGGACGTATTGCAACCTTCGGTTCCACCACTGCTGCATTTATGAGTAACGACCGATTGCCATTTCTTGTCCACCCAGCGGCTTCATTCATCATGAAATACCATCTCTTTCTTTTATGGTGGCGCTCTGTTGCGTGAATCGTCGCTTGACTCCCGGTGCGGGTTTGAGCGAATCATGGACCATGTTTCAACATTATCGAAAACTGGCGGCCCTTGGCGTCGCTCTCGCTTTGGCCGGTTGCCAGTCCGCTCCCAAACCATCTGCTCCCCCTCCCCAGGCGGCAGCGCAGGCGCCATCTGAGGTCACCGTCCCGCATGTTTTCTCCGACAACATGATCCTGCAACGGGAAAAACCCCTCCCCGTTTGGGGTTGGGGCAAGGATGGCGCAACCGTCACTGTGACGTTGGGCACCAACACCGCCTACGCGCAGGTCAAGGATGGAAAATGGGTGGCGTGGCTGCATCCATTGAAGCCGGGCTCGCCCCAGACACTGACCATCAGCGCCGGCGTGCCTTTGGTTTTTACGAATGTCCTGGTGGGCGACGTCTGGCTGGCGGGCGGGCAATCCAACATGGAGTTCCCGCTCAAAAGCGCGTTCGAGGCGGACGCCGATGTCGCTTCCGCGGACCATCCGAATATCCGTCTGTTGAAAGTGCCGCACACCCGGCTCAATGATCCAACCAACGACATCAACGCTCATTGGGTGGAGTGCAATCCCAAAACAGCCGCCAATATTTCGGCGGTGGCGTATTACTTTGCGCGGGCTTTGCAGGAGAAGATCTGGGTTCCCATTGGAATCCTGGAATCCGATTGGGGAGGCACTCCCGCGGAGGCGTGGATGGGAAATGATTTTCTCCGGGCGCATCCGGACTACGAAATCGAAATCATGGGCGAATGGGCGCGGGAGAGCGACAATTACCACCGCAACCTGGCGGCCTATGAAGCGGCCCAGCGCCAGGCGAAAGCGAGCAACACCGAATTCACCAACCGGCCTCCGGGGCGGCCGTGGAAGCCATCGGAACTTTACAATGGCATGATTGCCCCGCTGGTCCCTTTTGCCATCAAAGGCGCCATTTGGTACCAGGGCGAATCCAACGCCGGCAGCCCGCGGCGGGCGATGCAATATCACGAGCTTTTTCCCGACTTGATCCGCGACTGGCGCGCGGATTGGAGGGAAGGAGATTTTCCGTTCTTGCTCGTGCAACTGGCGCCATTCATGAAGATCAAAAATGAGCCTGGCGAGAGCAACTGGGCGCTCCTGCGGGAGGCGCAGCTTTTCTCCACCCAAACCATGACCAATGTCGGCATGGCGGTGATTACCGATGTCGGAGAAGAAAACGACATTCACCCCAAGAAGAAAAAGCCGGTGGGCGAACGCCTGGCTTTGGCAGCCCGCGGCATTGCTTATCATCAGCCGGTTGAATACAGCGGGCCGACGCTCAAGGCCGCCCACGCCGTCAGCGGTGTGCTCTACTTGACATTTGATCATGTGGCGGGCGGGTTGCAGGCGCATGGCGGCAAAGTGCAAGGATTTACCGTGGCCGGCGCGGACCGCAAATTCTACGCGGCGGAGGCGGAGATTCAAGGCCTTGATCAAGTGGCGGTGCGGAGCCCCGAGGTGCCGCAGCCCGTGGCCGTGCGTTTTGGTTGGGCGGATTATCCAGTGGTCAACCTCTGGAACACCGCCGGCCTGCCCGCGTCACCTTTCCGCACCGACGACTTTCCGACGGTGCCGCTCGCCAAATGATTAGCGGAATTTGATCAGTTGCGCGCTGACGTCGCTGTGGGTCAGCGGGATACCCCAGACCACGCCGGGACTGGCCACGGCGACCGTGCCGGTGCGGTAGCTGTGCTCCGTGTAAATCAGAGCGGCATCGGCATGCTGCTCATGGACGGCTTTGGCGACGTTGTCTTCGTTGTCCGTCGTGATCGAGCCCAGAATAATATAAGGGCGGTCGGGGAACTGACCCGGCATGTAGAGGCTCGCCTTGTCCACTATTTTAACATAGCCGCCCGGCTGGGTCTGCCAGTTTTGTTGCTGGCCGACGTAGGGTGAGAAAGTGTATCCGGGGCCGCAGCCTACGGCGCAAACCAACAGGAAAAAGGGAAGCATCCTCTTCAGGGAATGGAACCGGCTTCGCCCCTCCTCCATTTTCAAAGATTCATTATGACTAGTCGCATTTGCAATTTTCATAAAACATCATACATGCCAAAATGTTTGACTGATCCGGGCCAAAACCCGATCAATCTTAATTCATGTTTCCACAAACGAAGCAGGGGGTCAATGGTTCACGGCTCGTTTGACTTTTGTCATTCCGCGGTCAGGAGCAAGTCGTCAAAGCGAATGGGAGTGCCGGAATAGGGGCTGCCCCACAGGGCGGCGCGGCCGGCATGCGGCTCAGTCTTTTCGTCCGCCGAAATCACCCAGGCCTGGGGTTCGGCCTCGGGTTGAGGCCAGGCCTTGCCTTCGACCTTCCATGTTCCAGGGCCGGCCGCACGGACGCGCAGCCGCAGCATCGTCCAGACGCCCGACTTCCAGTTGAAGGGCGCGCTGGCCAGGAGGTCGTCGCCTTTGTAGAGCTCCAAGGCGTTTTTGGCGGGGGAAACCTTCAATTTGTATCCGCTCGGGCCGTTGAGGCCGACGCCGAAGCTGGGAAAACGACGGCCTTTGGCCGTGCCCTCGATGCGCGCGCTCACGCAAACGCCCGCGTTGGTCGTCGGACCGAATAGGACCCCGAAGTTATCCAACGGCGCGCCGGGCAATTCCAGGTATTTGTTGCCATCGCTTTGCTTGACGGCGAAGCCGCCGTCCAGCACGAGAACATCCGCCGGCGCCTGGTCCAGGGCGGTGCTTTCAAAATTGTTTTGGTAGAGGGTGGTTTCCGCCACGACCGCCGAGGCAGAAAGCGTCAAAACTAAGAAAAGTCCGCGAAATTTGTTCATCATGGCTCCATGGCATTTATTCGTTTCGCAGCGCGGCCAGCAATTCCCCGCGCAAGGCCAGGCGGGCCGCCACCCAGGTCCAGAACAGGCCGCTGAGAAAAACCAGGCCGAGCGTGATCGACAACGAACGAAAGGATATTTGTGTTCCCGGCGAAAGCAAGACGGGGAGCACGGCCAGGAACGCCGCCGCCAAACCGGCCAGCAACCCCAGGCCTTGCAGGGCGGCGTGCTCGCAGATGACCAGCCAGCGCAAGGCGCGGGGCCGGAACCCGACGGCCGCGAGCAAGGCCAGTTCGCCCCGCCGTTCCAGCACATTGCGCAGAACGACGACGCCCAAACCGGCGCTGCCCAAAAGCAATCCCAGCCCGCCCACGACTTGAAAGATTGTCAAATATGTATTCTGCACGGCGTTGAAAGCGTTGAGCCGCGCCGCGGCGGAGGTCAACTCCAGGCCGCGGTCCCGCAGGGAGCGGCTCAGGACCGAAGCCACGGCGGCCTCGCCGCTTGGCGGAGCGTCAATTAAAAACATTCGATAACCCGCTTCGCCGGGGAAGTGCCGGACGAACGCCGGTTCGGCGATGATCAGGCTCCCTTGCAGAATGGAATTGGCCACCGAGCCGACCAAGCGCACCTGAAACGGTTGTCCCCGCTCATCGCTATAGGTCACCGTATCGCCCAGTTTTTTGTGCAGCGCCCAAGTAATGGTGGCTTCATCGGCGATGGCGGGAATCTCCCCGTTGGTTCTGGCGAGGGCCAGCCACGGTCGGGCGGCGTCGGCAGGGTCGGCCAGCGCGGTAAAGGTGAAGGCTCTGCGGGTCTGGAACTCTTCCGGCTTCACTCCCAGCAAACGCGGCGTCTGCGCGCGATTGAGGTTCAAGCAACTGGCGTCATCGCCGTCATGCACGCGCACGGGCACGACCGAGACCCCGCGCAAGCTGGCGTCGTCCAAGCCGAAAAACTGCCGTCCGGCCTTGGTGTTCAGGTCCTGCACAATCGGCAGCGAGGATTCGCCAAAAAGCGCAAAACCACCCGTGCCCGACGAACGCTGAACCTGGCCGGCTGTGGCGTCGAGTTTATTGGCCTCGACCGCCACGATCAAAAAGCTGCCGCTGGCCAGCAAGGCGACGATGGCCACGCTGCGCTTGCGTTGCCGGGCGCACGCGCGCACGCCGAGGCTGATCCAGGTAAGGCGATGGGCTGCCGCCTTGGCCGCGAGGCGGCGAAACCAGACCGCGGCGGCGGCGATGCCGCAGATCAGAAAAAGCGCGCCGCCGCCAAAAAACGCTTCGACATCCGCGCTCTCTTTCCTGGCCAGGGCGCTGCCGATCAACCCCAAAGCGCCCAGGCCGCTGGCCAGTGAAATCCACGCCGCCCAGGGGCGTCCCGGTGCTTCTTCTTTACTCTCCAATTCCGCGCCGCGTTCCAGCAATTCGCGGGCGGGGCGTTTCGCCTGCGAACGCAAAGCGAACCAGATCACAATCGCGCTGATCAAGAATCCGGACACGCAGCCCATCGCCAGGGTTTCGGCGGTGACATGGAAGCGCAGAGGCGATTCCGCCACCGCCGCGCGCCACATCGTAACCAGTCCGTACAAGGTCGCCCTGGCGTAGAAAACGCCGCCGGCCACGCCGAGCAAGCCCCCCGCCAGCGCGATGACGGCTCCTTCCATGAGCAGCAAGCGGCGAATCTGCTGAGGCGGCCAGCCTAAAGCGAGCAAGGTTCCCACTTCCGTGGCGCGCTTCTCCAGTCCGAAGTGAAAGAGCAACGCCAAGAGAATCAGAGCCGCGACAATGAGGAAAAAACTGAATCCCAAAAACAATCCGCCGAAATCCTCCGATTGCGCGCTCCCGGCCAGCGCTTGTTCGCGCAACGGCGTAAATGTCAGTCCCAGGGAAGCGGGATCGAGTCGCGCCAGCAGCGCGTGTTCGACCGATGCGCGCGAACCGCCGGCGAATCGAATGGACGTCAGATCGCCAAAACGATTGCCCCACATGCGCCGTCCCGCCGCCAGCGTGACGAAGGCCTTGGGCGTCCCGCGGTATTTTTTCCAATACTGTTCGTCCTTGGGCCGGATTTTCTTCATGTCGATGGCAAAACCAGCGTCCCAGTTCTCCGTTTTCTCGGCTTTGGCGATGCCGGGGAAATCGGGCATCAACGCGCGATTGCCCTCCGAGTCCTCCAGCGCGACAATCCCACGGACTCGAAAATGGTCCTGCTGATCTTCGAGGCGGTGCGCCGTTCCCGCGACAAAATATGTCAAACGAACATCGTCCCCCACCCTGGCCTGCAAATCATCCGCCAGCCATTGGTTGAGGATGATCTCGTTATCCTTCATCTCCGGGGGTGTCAGCGGCGGGGTGGCGGCCGTGACCATGGAGTACGGAGTGGCTCTGTCCCCGTCCCGCAGTTCATTGACAAAATAGGTCAAGATGAGTTCAGAAGAGGGTGGCGCGGCAGCGGTCACGGCGGGGTCAAGAAAAACCCGCCCGGTGCGGAGTTCCCATCCACCGGGGCTTTGGCGCACTTGCAGGTCCGCATCGGCCAGCGTCCAATACTTTTTCAAATCGGGGGCGGGCCCGGAAGTCAACAAAAGGTTTGCCCGTCCTGGCTGGCCGGTCTTGCTTTGCAAGAAGGACAGCGGCACAAAGGCGTTGAGCGGCGGCGCTGGACCCGCCTGCAACGCGAACCGTCCGAATTGCGCCTCGCTGGCGATTCCACTGACCGTCAGGCGTGAGCCTTCAGAAACATCTTCCTGCGGCGAAATCGGCGCTTCCAGCGAGAGGAGCGAGGGCTTTTGCACACGGAGCACAATGACGTCGCCCACCTTGACACCCAACTGCCGCGCCAACCCCGTGTTGAGCACGACGGAGCCCGCCGGGATTTCGCCAAAAGCGGCCGCGTTCTCCGCCAGGGCCCAGAAATGCTCGTCCACTCCAAGGACCTGGACGCGGTTGGCGCGGGCGGAATCGTCCGGCGTCGCGGCGGTGCCCGGCAATTGCAGGACGGCGGCGGCCAGACCGTTGGAAACGGCGGGACGAACGTCGTCGGCCAACGCGGAGCGGAAGAAACGGTCTCTGGAAGCAAGAGCGAAACTGGCCTGGCCGACCCGGGCCAGGGCCATGTCACGCAAACTCGCGCGCACACAGTCCCCCATGGCCAGGGCGCCCACGAGGATGGCGCTGGCGACCGCCACACCCAGCAGCGTGCCGAGATGGCTGCGGGCATGGAAACGCAAATTGGCCAAGAGCAAGCTCAAGGATCACAGTTTAGAACGTGTTTTTGGAATAAGCAACGGGGCGGCGGTGACCCACAATCCCTGCGTGTGCATGACAGAATTTTTCCAGTGGAAAAGTGGAACCCCGCTCCGGCTCACCCCGCACGCGGGGAGAGAGAAAAGCCCAACGGATTGGCCATCACGAGTATATAGGGGGCCCATATATAAGATTCTCGGGAAAAAGCCGCCCGGCGCAGAGTTTAGTCGGGGGCAGCCCAGCCTCACGGGTGCGTGAGAGAATTCTTGCACCCGAAAAGAGAGAGCGGAGGCATCGCGGCGGGGCGCGGCGGCCCCCCCGGGGGGGGGTATCAGCGGCTCAATTTGGTTCAATTTAGCTCAATTGGGTTCAGGTTTGGCTGGACGCAGGCTTTCCGGGGCGGCGCCGGGGCCGTACTCCTCACCGATGCCAAGGTTTTGACGGATGCGCTCCTGTTTCTCTTGGCTTGGACTTCCGGCAGTTGGTTGAGCCAGGAGAGGAGGTCCTGGGCCAGCTCGCCATTTAGGAGGCGCTGGTTGAGTTGCTGACGGACGGCCAGCGGGAGCCGGGCGATTTTGCCGTTGCGCGTCATCGCGGTCCTCGAGAGCGTGGCATTGTTTTCATGCGGGGCAATGATAACAAGAATGCGTCAAGATTAAAATCCTACGGAAGGTTTTTGAACGGGTTTTGCGCGTGGCTCAGGAATGGCGATTTTATTCAAAAGGCCGAAATTGGGGCTGAGCGGCAGCTCAGCCCCACCCTCTGTTGCGCGCTCCGCAGCGCATTAAAGCACTGCCAAATAAATCTCACAATGTAAGATTTTTTGACCCCAATAAGTGGCATTGTTGACGCGCATTTATATTGACTCGAAGCGCGCTGGCGTCAGAATTTGGAGTATGCAAGGAACATCTGGCCCCACATCGCTGATGGGATCCAGAGGATTGGCATGGACTGATTTGCCCACGATCCCATGACGAAATGGATTATCATAACGAGGCGGTGGTTGGAGCAGCGACAACTTCCAGCGGCCTTGGCCCTCGGGGCGATTGTTCTAATGTTGCCGGCATTGGCCGGGGGACTTTTTGGCGACGATCTCGTTCAACGGTTGAATCAATTGACCCCGGCTGAATTGCCGCCTCACGCTTTTGACACCGGCTTCGTGGCCGCGGATTCCGGCCAACTCACCACCGTCGGAAATCATCTTTTCGACTATGTCCACGGAAAGGAAGCGGCAGCGCGGGCCAGAGAATACGGGGTCGCGCCGTGGTGGGCGTCTGAAGACTGGACGGCGGCATTGTGGCGGCCGCTGACCGCATTCACTCATTGGCTGGATTACCGGCTGTATCCCAACACTCCCGCGCTGATGCATGCCCACAGCATCGCCTGGTACGCAGTGGCCGTTTTTCTGGCGGCGACGCTTTACCGCAGGGTTGCGGCGCAGTCCGGCTCAGAGGACAAAATCGGGACGAGCCCCTGCGCCGCGGGGTTGGCCGGCTTCTTGTGGTTGCTGGACAAAGATACGTATCTGCCTGTGATGTATGTGGCCAACCGCGGCTTTTTCGTGGCACTGGTTTTCGGAATGTTGTGCCTGCACGCTCATATTCGCTGGCGGATGAGCAAGTTTCGAGTGTGGATGTGGCTGTCCGTTTTATGTCTGGCACTCTCACTCCTGGCCAATGAGGGCGGCGCATCGACTCTGGCTTTTTTGCTGGCTTACGCGCTTGTCCTGGAAACAGGCGGATGGCAAGCGCGATTGACAAGCCTATTTCCGGCGGCGGCTGTTGTTCTCGCTTGGCGGGCGGTGTATGCGGGCTTCGGTTTCGGCGTGAGGAATTTTCCCGGCTATGTGGACCCGGGTTACTCGCCGCTCTTGTTCGTCAAAGACATCGTCCCGAGAGCCAATGGGCTGCTCGGCGGACAATTAACAGGCTTGCCGCCTGAATTGGCACTGGCGTTCAACCCGAAGTGGCAGATGATTGCGGCGCTCTTCTTCGGCGGTTTCAGCTTGGTTTGCGTTTTCGTCTTTTGGCTAGTCGCGCGGCGAAATGGGGTCGCGCGTTTTTGGGCGGTGGTGATGCTGCTGGCGTTGGTTCCCGCGGCGACGGTCGCTCCGCTGAGCAAGAACCTGGGATTTGTCGCACTCGGAGCGTTCGGAGTGATGGCTTCGTTTCTGGTCGCTTTTGCGAAAGCGGAAGAGCGCGCGGCTCTGCCAGTTCTGCTCCGGCTGACGGCATGGTGCCTTGCAATCTGGTTCGTGGCGGCGCATGTCTTTGCGGCCGCGGCGGCCAGGTTGGTTTTGGCGCGCGCGACTCCGCTCATTCCGAAGGTGGCGGGGCGCGCTTGTTCGTTTGACTGGCTGGGTGAGATTGGCGGCCGGGACGTGGTCGTAATAAACGATCCGACCGTGCTTTCCTCCATGGCGCCTTTTGATCGCGCCTATCTTCGCCGCCCCTTGCCGAAGACCATCAGGAATCTTATTCCCGGCAGCATGCCTTTCGAGGTGAACCGATTGGACGCATCGACGCTTGTCCTGAAAGCCAGACAATCAGATCTGTTTGACTGCCCAGCCGTCGGACGGCTGCACCCGTGCTACGCCTGCAAATCGGCCAACGAGTTCCTGTTTGGTGAGAGAATCTGGAGGGCGGGAGAGCGCGTGACGAATAGCGCCTTCGTGGCCGAAATTCTATCAGTCAGCGCCAGAGGAGCGCCTTGCTCGATCGCCTTTCATTTTGATAAACCACTGGAATCTGAAGAGAAAGTTTGGTTGTATTTTGATTGGGGCCGGTGGTCGCACGCCCGTTTTGTGTTGCCGAGGCTTGGAGAGTCGGTGGAAATCGCGGGTGGCCAGCCGCTGTAGGGTGATCCGGGTTTGCGGGTCCACCGACAAACTGAATCAAATGAACTACAATTGCCTGTTTACTCGGCGGCTGGTGGCAGCCGCTTTTTTGGTCTTTGCCGCCGTCGCGCAGTCTCAGTCCGCGCTCATCAAGGACAGCCAGATTGAGGAACTGGCGCCCGGATTATGGCGCATTCGTTTGGGATCGCCGGAAAAGCTGACGCCCACTTTCTTTCGCTCGGCGCCCGTGGCGGAAAAAGCGCTCAAGGCGCTTTCTGCCGGCGCCCAACCGCCCTTTTCATTTGCCCGCATCCGGTTCTCCGTCAACGCGCGCGGTTGCGCCGTGCAACTGCCGCTGGGCAAGAACGAGCAGGTCTTTGGCTGCGGGCTGAACACCCGGCTCTTCAACCTGACCAATCGCCGGCTTTGGATTCGGACGAGTGATGACCCGGAAAGCGAGTTGAATGATTCCCATGCGCCAGTGCCGTTTTATGTGACCACGGCGGGCTACGGGGTTTTTGTGGACAGCGCGCGCTACGTCTCCTTTTACACCGGAATTGCCGAGCCGTCTGGCATCACGCCAAGCCTGATCGCCGAGAGGACCGCCGTTGCGAGCACGGAAGAACTCTATCGCCAGCGCGAACTGAATTCAAAGATTGTGCTGGCCGACGTGCCCGCGGCCAAGGGGGTGGATGTCTATATCTTCGGCGGGCCGACGATGAAGGAGGCGGTGCGGCGCTATAACCTCTTTTCCGGCGGGGGCTGCCTGCCGCCCTTATGGGGGCTGGGCGTTTGGTATCGCGGTAAAACCGATTTCGGTCCGCAAGACTGCCTGAAATTGGCGCGGTCATTCCGCGAGAATCACATGCCGTGCGATGTTTGGGGTTTGGAACCGGGCTGGCAATCACACGCCTACCCCTGTTCGTTTGCCTGGAATAACGAGCGGTTTCCGGATCCGGATGATTTTATTAAACAGATGCGGGGCGCGGATTTTCACCTCAATGCCTGGGAGCATGTGTTTGTGCATTCCAGTTCGCCGATTTACAAAGCGCTGGGGCCGTTGAGCGGCGATTATCTGGTCTGGGACGGATTAGTCCCGGATTTATCGCTGCCCGAAGCCCGTTCCATTTTCGCCGCGCAGCAGAACAAGGTGTTGTTTGAGAAAGGCATTGAGACGGTCAAGCTGGATGAGTGCGACAACCAGCCGGTTAGCGCCAAACCCTGGTCTTTTCCAGAGTGCAGCACCTTTCCTTCGGGTCTGGACGGCGAGCAAATGCATGGGTTGCTGGGAGTTCTTTATCAGCAAACCATGTGGGAGACGCCGAAGAAAAACAACCGGCGCACCTATAATTCGGTGCGGGCCTCGCACGCCCTGGCCGCGCCCCTGCCTTTTGTTCTTTACAGCGACTCCTATGACCACCGCGCCTACGTTCGCGGCATCGCCAAATCGGGTTTTAGCGGAGTGTTGTGGGCGCCGGAGCTGCGGGACGCCAACTCAATTGAAGACCTTTATCGCCGGGTGGAAACCATCGTTTTTTCGGCCCAGACGCTGGTCAACTGTTGGTATATGAAAAACCCGCCCTGGCTGCAGATCAATACCGACAAGAGCAATCGTGATGAACTGATGCCCGAGCGGGCTGAGGTTACCGCGGTGGTTCGGCGTCTGTTCGAACTGCGCATGAGCCTGATTCCTTATCTCTATTCGGCGTTTGCGGAGTATCAGGCCAGCGGCACGCCGCCGTTTCGGGCGGTGGTCATGGATTATCCATATGACACCAACACCTGGCAACTGGACGACGAGTATTTGGCGGGACCTTCGCTCCTGGTCGCCCCCATTTTTGCCGGCCAAAAATCGCGCAGCGTCTATCTGCCGGAAGGTGAATGGTTTGATATTTGGACGGGAGAACGCCTGGAGGGCGGCAGAAAACTGGATGTCAATAAGCCCGCTGACCAAATTCCCGTATATGTGAAGAGCGGCACGCTTCTGCCTTTGGCCAAGCCGGTCGAATGCGTCAAACCAGAGACTTGCTTTGACTTGACAGTTCGGGTCTATGGCTCAAAACCGGCGGCTTTCACCCTCTACGAGGACGACGGGAGTTCTTACGATTACGAAAAGGGAATGCAAAATAGAATCATCCTTTCGTGGTCTCCTGGGAAAGGCGGCCAAGCCGAAAAGAGCGGCAACTACCCAGGCCCGGCCCGCTATGAAGTCGAGGCGTGGAAGGCCCTGGACGGACAATGAAAGGGCGGCGCGTGCCAACGGCTTGGCTGGACAGGCATTCATGGAGATCATGATGCCTTTGTTTATCGCCATAGGGGAAACCATTCGCGTGGACACCGCCTCGCGGAAGTACGGCGGCAAGCAAACCTCGTAAGGATCGCTCCGCCCGTTCAACTCACAAGAATTGACCGGTGATTGCCAAGATAAGGGGAGCCGCGCGGGCTGGCAGGAGATATTATTGACTAAAGCACGCTTGGCAGTGTGTATCGCCGAAGGATGGTATTATGTCTTGCGCCGGTGTGAACATGGGCGCCTTATCGGTCAAGGCCGTTGCCCTGCATGGTGAGCGGAAGGACGCGCGGGTGGCCCTTCATGGCGGACGCCCCCAGGAAGCCCTGAAGGAGATGCTGGCCGAAGGGGTGTTTGCCGACGTTGAGTATTTCGGGATTTCGGGACAATTGGGTCAAATTACCGAAGTTGCGGCCATTCGGCGCGCTTTGCGCGAATTGGATGAGGATTTCGATGCCGTCGCTTCGTTGGGGGGGGAGGCTTTTCTGGTTTATTTTCTGACGCGCGGCCGGATCACCAATGTTCTTTCCCACAACAAGTGCGCTGCCGGCAGCGGGGAATTCTTTGTGCAGCAAATCGGGCGGATGGGGTTGGGCATGGAGGACGCCATCCAACTTTCGTTGGAAGGGAAGGTGGTGCCGCTGGCCTCCCGGTGCTCCGTTCACTGCAAGTCGGACATCACCCACAAACTGAACCGGAAGGAAGCATCCCCGGCGGATATTCTTCATACTTTGCATGACAGCATGGCCAACAAGGTGGCGGCGCTGCTGGAAAAAGGACAACGTTCGCGCCGGCGCGTGCTCCTGATCGGGGGGGTGAGCCGCAACGCCGCCATGCTTGCGGCTTTGCGGGCGAAGCAGCCCGAGACGGAATTTGTCATCCGGCCGGAGAGTCCCTGGTTCGAGGCTTGGGGCACGGCTCTGCTGACCCGGGACGACCCGATCCATCGCTCTCCGAAATTGTTGATCGTGCCGCGGCTCGGACGGCTCCCGCCGCTCCAGAACTATGCCGAGCTAGTCCGGATCATCCCGGCGCCGCCACGGGAATTGCCTTCTGACAGCCCGCTGGTGCTAGGAGTGGATGCGGGATCAACCACCACCAAGGCGGTTTTGCTCAATCCCGCCACTGGCGGAATTGTGGCTTCGCACTATTTGCGCACGCAGGGCGACCCTGTGGCTTCGCTGCGCGCCTGCCTGCGAGCCCTCGCCGATCAAGTGGGCAACCGCTGGGTTGGCCTGATCGCGACGACGGGATCGGCCCGCGAAATCGTCGGCGCCTACCTGGGCACGGAATATGTTTTCAATGAGATTTCCGCCCACGCGGCCGGCGCGGGGCATTTCGACGACGAAGTGGACACGATTATGGAAATTGGCGGCCAGGACTCGAAATACATCCACCTTCGCAATGGGGTTCCGATCGATTACGCCATGAATAACGCTTGTTCCGCCGGCACCGGCTCTTTCCTTGAGGAAAGCGCTCGGAGCGATCTCGGCGTGATGGTGTCCGATATATCGAGGGTGGCGCTGGGATCAGCTTCCCCGGTGCAGTTCAAGGCGACTTGCGCGGCCTTTATCAATTCGGATATTCGCTCCGCCCAGCAGCAGGGTCATCGGCATGATGATATTGTCGCGGGGCTGGTCTATGCCATTGCCGCCAACTACCTCACCAAGGTTAAGGGTCCGCGCTGTGTCGGGAAAAAGGTTTTTTTGCAAGGTGGCGTGGCCCTCAACAGCGCGCTGGGTTATGCCTTTGCTCATCATGTTGGCCGTCAGGTGGTGATTCCGCCCCATCCGGAGTTGCTGGGCGCGTTGGGCGTGGCGTTGCTGGCCTTGAAACGGTCGCAAATCTCCGTGGAGACGGCCAGCGAACTGAAAGCTTTGGCGGCTCCGGAATTGGAGTGCGTGGGCCGATTCGCCTGCCAGGCCTGCAAGTTATATTGCGGCATTGACCGTTTTAAAGTGGGAGGACGATTATTTCCATTCGGAGGGCGTTGCAGTCTGTATGAGAACGTGTGGAAGCGAAAGTCACGGACCATCGCGGCAGCGGACTTGGTGGAGGAAAGGACCAGCGTGCTCTTTGGCCATTCGCCGGGCGCTTCGGCCAACGCGGGGCGGCGCATCGGCCTTCCCAAAGCATTGTTGACGCACTCGCTTCATCCTCTTTTTTCCACTTTCTTCTCCGATCTGGGATTCGAAACAATCCTGTCCGGCGTGGACCCGCAGGGCGAATTGAAGTCCAACGCCGGTTTTTTCTTTCCCGTCCAAATCGCGCACGGCGCGGTGCTGGACCTGGCGCGGCGGGGTGTGAACCTGATCTTCCTGCCGCAGGTGATACACATGCCCCGGGCCAATGCCTGCCGCGATTGTTATGTCTGTCCGATCACCCAAGCCAGCCCTTCGTTCATGGCCAAGGCGTTTCCGGAGCTGCATTTCCTCTCGCCGCTTTTGGACTTTTCCAATGGTTACGGCGCCTCTTGCGCGATGATGGAGATGGCGGTGCAGGAATTAGGGATACCCCAAGCGCAGGCTGGGAGCGCCTGGAAGGCGGCGGCGCGCGCTGAGGCGGAGGCGGAACGCGCCCTTTTGAAGCGCGGCCAAAAAGCGCTCGCCGAGGCGGTGAAGGAAGGGAAGCTCGCCATTGTTCTGGCCGGCCACAGCTACAACGCCTTTGCGCCGGAAGCCTCCCAATCCGTGGCGCGGAAGCTTTCCAGCATGGGAGTGACGGTGGTCCCGAGCGACTGCCTCGCGCCGATCGAAGCGGGCCCGACCGCCTGGCACTTCGCGAATCAGATCATGAACGCGGCCGCCATCGTCAATTTGCACCCCAATTTGTTCCTTCTCTGCGTGAGCAACTTCAGTTGCACCATCGATGCTTTCACTCAATCCATGCTGGCTTCCGTGATGGGCTCAAAACCTCACCTGATCCTTGAGATTGACGCCCACACCGCCGGGGCGGGCATTCAAACCCGATTGGAGGCCTTCCTCGACATCGCGGCCAACTATCAGGAACGCCGAGCCATTGCCGTGCAACCGTTCAAGGCTTGCCGGTTGCTTCCGGGCGGCCGCGTTGTCCGCAGCAATGGCGAGACCGTTCGACTCAACGATCCACGCGTCAAGATTCGTTTCCCGAACTTTTCCCAATACCACTCCGAAACCTTGGCCATGGCCGCACGCTGGATGGGGCTGAGCGTCGGGGAGACCATACCGCTGGACAGATGCCAGCTCGAACGGGGCCTCAATCACACCTCGGGCCGGGAATGCCTTCCTTTGCCCATCTGCATTGGACAACTGTTGCAGATCAGTGAGGACCGCCCGCCCGATGAAATCACCGGTTTCTACATGGTGCGCGGGGGCGCTCCTTGCGTCTCGGATTGCTATATGGGCTATTTTGAAAGGTTCATCACCGAACGGCGATTGCCCGATCTTTTTCTGCTGAATCCCACGCAGGAAAACGGCTGGTGCGGCCTCGACCGTGCAACCCTCGTCCAGAGCGTTTCGCCTGCCATCCAAATGGCCGACATCCTGGTGGAGATCGAGCAGGTGCTGGGCGCCGTGGGATTGCCGGGCAGTGTCGAGCAATTGCGGGCGAAATGGCGGCGGTTCATGGAGGCAGCGCGCTCATTGGACGAGTTTAACACGAACCTGCCCGGATTCGCCGATTGGCTGGCCGCGTTGCCCCGCACGCGGGACCCGTCGATCTGTCCCAAAGTGGTGATTACAGGGGATTTTTTCACCCGCTTCAGTCGATTTTTCATGGAAGGCATGCACGATCTCTACGCGGACAGCGGCATCATCCTCAAGCCTGTGGACCTGGGCGATCTGGTGCAATACGCCGCTTACCATGACGTGGCGGGAACGGCCAGCGCCTGGGGGCTGAAGCCGGGCTACCCGGCCCTGGCCAAAGCGTGCCTGAGAATGTTTCAGCCGGACGGGCAACAGTATCTGCGGCAATGGATGAAATATCGCGCGGAGCTATGGCTCGAAGGCCACTATCGCCAACTTTTCCGCAAGACCGGGCTGCTCGTTGCCGGGCCGAATAACGTGTCGTCACTTTTCGAGAAGGCATCGGAGCACATTTCTCCGGCGATTTTCGGCGAGGTCATCCCCAGCGTCGGCAAAGGCCTGGAAGCCGCCAGCGAGGGCTACGACGGCATTTTTTTGATCGGCCCGTTTAATTGTCTGCCCTACCGGGTTTCCGAGGCGATCTTGAAACCGCTCAGCTTACTGGCGGACATGCCGTTGCTGGCCTACGAGAGTGACGGTTACGCGGTTTCACCTTCATTCCTCAGACAGGTGGAAGTCCACATCGAACAGGTTCTCGAACGAGCCAGCCAGCGGAACGAAAAGGCGGCCGCCGCCGCCAAGGCATGGAGGCCGTTCGGTTAGGTTAGCGGGAGCGATGCAGTTGATTAACTCGCGCTTCGTTTTGTGTTGATTCGCTCCGCGAATTCGAAGAAACTCCGTTCATTCCAGGCGCGAAGCAACTATGACCAACCTCATCCAGCACTGTGAGGACGACTGGCATGAAATGCTCCGGATTACCGTCTTTGTAAGCGCGCATATTAAGTCTGACGCAACCGGTTAAAACCTGAACAGAAGCAGCGATCATGAAAACAAAAACCATGACAAAGGAAAGCGCCGTGGCCACGGGTGGCTTCACCTTGATTGAGTTGCTTGTCGTCATCGCCATCATCGCGATCCTCGCCGCCATGCTCTTGCCGGCGTTAAGCAGGGCCAAGGACGAGGCCCTGGGAACGTCTTGCTTGAGTAATACGCGGCAAATTGGCCTGGGGGTCACGATGTACGCCAGTGACAACAAGGAAGTTTACCCAAGTCAGTGGTGGGTGGACGGACCTTATAAAAACTCCCTCGGTCTGGCCTGCGGCGGGGAATGGCAGACGACGCCGGCCCATCTGCTCGTGCCCTACGGGCTGAATCCCGGCGTATGGGTCTGCCCCAAGAGACAACGCGGGCTGACCTATACAACTCGACCTGGCACTTGGGACCCATCCATCACCGGTTTTATTTCTTATGGCTTCAATTATCTGGGCCTCTTTGGCGGCTCCGCCGACGAACCGGTGATGTTCAAAGTCAACGACGTGTCGCATCCGGCCCAAGTCGTGGCCATTGACGAATGCAACGGCTCCAATAACCCGCAACAAATAGGCGGTACCGTGAGCAATGGGGACGCGGACGGGGCCTGGCATGATGATTTTTGGTCGGTCAACTCCTATCCAAACGTGCCCGACTCACATGTGGGGCCCGCTAATTGCCGTATGCAGACGGCGTGGGGCAAGCACAACAAACGGCTCAACATCATTTATGCCGATGGACATACGACTCCGTCCAAGCCCAGCCAGCTTTTTTGGGGACAATACTATGACATGTTCAAGAACAATCCCAGCGGCAGCGAAATGTCACCGGACGGCTACAAGAAGTGGAGCGAACCAGTAAGCGACACCACCTTGGACGCGATTGAATACCTGGTGCCTTGAACGAGTTTGTCCTGTCGAATTGCCTCACACATTTGGGCGGCGCGGCAGCGCCGGCAGCGCCGTCCTACCATCTTTTGGTGGGGCGTTGCTGCCGCAACGCCCAAATTGACAACATCTTCGGCTGGCGTGTCGTTCTTCCGCGTACGCCAACGGACGGCTCGGTAAAGCGTGCAATCGCCAGAATTTCAGTTTGCAATTGCCAGCGTGGGTGTAAACTGGCGTGGTGAGCGTGCGAACTAACAGCCTTTTCGCAGCGGCGTTGCTGGGCGGGTTCATTGCGGCCTGCAATCAGGAGGCTCAGCCAGCCAGAGGAGACACCATGAAAATTCATCTCACCTCGACCGCTTTTGCCAACGGCCAGCCGATACCCCACCGGCACGCCTTCGATGACGACAACCTCTCGCCGGCGTTGCAATGGTCCGAAGTGCCGCCGGCCACAAAAAGCCTCGCGCTGATTTGCGACGACCCTGACGCACCGATGGGCACCTGGGTGCATTGGGTCGTCTACGACTTGCCTCCAACCGCCGCGGGGCTTTCCGAGGATGTCCCGAAAACGCCGGAGCTGGGTAGCGGCGCGAAGCAGGGCCTGAACGATTTCAAGCGTCTCGGTTACGGCGGGCCGGCGCCGCCGCCGGGCAAGCCGCACCGCTATTTTTTCAAACTATACGCGCTCGACGTGAACCTTAATCTGAAGTCTGGACTGACGAAAAAGGAGTTGCTCAAAGCGATGGAGGGCCATGTCCTGGCCGAAGGACAATTGATGGGAACTTATCAAAGGTAAAATTTGGGGCAGGGTCGCCTCGCCGAGGCGACCGGACGGCTCGGCGAGCCGTCCCTACCAACAGATTGCCATGAAAAATCCCTCCGGGTTAAATCAATCAGCTCCCGTCGTTTGCGCCGTGCTGATGCCACATGCGCCTATTCTCGTTCCGGAAGTCGGCGGCAAAAGAGGCGGCGCAGCGCAGGCGAGTTGTCAGGCGATGCGCGAGGCGGCGGCGTGCGTGATGAGTTTTCGACCGGAGACGCTTGTGTTGATTTCGCCACACTCACCGCGCCAACGGGGAGCTTTTGGCCTCTGGGCCGGGGAAAACCTTCATGGCTCGTTTGCCCACTTTGGCGCTTCTCGCGCGCGTATTGAACTCTCCAACGACAAGTCGCTTGGCAAAGCCGTCGTCACCGCGGTCAAAGACCGCAAACTGGCAACCTGGGCGATTCCGGACCAAGATCTTGATCACGGTGCGTTGGTGCCACTTTGGTTTCTGGCCGAGGCTGGCTGGACCGGCCCCACGATTGTTCTCAGCCTGGGTTACCCGGAAGATGGCGGGTTGGTTGAAATGGGGGAAGCCATCGCCGCGGCCGCTTACGCTTCCCATCGCCGCATTGCCATCGTCGCGAGCGGTGATATGAGCCATCGTCTTAAGCCGGACGGCCCTTGTGGTTTTCATCCTCGGGCACAGCAATTTGATGAGACTTTCATTCGTCTCCTCCGCGATGGCGATTACCGCGAGATTCGGAACATCGATCCGGAGCTGCGCGACTTGGCGGGGGAAGACGCGGTGGACTCCACTTTGGTCGCGCTTGCGGCCGTGAATTGGGGGACCACGGGCCACAAGGTCCTCCATTACGAAGGGCCGTTCGGCGTGGGCTACGGCGTGGCGGTCCTTTTCGCGGAAGAGACAAAGCCGGACGATCCGCAGCTGTCTTCAGGCCACAACACAAACAGGGAGGGTTTAGTCCTGCCCAGTCTGGCTCGCCAATCTGTCCTGGCGGTGTTGCGGCACCAATCCGAGCTTCCGCCAGCGGCTGCCGGTCCCTATCTCAGCACGGCACGCGGGGTTTTTGTGACGATACGAACTAAGAACGGCCGGCTGCGGGGTTGCGCCGGGACATTTCTTCCTGCCTGCCCCAATCTTGTGGTCGAAACCTGGCGTAGCGCGCGCCTGTCGGCGTTTGAGGACTCGCGCTTTCCACCAGTGGCAGCCGATGATTTGCCCAATCTGTGCTTTGAGGTGAGCGTGCTTCACACATTTGAAACAATTGCTTCGATCGATGAACTCGACCCGGCTCAGTACGGTGTGGTGGTTTCCACCGGGGACGGTCGTCGCGCTCTGCTGCTGCCGGCCATTGCGGAAATCAAAACGGGCGCGCAACAGGTAAGTCTGGCCCGGAGGAAAGGGGGGATCGGAGCAGAAGAACCCGTAATGTTGCAGCGTTTCCAGGTGGATCACTTCGAGGAGCAAGATGGAGAGAGGGTATGAATGCCGCCACCGCTCCGTCCCTTTATCCGGCCCGATGGTGGCAGCCATTGCCTGATGGGCGAATCGTGTGCCAGGCCTGTCCGCGGCTGTGCAAACTTCAAGCCGGCCAGCGGGGGTTCTGCTTTGTGCGCCAAAACGTTGAAGGCCGGATGGTCCTCACCACTTACGGCCGCAGCAGTGGTTTCTGCGTTGATCCGATTGAAAAGAAACCGTTGAACCATTTTTATCCGGGCAGCAGCGTGCTTTCCTTCGGAACGGCGGGCTGCAACCTGGGCTGCCGCTTCTGTCAAAACTGGGACATCAGCAAGGCGCGGGAGTTTGACCGGTTGGCGGACCAGGCCACGCCGGAAACCATCGCCGCCAGCGCGCGCCGTTTGAGCTGCCGGTCTGTCGCGTTCACCTACAATGATCCGGTGATCTTTGCCGAATACGCCATGGACGTGGCCGATGCCTGCCGCCAGGCCGGGGTGGCGGCGGTGGCCGTCACGGCGGGTTATATGACGGACGATTCGCGGCCCGAATTCTGCCGGCACATCGACGCGGCGAATGTGGATTTGAAAGGGTTTACCGAAGAGTTTTATCACCGCCAGTGCTATGGCCAGCTTGCGCCCGTGCTCGACACTTTGAAGTATTTGCGGCAAGAAACCAAGGTCTGGTTGGAGGTGACCACTTTGCTGATTCCGGGCGAAAACGACAGCGAGGCGGAAATTGAAAAAGCTTCCGACTGGTTTGCCGCCAACCTTGGGCCTGACGTGCCCTGGCATTTCACCGCGTTTCATCCCGATTACAAGATGCTGGATAAGCCGCGCACGCCTTCGGCGACGCTGACGCGGGCGCGTGCCATCGCTCGCGCAAAAGGCCTGCGCTACGTCTTTACCGGCAACGTCCATGATCGCGAGGGGAGCAGCACCTGGTGTCCGGGCTGCGGCCAAAGATTGGTCGAGCGCGATTGGTATGTTCTGGGCGAGTGGCGTCTCCACGGCAACCGCTGCGACCGTTGCGGGTTCGAAATCGCCGGTCATTTTGACAGCAAACCTGGCCGCTGGGGCGGTCGCCGGCTGCCCGTGCGTTTGAGCGTCTAAGGAGCCGTCAATCCTTGCTGGAGGGCGTCTCGCTGGCGGACTCGATCATTTCCCAGAACTTGGGGTTTTCCTGCAAGGCTTCGTCCTCGCCGGTGGGCAGGCTGGAGCGGAAGAGGAAATCCTTGAGCGTGTTGCGGCTGAGGATGCGATGCACGACCACGCCGAGGGAATGCCGCTGAAAATAGACCCGGTATTCGCCCAGGCGAAAACGATGCAGCGTCTTGCCGGCGCGCTCCAACCGGCCGAAATGGTTGGGGTCGCTCTGCATCACTTCGTGCGGCAGGCCGCGGAATTCTCCGAGAATGTGCAGTTGCAATTCGCGCGGCATTTTGGCCAATTCCGCCGCGCTCGTGGGGTTGAAAATGATCTGGAACTGCATGGACTCATTGTAGGGTTTTGAATTCAAAGTTCAATCAGGAAGGGCTTTTCGGCCTTTGCAGAAAACGGATGACGTTGTCGCCGTGTTTGAGCATTTTGGATTCTTCCCAGGCTGGCGGAAGGCTCAACGTGTCTCGCTTGGTGTGCCCGAGAATAAAGAGGCCGCCGGGACGCAACAAAGCGGGCAGGGCCGTTTCGTCGAGCAGTTGCTGCGCGAAGGAGGTGGAGCGGCGGGCCTGGTTTTTCTCGCCCCAAGGCGGGTCCGCCAGGATGAGATCGAATTGCTGGCCCTCCCCAGCCAGCGCCCGGATGGCGGTGAACGCGTCACGCGTCTGGATGGCCAAAGCAGCAGCCGGAAGACGCGACTGAACAAGATTCTCGCGAATAAACTCCGCGTGGCGGCTGGATTTTTCGACGCAGAGGGCCTGCGTGGCGCCGCGGCTCAGGCATTCCAGGCTGAGCGCACCGGTGCCGGCGAATAATTCCAGGACGCGCGCCCCGCCCACTCGCTGGCCAAGGCTGTTGAAGATGGCCTGGCGAACCAGGTCGGGCGTAGGGCGGACTTCAAAGCCTTTGGGGGCGCGAAGAATCACGCCCCCGGCCCTGCCCGCGATGATGCGCATGGAGGATTAAATCCCCTTGCTAATCATGTATTTGACCAAGTCGGCAACGCGGCAGCTATAGCCCCATTCGTTGTCATACCAACTGATCAATTTGAAGAACCGTTTATTCAGCTCAATACCGGAGCCTTCGTCGAAAATGGAGGAGGATGACGAATGGATGAAATCACTGCTCACCACTTCGTCCTCAGTGTACTCCAGAATGCCTTTCAGATAGGTCTCGCTGGCCTTTTTCATGGCGGCGGCGATTTCCGCGTAGCTGGTGTCCTTGACGGTGCGCACGGTCAAATCGACGCACGATGAAGTGGGCACCGGGATACGGAAGGCCATGCCGGTCAACTTGCCTTTGACCTCGGCGCAGACCAGGCCGACAGCCTTGGCGGCGCCGGTGGTCGAGGGGATCGTGTTGATGGCCGCGCTGCGTCCACCCTTCCAATCCTTTTTGCTCGGGCCATCCACGACTTTTTGCGTGGCAGTGTAGGCATGAATCGTGGTCATCAGGCCTTCTTCGATGCCGAAGCCTTCTTTTAGCAGCACATGGACAACTGGCGCGAGGCAATTGGTGGTGCAGGAGGCGTTGGAGATGATCCTGTGCTTGGCGGGATCGTACTTCTCATGATTGACGCCCATCACCACGGTGATGTCCTCGTTCTTGGCGGGGGCCGAGATGATGACCTTTTTCGCGCCGGCGGCCAGATGGCCCTTGGACTTTTCGCCATCGGTGAACAGGCCGGTGGATTCAATGACCAAATCGACGCCCAGTTGCTTCCAAGGCAGGCCGGACGGGTCCTTGGCGCTGACGACACGGATGTCGTGGCCATCGACGATTAAAATATCGTCGTCGGGGTGCGCCGGGTCCGACTTGCGGGAAGAAACCTGGCCGCGATAACGGCCTTGGGTGGAGTCGTATTTCAGGAGGTAAGCCAGATTGTCCGCCGGAACGATATCGCCGACCGCGACCACTTCGACATCCTTGCCGATCATGCCTTGTTCGGCGATGGCGCGGAAAACGAGTCGTCCGATGCGTCCAAATCCATTGATTGCAACTTTAACTGCCATAAGTATTACTTTCTTTTTTAATTCGGATGATTGCCCGAAGTTAATTACGAGTTTTACCGGTCAACCCTCCAGGGTCAATGAAATTTGATCAGGAGGGCGTTGGCCAGCAGGGTCACGATCAGCCCGACCAAACCGACGAGGGTTTCGCACCAGGTCCAGGTGCGAAAGGTCTGGGCGACCGTCAGATTAAGGCAATCTTTAACGATCCAGAACCCGCCATCGTTGAGATGGGAGAGAAAAAGTGACCCGCAGCCGATGGCGCAAATGGCCAATTCGGTATTGGTACCCGGGTTTTGCGCCAGAACAGGGACCATCAGGGCGGACGCGGAGGTGATTGCGACGGTGGCCGAGCCAGTTGCAACACGAATAAACGCGGAAACCATCCATCCGTAGAGCAAGGGCGAAAGATGGGCGGCGCTGGCCATCGCCCCGAGAGCATCGGCCACCCCGGCTTTTTGCAGGACGCGGGCAAACCCGCCGCCCCCCCCGACAATCAAAATAGTCATTCCAACTCCGGCAATGGCGGATTCAGAAAATCGCAATAATTGCTTGAGGGTGAGGCCGCAATTGAGGCCCAGCGACCAATGAGCAAACAACACCGCAATGAACAAGGCCATGGTGGGATTACCGATAAAGTCAGCGATGTCCCGCACCCGCCCTTTCTCGAGCGTTAAGTCGGCCACTGTGGCCACGAGCATGAGTCCCACCGGGAGCAACATGGAGAAGAAGGTTAGCCAAAAGCCGGGAAAACGGGCGCCGGGATGGAGAGCGGCTGCTTCGCCCACCGCGCCGGTGACATTGAGGCGGCGGCAGGCGAGCCGGGCAAAGATCGGACCGGCGACCGCGGCGGTGGGAATGCCGACGACAAAACCCCAGATCAGGACCATGCCGGCGTTGGCGTGGAGCAGGTTGATCGCCACGACGGGACCGGGGTGCGGTGGCATCAGGCCGTGCATGACAGAGAGAAAGGCGAGCATCGGCAGCGCCAATTGCAGAAAAGGCTTTTTGGTCTCGCGCGCCAGGGTATTGAGAATCGGTGTCAGAAGAATGAGGCCGACGGCAAACCAGGTGGTCAGCCCCACCACCATGGCGAGGGCCATAATGCACCAGCTAATGCGTTCGCGGCCAAAGAAGGCGGCGAACCGTTTGGCCAGCACTTCCGCCCCGCGCGATTGGGCCAGGAGCGTGCCTAGCATCGTGCCGAGGCCGATGACCGCAGCCGTGCCAGCCAGGGTGCTGCCAAGCCCATCCTGGAACGACTGTAAGATCATCAACATCGGTTTGCTCGCGCCCGCTCCGACAAAGAGCGCGGCGGCGAGCAGTGCCAGGAATGGATTGAGGCGGACGGCAGTAATAAGAACGACCAAAACGCCAATCCCCGCCAAAGCGGTCAGGATGAGCAGCAGGTTTGGGGCTATCATAAGAATTTCCGCGTGCCGCGCGGGGAGAGAAAGCCAAGGCCATGGATCATGCGCGGCGATATTAGGACCCAGCGTAAGCCGTTTCAACGCCGGATTTGAGAAGCGACTTTACGGAACGGATTTCAGCCACAACAAGAGCGGTGGGTCTTAGCCGTGTCCCATGCAGTAACGCTGGTGGAATTCAACGCAAAGGCACCGCGCGGCGAGCCGCAACCCAAATTCCACCACGATCACGAAGGGCACGAAGAAAAAAAGGTTCGGATTTTTCTTTTCAAGACTTCGTGACCTTCGGGGTAGAGAAGTTTTCTCAGGAACGAGCCAGCCGTAGCGCGCAGAGACGCAGAGCGCGCAGAGAAAAACATTGCCAAGAATGCGAATTCTTCGGATTTGCACGGCGAAGACGACAAGGCGCAAAGAAGATAGACCCTGGCCATCCGGGTCACCTAACGGTGAGCGTTGGTCTGGGAACCATTTTCGCCTTGTTCCGTTGCCGTGCAATTTCAAAGAACTCGTCATTTTTGGCAAAATTTTTCCACCACAACTAGGGCGAGAGATTTTGACAGGATGAACAGGATGAACAGGATTCAGAAAAAGCGAACTGTGCGATCCTTATCCTGTAAATCCTGTTCATCCTGTCAAAAAGGCCTTTTCTCCCAGGAATGAGCAAACCCGCGGAGAGCGCAACGAGAAGAATCCTGCCAAGAATGAAGAGCAGAGGACGCGGAGAGACTTTCCTTCTTTTGTTTTACTCCGCGCGCTCTGTGCGCGATCCCTGGGCAAAGGGGAATTTGGTTGCGGCATGAGCCGGGCCGCGCCCTCTGTGCCCGCGCGATTTCTCGCTTCTTCCTTGCCCGGCGCCGGGCTTATTCGCGATAGACAGTGATGGGGCGGCTGGCGCTGACTTTCCCGTAAAGTTCCAGCGTGTCGTAAAGCACTCGGACGTTGAAGGTTTCCTTCGCGCCGTCTAATTTCAAATCGTTTGGTACTCGCCATGAGTACCCGCAAGTGCCGTCTCACCCAAAGGGCATGACGCCCTCAGCCACTTTTTCGCCGCCGGCCCGCGAAATGACCACCTTGGGATCCAGCGACTAGTTGCGCTCGTAACCCAGGGGCTTGCCGTCGGCATCCTTGGTCTGCTTGCGCGACGTGTCTTCCAGTCGGCGGAGCATAATGTCGAGTTTCGGGTCCACCAGCACCGCCATGACCATGACGGTGTCGCCGGGTTTGATCCGCTGATCCGGCGCGGGTGAAGCAAACATCACTTCGGGTTTGCTGGAAAAATCGAGGGCGAACGGAAGGTCTTTGCGGATCGTAATTCCGTAAACATCCGGGCGGCCCGCGCGACTCTGACGTTTGCCTTCCGAATGATAGTTTTGCGAAAGCTCAACACGCAGCCGCCCGAACTTCAGGGTTAGATATTCCGGCAGATAATCTCCCACTGGCAACTGGCATCGGGTGGCTTCGACAGGCCGGCCATTTTGGATGTCACCGCCCACGGCCACAGCCCAATCCCGCGCTTCAAACGAGCCCGAGAAGCCAAAGTCAGTCAATTTCCGGTCGCCCGGCCCAATCTCAAAGGTCCCGAGGTCTCCCTGATATGGATGAACGGTCAACTCGCCGGCCGGGGTCGCGGAGAAGCTGAAGTAGCGTCCGTCCACCTTGTGCATGGCCGATATTCTGTCGCCGCCCCACCAGTCGAAAGTGTTGCCCCGGCTCAAGACCAAGGCGGTACTGGGACAATTAAAATCGCCGGATATGGCGTAATCATTCCCGAGATGGGCTTGGAACCTCTCGCCCGCGATTCGAATGTCGCCCTCAAAAAGGCGGGTGCGGACGAAAAACATGTAACGGTAGATTTCTTTGTCATCCCCCGTAATGAGGAGGCGCGGCATAATTTCCACCGGGTTGAGGTTGCCGGCATTGGCACCCAGGTTGACGGTCAGAGAATCGAAGGCGCCTTTTGCCTTGATGCCGGCGAAGTTTGGGGGTAACCGTGATCGCGCGGGTTTTGCTGAAGTTTGACCACCGGATCATTGCGCAAGTCGAGGTCCTGATTGCCATCGAAATAGAGCCTGTCGTAGCCTTTGCCGGTTCCCCGGCTTTCATCCACCGCGAAATAAAAGAGCTGGCCAGAGTCGGGCTGGAACGCTTTCGCGCCAAATCGCGCCGCGCCGAAGATGGGAGCTTTGGAGGCGAAGTTGGGGTAATTCTTAACTTCCGCGAAAGGCTTTTCCTGGCAGCGGCAGATTTCCCCGCGGATGAAGGGCTCCTGGTTCTTGTCAAAAACCGAAACCTCGCGCAGCTTGAAAGTCGCGTTATTGTTGCTTTCAATCGCGCCGCGGATTCGAGAAACCACTCCAACACCAAGGAGTCCGCAGACGAGCAAGCCCACGATAAGTTTCAGTTTCCCCACAGAAAACCGGTGGTTTCTCTCAGGGGTCATAGCGCCAGCATGGCCGGATACGTCGAAACTGTCAAAGCATTTCGGGTGCAAAAGAAGGCTCAGGTTTTGGCATTATTCCCCTTTCTGACGGCCCCGGCGCGACCTGGTGAGGCTGAACTGCCGCTCAGCCCTAATATCAGGTTTCAATCCGTGCGCGGGAACGTTCCTGTCGCCTGGAGTTTGGATATTTCTTTTGCTGAACTCAGCGGTCAATCGGTCAATCCCAACGGGATCGTGTCGCGAGGAACGAGCCGCACACCCTGATGAGCGCATGAGGTCTGAAAAGCCGCCACACCCGCTACATCGTTGATGGTCATGCATTTAACCCGCTACATTTTCCTGTCCATGGTCTTAGCCGCCCGCTTGGAGCTGGGCCACTACACCAACGCCGGGCGGGGTCCCAGCCGATGGAGCGCCGCGCAACGGCGGCGGTATGACGAAGCCCCGGCCGAGCTTCGAGCCCTCGCCACCAAAGAAATCAGTGGATGAATACCAACTTCCGAGGACCCCTTTTCTTTGCAAGATTTTCGGGTTTCACATTGAAGTTGGCGGGGAAGTCCCTTCCACATCCCTTCTTGACTTCCGCCGCATAAAAATGCCCGCCGCAATGGCTCCGATAGCCAAGGCCATAACCGTAACCTTCAGGTTTAACTTTGACGGCGACCTTGATGAGATCAGCCATGAGCGCCTCCCCGAGGGGTCAAAGACAACGACGATCTGGCGCGCGACAGGGAGTCCGACATTCGGTTGTCCCCCTTCAATGAAGAGTATGCTCGGTCGATCAAGGGTCAACGGCCCAATTTTCAAGGCGCCCTTTAGACGTGCGCAAAAGAGGGGCTGCCGGCCGGCGGCTGAGGTTGCCTCTCCGACCTTTTTGAGCGCATCCTCCAACGATAATCGGTTCGCCAAAGATAGCGGAAAGAGAAGCGCCTCATTGTTCCCGGTGTCGAGCTCGGCCGCGATTTGCAGGGCGCCCAAATCAACGATCACCGAGGGTAACGCGTCATCGCCTTTCCCAATATAGGGTATTCCCGCCCCCGGTGGAAGCGTGGCCGCCGTTTTGGGCTTCACCAAAATCGATCCGTTGCCGAGGTCCATTTGAACGAGTTTTCCAGAAAAACTGTTCGGCCCAAAAATTCCTTTTTCGTTCGGGAGATCGTAATCGATCGCATTGGCCTGGGCATCGTCGATTGAGAGGTTGCCAAGGCTCGCGCCTTTCACCTCCGTCAAGAATCCAGCAAGGGGTTTTCCAAGACTTCCGTCGATGGCCGTGGAAGGGCCCAAGTTAGGAAGACCAAGCCTCGCGGCGAGTTTTCGATCTAAGATGTTTCCACTTGTGCCTGTGTCAAAAACCACGGGCACCGGGTCCCTGCCTGCGACCCTTAGGCTCGTTAGCACACGCCCCGACGATTGCGATATGTGAAGATCACCCAAAGGTTGCTGAGCAAGCCCGCGGCTGCCCTTCAGTGTCGTAAGAACGAAGAGCAGTGCCGATATCTTCAGCCAGCATCTTCCGCTCAATGTCCAGTTTCCCATAGTGCTAAGAATTCGCCATAGCGCTATTGGATTTGACACGGAAAGACTGTATAAAGTTTCAGAACTTGTTCGACTTTTCTGTTGGTTGCGTCCTTGGCCCTTAATGAGAATTGGGGGTCAGAAATCGGATTGTTCCTGTGTTCCTGCATGATCGGAAACTGGAAGCCCGAATTGGTTAACGCCGTGCTGACTCGATCCCCCGATTCGTTCCCTGCCGGGACAGGAGCTTCTCCAGAGCAGTTGGACGCGTCGATGGCGTTGGGAGATTACAAGACAACATTACCATGACGGTGTCGCCCAATTTGATCCGCTGGTCAGGCGCGGGTGAAG
Organism: Limisphaerales bacterium; assembly: GCA_052139695.1. Taxonomy (GTDB): domain Bacteria; phylum Verrucomicrobiota; class Verrucomicrobiia; order Limisphaerales; family Palsa-1400; genus PLGF01. Next base: position 104,531 of record JBKQWF010000106.1, read on the forward strand.
CAAACATCACTTCGGGTTTGTTGGAAAAATCGAGGGCGAACGGAAGGTCTTTGCGGATCGTAATTCCGTAAACATCCGGGCGACCCGCGCGACTCTGACGTTTGCCTTCCGAATGATAGTTTTGCGAAAAGCGCAACCCACAACTGCCCGGACTTCAACTAGATTTCCGGGTAGGGGCGCCTCGCCGAGGCGACCACGGACGGCTCGGCGAGCCTTCCCTACCATTGCATTTGCGATCAGAGCACGACTACGATTGCTCCGTTTTGCCCCGCGCGAGGCGTTCCAGGCATTCCTGATAAAACATTTTCACCGGGGCGCCGCCCATGGCGATGGCGCACCATGCTGCTTCGTCCAGTTCCGGCTGGGTAATCCCTAATTCGCGCGCTTTGCGGTAGTGCGCCGCGAAACAAGGCTGGCACCGGCTGCTGACGACGAGCGCGAAGAGGATCAATTCTTTGGCCTTCTCGCTCAAGGCGCCGGCGGACTGCACGGCGCGCAGCAACGCTCCGAACGCTTTCTGCGTTTCGGTCACCGTGCTCTTCGACGCCTCGGCGTCGAAAACATCCGCGCAGCAACCGTCATGACTGGCAGGGGAATCGTTTGTTGACTCTTTCATAGGATGTTCCTTCCGCGCCGGCCCGGAACCCGGCGAAAGCAGAATTTCTCCGCCAGGCTGGGAGATAATTCTGCCGATGACAAATCCGTCGATGCCATGGCGCGCCAGAGCTTGCCCCAATAGGGACAGCCGCTCCGGTGGGATGGCGATGAGGAGTCCGCCGGACGTTTGCGCGTCAAAACCCAAATTCACCAGCGCCTCATCCACGCCTGGCCCGACCCGAAGAGCGTCACCGACGTATTCCCGATTGCGCTCCACCGCGCCTGGAATGATCCCCTGCCGCAACGCCTCCACCGCGCCGGCAAAAGCCGGCAGCGCTTCCGCGTAAAGCTCCGCGCCCAGTCCGCTGCCGCGCAACATCCGGCGCAGATGCGCGAACAGACCAAAGCCGGTGATGTCCGTGCAAGCGGACACGGCGGCTTCTTTCATCGCATCCGCCGCCGCTTTGTTGAGCGCCACCATGGCCGCTTGGGCCGCCACCCATCCCGCGGAATCGCCGCGACCGATTTGTTGACAGAAGGCCAGCACACCCGTGCCGAGAGGTTTGGTCAAGACGAGCGCGTCGCCGGCGTCCGGTTTTTCCAGGGCGGCAGCGACGGCGCGATCCATCAGGCCGGTGATGGCAAAACCCAGTTTAATTTCTTCGTCCTTGACGCTATGGCCGCCGACCAGCGCGACGCCGGCTTCCTTGAAAACCTCCATCGCGCCTGCCAGCATTTGAAAGATGATTTCACCCGGCAGCGTTTCAGAGGGGAAAGCCAGCACGCTCAATGCCGTCCGGGGTTCTCCGCCCATGGCGTAAATGTCCGAAAGACAATTGGCGGCGCAAATTCTGCCAAAGAGCCGCGGGTCGTCCACGCAGGGCGTGAAAACATCCACCGTTTGCACCAGGCACAAGTCGCCCGAAATCTGGTAAATCGCGGCGTCGTCCGATGCCGCCAGTCCCGAAATGACGGCGGGGTCTTCGACCAGCGGCAGGCGCGCCAGGACAGCGTCCAAATCGGCCGGCGCAATTTTGGAGGCGCAACCAGCGTTGCGGACGAGCTGGGTCAATTTCACCCGTGAAAGTTCCGGCGGGTCGGGCCGCTCGCCGGCGCACGGGCAGAGATTTTTTTCACGCAGCACGTCGCAGGGACACGGGCGCCGGGCATCGCAAATGCAATTTCCCAGCCGCTGGGAGCGTTCCATGACACGGCGACGTTTGGCAAAATCGATTTTCATTTTGACGCGGCTCCCGGCAGCGGCTGGAGCAGACTTTTAGCTCCCGCGCCCGGGGTGCGATTGTTGCCGCAGCGAACCGTAAAGCGGGTTCGATCCAGGTAATCGGCCAGCGGCACGGCAAACTTGCGGCTTACCCCCAGAGCATCGCGGAACTCCATGGTGGAGAACGACGGCGTCCGGGCAAAGAGCCGTAAAGCCGCTTGCCTGGCTTTTTCAATGGCATCGCGGTGCATCCAGATCCGGTCGTCCAGGCGGACCACCAGCCCGCGCTCCGCCAGCAAACGCAGCGCTTCGGAAACGCGCGCGGCAGATTCCCCCGCGGCAGCGGGCAGTTCTTCGCTCGAGGGCGGCGCCCACCCCGCGCGCTGCAGCAGGGCCAGCAAGCTATCGCACAAGCGCTGGGCGCGGTCGGTAACGCGCGCGTTCCAACCCGCCGCAGCCAGCAATAATCCATTGCGGTCGAGTTGTTTTGCGGCAAACAATGGTTCCAATGCCGCCTCCAGCAAGGCCGGCTCAGGGCATACGGTCGATAAAAGTTCTTCGCGGCTGATCCCCTCCCGTTGCGGATTGGCCGCGTGGAAAGCCTTGATGGCGGCGAGCAACCGCTGGCCTGTTTTCTCGATGACGTCCGAGTGAAGAAAGCCGCCTCCAGGGACAGGCGTGGCGAGGCGCCGCGCGCGCAGATGCTCCAAGTCGGCGGCCAGTTCCTCCGCGCGCCGCCAGCATTTGCCCTGGAGTCCGGCGACAGTCGCCGGCTGCTTGCTTTCGCGCAACATCTGTTCGCACCAGCGCAAAGGATCGTTGACCGCCTGGCTTCGCGCGGCCAGCAGGTCGAGTGTCCATTGTTTCTTGCGACGCAGCCGGGTATCGCTCAAGCCGACGATTTGTCCGCCGCCGATAGTGGTCAAACCGGGACCGCCAGTTCCGCCGAGGTTGGCGCGCACGACAAACCGTTCGCCCGGCGCCAGTGGCAGCGGCGCATCGATGCGGAGTTGCACAAACTGCTTTTGTCCGCCCGACATTTGCACGTCTTCGAGCATCGCCAATCGCGCCGGGGCAGCGGCTGTTCCGATGTGGAACTGCACTTCGGCGTTGTCCTCGATCACAGCCTTGAGGGAGTCCAAAGTTCTCAATTCCGCCTCGGCCATCGTGACCGGCGCGAAGGCGTTGGATTCGCAAAGCACCATGCCGCGCCGGATGGATTGGTGATCCAAATCGGGAATGTTCAGCGCGGCGCATTCGCCCGCCCGCCCTTCGGCGGCGTCTTCGCCATAGACCTGCATCCGGCGCACCCGGCCGGGCAACCCGGCAGGCAGCAGACGCAGCTCGTCGCCAACATGGACACGCCCGTGAGTCGGGATGCCGGTGATGACCGTGCCCGCTCCGCGGATGGTGAAGGCATCTTCCACCCAGAGCCGAAACGGTCCTTCGCACGAGCGATCGCCGCAAGCATCCACCGTCTTGTTTAACGCCTCAAAAAATCCGTCCAAACCTTCACCCGTCACATTGGAGATCGGACAGATCGGAGCGCCGGCCAAAAAGTTTTTTGCCAGCAGGCGTCGCAACTCTTCGGTGACAGCATTCCGCCGCGGCGCGTCCACCAGATCGGTTTTGGTCAACGCCACCAACCCATGGCGCAATCCCATCAGCGTAAGAATGTGCAGATGCTCGTGCGTTTGCGGCATGATGCCGTCGTCCGCCGCGACGACAAAGATGACAACATCAATGCCGTGCGCGCCAGCCACCATGTTGCGAATGAAATCCACGTGGCCGGGCACATCGACAATGCCGACAATCCGCTGGTCCGCCATGCGGCAAGGCGCGAAGCCAAGGTCAATGGTCAGCCCGCGCTGCTTTTCCTCGGCGAGGGTGTCGGTTTCGCAACCGGTGAGCAATTTGACCAAAGCGCTTTTGCCGTGATCCACATGTCCGGCGGTGCCGAGCATGACATTGCGCCGCGCCTGGCTCATGAGGCGATCCTTCCCAGGGCCGCGGCGATGAGCGGCAATTGTTCATCCGTCACCGTGCGGAGGTCCAGGCGCGCGCGATCGTCCTCGATGCGGCCAAAAATGCAGGCCTCGTCCAGCCGCAACCTGCGCGCCAATTCGGACGCGCCCATGCCAGGCACAGAGACCAAGATCTCAAAGCTGGGGATCGCTTGGGTCGGCAGCGAGCCGCTGCCCAGAAAAGCCTGGCTCTGGCGAATCGCCGTTTCCACTTTGGGAGCGGCGCTGGAAATCAGCCAGGCCAGTTCTTCGGCGCGCGCTTTTAAAGTTTCCGTCGGCTCGCTCATCATGCGATAAGTCGGATGATCGCGCGCCAGCCGCGCTGGATCGCGGAACAAATGCAGGGTCCGTTCCAAAACCATCAGGCAGGTTTTGTCCACGCGGACGGCGCGCATCAGCGGATGCCGGCGCAGTTTTTCAATGAGCGCCTTTCGCCCGACAATGATGCCGCACTGGCCGGCGCCAATCAGCTTGTCGCCGCTGAACAAAACGGCATCCGCGCCGGCTTCGATGGATTCGCGGACGGTGGGTTCGTGGGGCAAGCCGAATTGTTTGAGGTCCACCAATGCTCCGGCGCCCAAGTCGTCGATTAAAACCAACTGGCTCTGGTGGGCCAGTCCGGCCAGATCGGACAAAGCCACTTCGCTGGTGAAGCCGACGACGCGATAATTGCTGGGATGCACGCGCAGAATGGCGGCGGTGTTTGCCGTGATCGCTTTCTGGTAATCCTTTAGATGGGTGCGGTTGGTGGCGCCGACTTCCACCAGGCGGGCGCCGCCTTGGGCCATGACTTCGGGCAGCCGGAACGAGCCGCCAATCTCAATCAGTTGTCCGCGCGAGACGATGACCTCCTTTTGTCCGGCCAGCGCGGCCAGAACGAGGAGGGTGGCGGCGGCGTTATTGTTGACTATAGTGGCGGCCTCGGACCCGGTTAACTCGGTCAAAATATATTCGGCCAGCTCATCGCGCTCAGCGCGTTCGCCGGATTCCCGCTCCACCGCCAGCGTGCAGCAGCCTTTCAACTCCGGGATGATTGAATCCACCACGCCGCCGGGAAGAACGGCGCGCCCCAAGCCCGTATGCAGAATGATGCCCGTGGCGTTGATCGCCTTGCGGACGTGCGGTTCGAGAGCGTCGCGCAGGAACCGCTCCGCTTGCTCCAGCACGGCATCGGTCAGACTGGACGCCGTCTCGCTCGCGCCGCGGTCAAGAATCCCGGCACGCACCACTTCAAGCGCTCGCCGCAGGCATTGGACGACCAACGGCTGCGGATGGAGGCTGAGCCAGTCCGCCGCCCTTGCGGTGGCCAGGAGTAACGTGACGGAAGGCAGAGAGCGAAGGAGTTCCTGTTTTTGTTCCTGCATGGCAAGCCGTCCTGTATTTATTATTCCCCAGGCGGCTTTTTCGCGCCAACCGTCTTTTGGCCTGCGCGGATGCCAAGAATTGTTGAACTTCTGTGGCGAGGGTCAGCGCTGCCATCCACGCCCGCGGCCAATAACGCCGCTCCGAGAGCGCCGGTGAATTGCGGCCGCGGCACGACCTGGACAGGATGATTCAAGACCTGTTCCAGGGCCGAAGCCATCCCTGGTTGCAACGCCACGCCTCCCGTGAAATAAACCGGCGGCGCGGTGAAGCGGCCCGCCATGGCGGAGACCCTGGTGGCGATGGCGTTTTGCACGCCGGCGACCACGTCCGGCAAAGGCGCGCCTTCGGCCAGGAGGCCAATGATTTCCGTTTCAGCAAAGACGACGCAGGTGTTGCTGATGAGCGCCGGTTTCTTGCTCTGCTGGCCCAAGGCGGCCAACGTTTCCCAACTCATCTGCAAGCGGGAGGCGAGCGTTTCCAGAAAACGCCCGGTCCCGGCGGCGCAGCGGTCATTCATGGCAAAATCCCGCACGCGTCCAGTCTCATCCAGGCTGATGACCTTGCTGTCCTGGCCGCCGATTTCCACGATGGTACGCACCCCCGGCGCCACATGATGCACGCCGCGCGCGTGGCAGGTAATTTCCGTGACCGTGGTGTTCGCGAAACGGATGGCGTTGCGCCCATAGCCTGTGGCAACGACGCCCGAAACTTCCGCACGCGCCACTCCCGCCTCCCGCAACAGCTTTTGAAACAGTTCGGACGCCAGACGTTCCTGTTCCACGCCTTGGTCATCCAGAACCGATGCCAGGACGAGCGAACGGTCGCTGTCAAAGAGCACCGCCTTGATCGCCCTTGACCCCGCGTCTATCCCGGCGCAAATCATGTTGTTTCCCCCGATTTGACGGTTTCCATCAGGGCCTGCAACCGTGAAGTCAGCGTTGGCATCAGGGCATCGCTGACCGGCGGAACTTCAATTTCAATCGCCGGTATCGCGAGCCTGTCCCGCACATAAGCACGGATGATTTCTCCTTCGCGGGCACAGTGGCTGGCGCCGGGAATGCGCGAAATGACCAAGGCCTGGGCGTGGCTGGCCTGGCATTCCCGGGTGATGCGGGCGGCGCGTTCGATGGTTGGACCCACCATCGGATCGGCCAAAGCGGCGCAGGCCAGCGCTTCCAGCGGCGGCATTTCTTCCGAAATCAAATCCAGCGCGTGCGTGATCATAAAATCCGACCCGCAAAGACGTCCGCCCAGGTCTTCCAGCAAATTCATCGCTCGTAGATCCGCCACCGGATTGACCCAAAAAATGCGGATCGCATCAGGACGAAGCACACCCACATTCATCCGGACCCGCTTTTGCGCCTCCGTCAGCAAGCCGTCCAGCACCACGACGGTTTCTTCGCGGTCGGAGCAGAAGTGAATGGCCAGCATTTCGGCCACGAGCATTTCCAAGGCGGGCAAAGGCGCGAGGGGCGCCAAATAGACTGTTTGGCGAAGCGCGTTGAGCAAGCGCCGCACCTGGTTGGCAAAGCGAATGCCCTTCGCCAATTGACGTTCCTCCAGGGGCCGGCCCGCCAATTTGCCCAAGGCCCGGCTGACGCGCCGCAATTCCGCCCGCACGGCCTCCACCTGCGTTTTTGGGGCGAAGAGATTTCCCGGCAGCGGGCAGGAAGCCTCACCCGGCACGGGTGGCCGGCGGCGTGGGATTTCCCACCACAAAATAGGATGCCCCAGGCGCTCCAGGCGTTGCGCAATGGCGGAGAAATCGTCACAGATTGCCCCGGCGCTGCAAATGAGCAAATCCGGACGGGGAAAATGTTCGTCGTTTTGAAACGCGGGCACCATCGCTCGAACCGGGCAAAAGGAAGCGTCCAGCCCCAGGTTTTCCGCCTTTTGCAGCAGGCGGTCGCTGCATTCCATCAGGCAAGGCGTCCACCACGCGCCGTCCGGATAAAAGGCGCGCACGCCCGGCAAGGACCAGGCCATGACCGGCACGGTGCCGAGGTCCTTCATCGTGCCAACAATCTTTTCGCCGCCGGCGCGAGCTTCGCGGAGCCGGTCGTTTTCCGTCAATAAAAAATTCCACAGGCGCAAAGCCGCCGGCGACTCGTCAAAACGCAACTGTTCCAGCCGGGCGTCTCCTTGCTCCCTCAGATGGCGCCGCAACGGGCCCCCATAAAAGCCTTCGTTCAAACCCGTTCGCCGGAGCCGGCTGTAATGCGCGTCCCATTCGGTCAGGTTTAACTTGTGCGGCGCGCGGTTCATTTGAGCGATTCCACGAAAGCTTCAATTCTATTGACTTGTTGCCGCGAAATTCCGTTCTCTTCGCCTGCTTCCAGCAGCAAAACCGGCAGGCCGGTCTCTTCCCGCAAAGTCGCTGCCTCGGCCCGCCAAAGGTCGCAGGAGGTGAAATGCCACAGCACCGAGCCGCGAACTCCGCGCGCCGAAAGTCGCGGTTTCAGCCAGGCATACATTTTTTTGTTCGGGCGCTGGAACGCGTCAACAATTCCTCGAAAGCCGCAGTTGACCAGCGCCTCGAATGGGTCCTCCGAGTCCGCCAGATCAATGTCCGCAACGAGGCCGCGTTCACCTGTTTCGGCGGCGTTGAGCACGACGCGTCCGCCGGCGTGTTCGATCACCTCAAGCAACGGCCAGTGTGCCGCGCCAAATGGCCCGCCGACGATGGCCAAGGGCGCCTGACGATTCGCCATCTCCGCGGCAGGGGCGGAAAAGGAACCGTCGCGCTGAAATTGCTCCACGGCCTGGGCAAAGGGCCGCGCCGCGCTGCCCGGCGCGGCCGCCAGCAAATTGCGGCGGGCCTCCCGCGCTTGCCGCATTTCACGCCGCAAGGCCGCAGGCGTTGGCGCGACCCCGCCGAGGTCCACAAGAAAACGTCCCAATCGCTCCAATTCGCCCCGGTAGATTCGTTTCGCCGCGGGCGTTTGCGTTGCCGGGAGATTGAAAAGAAAGGCGTGGCCCGGTCCGTCGAGGGTTGCCAGGTCAAAACCGCGCCGCAATTGATCGCAGGAAGTGGCGAAAACCACCGCGCAATCCGGTTTGGCCAGGGCAAAGCGAACCGCCCGTTCCGCAAACAAGCAGACTCCCGCGGCCAGAGGCAGGGCTGGGCGGGCAAAGCTCTCTTCGCACCAGATGGCGCTCGCTACCAGTTGGTGTGCGCGGACCCATTCAGGAGGAATCCAGGGACTGGTGAGGAGCACGCGCATGGCGCCGCCGGCTAGGGAAGTTTCTCCGCCAGCACCAGGCCTTGGATGATTTTGCCGGCCTGGGCCAGAGATTGAATGAAGCGCATCTCGCAAACCAGGGTTTGCGCCAGCGCGGTGTCAAAGCCGATGATCTTCAGCGCATCGTAAGTCAGTTGCTTCTCGATCATGTCAAGATAAAGCGGCATTAAGGCGGCGAACCGCCCCGTGCCGCCGGCTTGCCGCAACACGCATCCGCGCGCTTCCAGAAGCGATTGGTATTCTTCGAGCGCGAGAAGGTTGGGAAATTTCATGAAACTGAGGAATCTGGCGGCTTCGGCGTCGCTCAATCCCGCCGGACCAAGCATCCAATCCGTGAAGGCAATGCGCCCCTTCGTTTTCACCAGGCGCGCGGCTTCGGCAATCAAGCCCGGCTTGTCTTCAACGTAGCACCAGGCGTCTTCACCCCAGACGAAGTCGAACTGCCCGGCGGGCAAACCCGTCGCGGAGGCCTCGCTTTGCACAAAGGAAATCTTGTCCCCCAATCCCTCGTCCGCGCAACGGCGGCGGCCCAACTCCACCATGGAGGGCGTCGCATCCACTCCGACCATGCGCGCCACCTGGCAAAAGCGGACCAGGAACCGCATGCCCGCGCCGGTGCAACAGCAAAAGTCAACCCCCTGCCCGCCGGCGGCGATGCCGGCGCGCTGGGCCAGGTCCATGGAAGACTGAAAGCCGCCCAAGTGAATCTGCTCACCCATGAGCAGTTCCCATAACCGGCCTTCCGGCCCGGAATAAACGGCTTGAACATCTCGCAAATGAATTGTTGGGGCGGATTTCATCTCAATCCTCTGGCGCGGGTGGTTTCAAACAAGGCTTGGATCCGCGCCGTAATCCGGGCCGAGTCCGACGGCGAATAGTCCGTCGTTATTTTTAGATAAGGCAGCCGCAGTTCCTCCTCCGCCAGCTTGCGGACCTGGAAGGATTCGATGTCGTAAGTCAGACAGGCCTGCCAGACCAATTCGATGAGGCAATGCGGGCGCAATTTCGCCGCCAGCGCGCGGAGGGTTTGAAAGCGCTGGGTGTTGGGCGTCATGACTGAGCAGGGGAGGTGATAATATTTTCGCGCGATCGCGGCCAGGGCATCGGCTTCCTCCGGGTCCACGTCGTCAAGAATCGGTTTCAGACCGGTGCAATTTTCCATCGCCACCACCACCGCGCCCGCCGCTTCAATCAATTCCACCACCCGCTCGGCGCCATGGACCAGGGGCACGCCTGTCAAAAGAACTCGAATTTCGTCCCCGGCCGGTCCCGGCGGCCTTTGCGAGAAGATTTCCACCGCGCGTGCGTATTGCCGCAAATCCGCTTCCATGCCGGAAATAATGCTTTTGCATTCGAGCAATTGCCGTCCGGTCAAGGGCGTGGGCTGGCGGACCATTAAATCAGCCAGTTGCCGGCGGAGGCGGCGTTCGCGGTTCATCAAATGGATGGCCTCGCGCAATTTCTCCTCCGTGACGCGGGTCTGGAATCGCTCTTCCAAGTGTTCCTTGAACTTCCGCACCTCATGCGTCCAGCGTGCCAGCGCGTCTGGATCGCTGGCTTTCTGCGGCAGTTCCAGCACATACATTGGCTTGGTCGCGCTCATCAGCTCGAACATCTTCTTTTTCCCGTCGCACGTCGTCTCGGCCACGATCAGGTCCGCCCCATTCAAGAAGGGGTTTTTCCCCGTGACGTGATAGCCAAAAGTCGATTTGATGAGCGGGCAAAGATTGGCGGGAAGAATTTGTTCCGCCGCCGGAATGGTGGATGCGGCGCCGCCACACAAACAAACCGGGATGGCTCCCGCGGCCAAAATGATCTCGCGGGGCGTGAATTCACACATGATGCCGACGATGGGTTTGCCCTGTGCCTTGGCCGCTTCGACGAAGTCGCAACAGTGCTCGATCATGCCGCCAAACCAGCGTAGCGGCTCGGGCGCGTCCGCGTTCGCGAGCGGTGATTGGGTGTCAGTTGCGTAAGCCATAATGCACCACGCCACTCCTGATGGCGTTCTCCGCTTTGAGCAAAGGGCAATTAGCACCAATGGTCAATGCGAATATCGAACCATTGTTTGCGCGCCCATCACGCAAGAATAGGGTGATGATGTCAGATACACTCAGAAAAATGGTGTCAAAAAAAATGGTTAGTGACGGGGCTAACGCTTATGGATTCCTTCCCTAGGCGGGAGCCGTGCGTCAAATGTAAATTTCTCCGGCAAGCCGATGGAAATCCGTTTGAAATCGGGATGCGCCGGATTGAGCAAGTAGTTTGCTTCTCCCGAAATGAGGACGCTGGGCAGCGCCAGCACGGCCGACCGGGCTTCGAGCACCCAGACATCGCCAAACCGCTTGCTCGACAGCGGCGGCGGTTCAACCTGCCAAGCTTTTTGTGGTCTCAAATGCAACAAATGTCAATCCTTTTTTGCCGGGTTGTCGCATCAGGCCGCGCGGCGCGCCCAGCGCAATTTGGCGGAGGCGGAGCGGGGATTGGTCCGGCGTTCCTCGGGACCAGCCCGTTGCGGGCCGCCCATTTCCGAAAAGATCCCGTCGCGCAGAGCCGCTTCGAACGTCTTTTTGACACGCCGATCTTCCCCCGAATGGAATGTCAGAATGGCGGCGCGCCCGCCGGGTTTCAGACACGCCGGCAAATGGCGAAGGAACATATCAAGGGCGGAGAATTCCTCATTCACAGCGATGCGCAAGGCCTGAAAGACCCGGCGAACGGAGTCGTCGCACTCCTCTTTTCCCAAGCGCGCCAGAATGCCGCGGATGGCGTTGGCCAGGCCGGTGGTGGTGGGCAAAAGCTTGCCGGAGAGCGCCGGGGCCAGCTCCGCCGCGCGCGGTTCGTCGGCGTTTTCTTCGAGCAATTGGCGCAAGGCGTCGGCGGGAAGGCGTTGCAGAAGATGGGAGGCAGGTTGCCCGCGCCGCGGATTCATCCGCATGTCCAGCGGGCCTTGATGTTTGACGGAGAATCCTCGCGCCGGATCGTCCAGTTGCATGGAGGAAACGCCAAGATCAGCGAGGATCAGATCGGCGCTTTCGATTCCCGCATCCCAGAGCGCCTGCGGCAGGCCGGCGAAATTGCTTCGAACAATGGATAGGTTCTCCGTCCCGAAACCCAGGGCGCGCAGGCGGGACTCCGTTTTCGGAAGCTCAATGGGATCAGCGTCCAATCCCAAAAGGCGGCCGTTGGGCGAAATGCGGGCGAGCAGCTCTTGCGCGTGACCGCCGTAACCGAGCGTGCAATCGACCGCCACCTCTCCGGGTCGCGGGGTGAGCGCTTCCAAAATCTCCGCCACCATGATCGGGCGATGCGTTCCGGCCGGCGTTTTTCCCGAAGCCAGCACTTTGGCCACGGTTTCAGCGCAACGGCCATGCTCCTTGTGTTTCTCCTCGAAACGGCGCGGATATTTTCCGGGGTAACGCGCCCGTCTTTTATGCGGCGGGGGCGGAGGAGAAGGAGTATCGTCAGTCACAGCTCTGGAAGGGTCGCGGCTGGCCGTCCGCTATTCAAGAAGATTGGCCTGCGACATCAAATCCATTGGGCCAGCAGTGGCGAGCAAATTCCGCCCGGACTTTAGACCAGGCCGAAGCGGCGATGGCGCTTGGTATATTGTTCCAGGGCCTCGAAGAATTGGGCTTTGCGGAAGTCGGGCCAAAGAGTGGGGGTCACGACCAGTTCAGCGTAGGAGATTTGCCAGAGGAGAAAATTGCTGATGCGCATTTCACCGCTCGTTCGGATGAGAAGGTCGGGGTCCGGATAGGGGCTGGTGTAGAGGTGCTGGGAGACGACTTGCTCGTTGATTTCGGCCGGCTCCAATTGTCCGTCTTTGATCTTCTGCGCCATGCCGCGCATCGCTTCGATGATCTCCGTGCGCCCGCCGTAACTGAGGGCCAAAATGAGGGTCAGGCCGTTATTGCGGGCCAGGGCCGCTTTGGTTTTGCGGAGCTGTTCCTGGACGAATTCCGGCAGGCGGTAAATCTGGCCGATGGCTTCGAGGCGGACATTGTTGCGGGTCAATTCGCCGATTTCCGTTTTGAGGAACCGCGCCAGATATTGCATGAGGGTATCGACTTCCTCTTTGGGGCGGTTCCAATTTTCGACGGAAAAGGCGTAGAGTGTCAAATATTTAACCCCCGCCTCCCCGGCGGCGCGGACCACGGCGCGGACGGATTCAACACCGTGGCGGTGGCCTTCGACGCGAGGCAGATGACGCTCCTTGGCCCAGCGCCCGTTGCCGTCCATGATAACGGCCACGTGGGTGGGGACGGTGGCTTTGGCTTGAGGGCTTAATGTGCCGCGCGAGTTCAAGATGAAGAGGCTAAAGACGGAAGGGCCTATTCTTCCTTTTCTTTTTCCGGGCGCCGGACCAAGCCAACAGACTGGGCAATGTCATCGAACTCTTCGCGGCTGACGTCTTCGAGGCGTTTGCCTTTGGCGGTAAGCTTCTCGTTAATCTTGAGAGCCTTTTCGGTCATGACCTCGTGGGTCTCATGGGTGCCGCCGACGAGCGCAAAATTCGGGCCAGTGGTCACCCGCTTATGACCATCGGTATCCAAGCCTACCCCAAGCATGAGGGCCGACCTTTTCTTTTTTGGCTTGCCTGCCATTACATCAACCTAGGGGTGATCCGCCATCTTTCCAAGCTGAAAAGAAGCTGAGGCAACATGCTCCATACTCCGCGGATCAGCAATTCGACATGTAATGTTCCCTGGCGACGGGAGGGCGGAAGGGCCGCGCCGCCCTGTTAATCATGGGGCTCGCGGCGCTCGCCCCTCCCGAAAACTCCCGTTGCGCGGACATATTAGCGGGTCGAAGCGGAGGCCGTATTGGTAGCGACCGGGGAGAGGCGGTGCGAAATGATATGGTTCAGGTAGCTTGCCAGGGAGGTGATTTGGGCGTCGCTTAACGGGCCGCCTTGCGCTTGGGCAAATGCCGGCATCATGGTGTGCGGCTTCCCGGACGCGATGATCGTCTTCCAGTAGGCAAAGTCAGTCGGCTGCTTGAGCGCATGCAGATCGGGCACGGCGCTGGCACGATGGGGGGATTCGTGACAAATGCCGCAATCGGCGGCGTAGAGGTTCTCGCCGTAAGCATTTTGGCCCCTGGCGGAATGGCAGGCGGCGCAGTCGCCATGGAAAATGGCTTGCGGATGGAGGAGCGCCTTGGCCATCGCAGCTTGCCGTTCATGGTCAGAGAGCGAAGCCGCCAGAGCGGGCGGAGGCGGGACATAGGCCACAATATCGGCGATGTTGCTGAAACTGTTTGTGCCGACAGAAAAGAAGAACGTCAAATGTTTGGCGACCAATCCCATTTTGGCCAGCAGATTCATCTGGGCGTGGACCTGTCCGCTGGCACCGGGCCCAAGATGCCACGGTGTCGGCGGAAGATCCGCGGTGGCGCAACCGCAGTCGGCTAAGACGCGATGAATGACCACCTCATTGGTCCAAACATTCGTCAAGTTAAAGGTGAAACGAGCGAAGGATTCGCCGGGCGCGGCGTCATATCGCTTGCTTTTCGCGTCAAACGCCAGAACCGGCGCCGCGGGCGCGGAGGAATCGCGCGGTGTGGTCTCGGCCAGCAAAGGCATCGCCAGGCACAGCAATGACCAGACCGCGCAAACCGTGGATCGTTTAAAACCAATTCGATGCGGAGGACTCACGGCAATCTACGCCAAGTACGGAATCGTCAGGGGCCCTTGGGGGAGAACGGCGACTCGGGCATGGGGTCCCAGCGCCGCCAGGCGCTGGCGCACGGCCGCGCCAATGTCCGGGCACGGCTGCAAAAAAGCCCGGCGCGCAAGGTCGTCGGGCAGCGAACTGTGCAGCCAGACCTCGGCCCGGCGCTGCACGAGCGCCTGGATTTGGGCCTGCCATTGTTCCGGGCGGATAAATCCGGGCGTGCTCAACATCGCCAGAATTTCCTCCGGGCTGCTGGCGCTGAGAAGCAACTTGTCCAGCGGACTGCCCGGCGGCACGCCTTCACGGCATTCGCAGGCGAGAATCAGCAGGCCGCCTTTTTCAACAACGCGCGCGCCGGCGCTCATCCCTTTGACGCCCTGGTAAAGATTCAAGTCCAGCGGGTAGCCGCTATTGGTGGTGATGACAATTTCAAACGGCGCCTTGACCTTCTGCATGGCGGATTTCCGCACGAATTCGCATCCGGCGCGGTGCGCGGCAATGAGGTCCCCCGCGAAAACGCCGGTGATTTCGCGGCGCGTGTTGAGGCTGACATTGAGCAGAAAACTGGGGCCGACGCGCAAAGCCACGTCGCGCAATTCCTCCCAGAGAGGATTGCCCACGGTCACGCCAAAAGTGGAATTGGGGTCTCCAATGTTCTTGTAACCGTGATTGCTCATGATGCTGCGCAGGCCGCCGCAACCCGGAATGATGCCTTTGATGCCGCCGCTAAAGCCGGCAAAGAAGTGCGGCTCGATAAAGCCCGTGATGATGCGCACGTCCGCGCTGGCCAGGTGACGATTGATGAGGGCGGGCGTGCCGTCGCGCATCGTGCCGAAGGCCTTCAGCTCGCCGGGATTCTCGCCTTCGTGGTTCAACACCCGGTAGTTGCGCACGACTTCCGGCGTGAGCAGCTTTTCCAGTTCAGCGGTCGTATTGGGGCGATGGGTGCCCAGTTGATTGAGCAAAAGAATGTTCTCTCGCGGAACGCCGTCTAAATAATTCAGCAGCCACGGAATCAGCCGGTCATTGGGCGTGGCGCGGGTCAAATCGGTGAAAGCAATGCAGACGCGGTCCTTAGGCTTAATCCATTGCCGCAAAGGGCGGGCGCTCATGGGATTGTCGAGCGCGGCTACGACAGCGCCACGCTCATCGGGCAAGCCGGGGTGGTGGCCTGGTTCAATGACCGTGGTCCGTTCCTCCGGCAAATCGACCGCGAGATGCCCCTGACCGTAAGCTAAGTTGACTTTCATGGCGCGACCGCAATCTACCAGCGTTGAGGACGCTTGGCCAGCCTGGAGAGTGAAGCCTGTGAAGCCTCAATTGAAATTAAGGCACCCTCCTTGACGGCAACGGAATCCACGGTTCCAAGTTGGCAAGGAATCTGGCAACAACCTTTGTCATGCCGCGCGCGGCATGAGTGATATTATGCCGCTTCCGATCCTATGCCGCGTCGGCAGCTTAGAACCCTCAAGTTCCTTCGAAAGCGGCACGATCCGATGATTGCCGACGCGGCATAATTCAGAGGCTCTCCAGGTAGGCGAGCA
>JBKQWF010000107.1:0-4481 GCA_052139695.1 Limisphaerales bacterium
CCTGGTTGCGTTGGATTGCCGATTACCTCCATGCACGCCTGTGCCGAGCCAGAACCGGCTCACTTTAAGGTTCGTCTTTCCCAAGCTGACCGTTTCGTAAGGATCGAAAAAGGCGGGCTTCGCCTCCACAATCACAGCAACCGTGCCATGGTGGCGGGCAGCATCTCGTAGCCATGAGGAACAAGCTGCCGCCGGATCAGCGCGACCCACGCGCGGTCACACAGCTCGACGTAGGTCCGATCCTCCGGCGAAACAAGACCGAAGTCTTCACCGTCGCGGAGGATCAGCGCCCACCGCAATTCCCAGCGATGCGATAATTCCCAGAGGAGCCAGTCGAGTTGTGGCAACGCTGAGGGAAACTCGTCCTCGATCATTCGCCAAATCTGACCAATCCACAGCCACTCGGCCTGGGTCTGCTGAGCCATAGCGCCGATCGGCAACGCCAGTCGAGGACGATCCTGCCCGAGATTTGGCTCCAACGAAATCGACAGAGTCTCAACTAAACGAAAAATCCAAAAAATGATAGTCCGCAAGAGGCTGCCTTTGGCGTGCCAGGACCACGGAAAGCGGATTTGCAAGCACACCACCTCGGCTCCGCACGCGGTCAGGTATCCAACGAGCTGTTCCCTCAAGGCGGCTGGTACCTGCCTTTCCGAAACGCAAGTGAGGACGATAAACAATTCTGGACTAATGCCCACCGCAACGATCCAGCGGTCATGGACAAACACGCGCCCATTGTCGCAGATGCCAAGGACGCCGCCTGGCAGCGCCAATGCTCGGCCAGTCGGCAGCCGAGTGCCGTTTGCGGCCGGCGCGGCGAAGTTTGCGATTGAAATTGCATTCATGGCTTCAGTTGACACGCACCGGCGGGATATTACCAGCAGAAGTTGTCCGCAAGTTCTTCACTAAGGCCGGCAGCCGGCGGGCGTAGCGGCTTCGCCGCTTGGCCACGCCCTCCGCCTGCCAAAAAGGCCAAGATGTATGATATATTTCTCAAAGTTTAAAACGATCTGTGACGTTTTTGCTCACAATTTCGAAGCACTCTTCCACTGGCGGTCCGCAATGTGCATCCCGCATCGAATGCCCGACGCGGCGCGATATTTCGTGGCGCAACGTCTCGACAATGCCGAAGCCATTTCCAGGCTTTACGTAAACCCGCCTGAACACCGGATCGCGGATCAACTCGTGTTCCCGGATGATTCCATTTTGATCCTGCCGGATCGGATTTTTCCAGATGGCGAACGTGGAATTCAGGCAGTTTTGGGTGGCTGTTTCTTGAAGCGGCTTGACGATATTCAGGCCTCGATCGAATCGCTGACCACGCAATATCGAGCTGAGGCGCAATTTCACATAGGTTCAGAACTCTTAGTATCACTCGCCAGCCTTTCGCGCTTGCATGATTTAGATGACCGGTTCGATCGCAAGGTTGGTTATCTTGTAGAGCAGCTCAACCGGAATCTTGCCCAGGCCTTTTGTAGCGGTGGTTGCCAGCCCTCGCTCGCCCGCGCATGGATGAGCTTGGTGCAGCATGGGCAGCAACTTGGGTTCGAACTGGAGATCTCGGCCGATGCGACTGCAGTTTTGCTGTAAAACACAGACCCGGCGTTATGACTGGCCTGTGCGCTCCGCGTACTTTGCCGCGGCAGCGCTGCTGCAGCAGCGGGAAATTCTCCACAGTGAGGATCCAGCCGGTAGCCATAGCGACTCCGCCGCTTTGCCATGCCGTCCGGCTGTGAAGAGGAGTGTTGAGAAGTTAGGACAGTTGCAAATTAGAGGTGAGGCGGTCCATTCGCTCTGCTCATCCGCCGCACAGCCTCCCCACACAAATGCCGAGGTGTATGTTAAATCCACATCCCAAAATAAAATTGAACCTTGAACGCCAACGTCACGTCGAGAGCCTCAATTTCTCGATCGTCCTCGAAGCATTTGATGCGAAGGCCATTGCACCAGAGGTTTTGCGGCAATTATGCGACACGGTGCAAGTACTTTTTCTCGGATATGAACACGACACTCGCTCGCCCTTCGTCATACCAGAAGTGCGCAGATTTCTCCGCAAGCTCCGAGGAGCCTGGCCGTGCGCTCCATTCTTTTGCGATTTAAACACCTCTTTTGTTGCACTGGAAGCCTTCGCCTATGTTGACCATGCTCGCGTCGTGGAAAAAGCGGGGTCGGAGGAAATCCACTTCTGGATATGCACGAGCGAATTGCGACAATATGTCGCCCAATCGTACCAAATCATTCAAGTTCTCGGCGAGCACTCGGGGATGTCCCGGACCGAGATTCGACAACGGAAACTACGGCTTGCGGACTACATCACCAAACACTTTGGCCCATCCCACAAAGCCTGAACCGTCCGGGCATTGGATTATGAATGGCCAAGGATTCGGTTCGGCGTCTCGACTCGTCCGTTTGTACTCCACCATGCTGGCCACATCTCATATCGACGCTATCGGCGCACGGGCGGAGATTCCGCCCGAGGTTTTATTCGGACGCAAAAACACCGTCGCCCAGCAACTCGACCGCATCCTGGTCTGAACCAAAGCGGTTGTATTGACCGGCACCCTGGCAATGCAGTCTTGTTCACGGATGAAGGAGAAACACACGAAATCATGACCATTTTGGACTGATCTCAACTTGGTGAGGAATAGTGGAAGGGGTGGAAAGGAAAGCCGAAGGGCGAGGCGGTCTGTGCGCTCCGCTCACTTGCCCCATCGCCTCGCCATGACAAATCCCAATCGGTGGGCCCAATGCATTCCCAAAGACACAATTTATTTTCGAAAACAACGAAAGCTATGACGCGCGTTGATATTGCGCGCGAGGATTCCACTGGACGGACGGTGTTCTCCGGCCACCTGCCCGTCGCGGTGGGGACGAAAAGGGAAGTATGCACAGAAAACGTTTTAACACAAAAGAAATCACAACCAGTCTTTCCAATATGACCCCTGATCCATTAGTCGACCAGCAGGCACGCATCATGAGCGTTTCGGTGCATACGCCGGCGCCGATCGTTATCGACCGCCTATTGCTTCTGCAAACCGGTGACGATGCTCAAAAACCCATTACCATTTTCCTTAGCCCGGACGAAGACGGCCGCTCCATTGCTGTGCTGGATTTCCTGCAGGTTTACGCGGTGATGCGGGCGCTTTGCTCGCCGATCCACACAGTAGCGTTGGGCATGCTTCGCGGGTTAGAGACGTTATTGTTGGCCGCGGGCAAAAGGGGGCATCGCCAAATCTTGGAACACTCCATGATTTGTGTCGCGCCACTCGAATTCTATCGACCGCCATTTTCCGAAAGCCCAATTGCCTCGGGACTGCAAGGCACTTCACTGCGACAGCAAGCAGAGCAATACCTGGGCGCGGAAATAGACACGATCGTAACGGACCTTCGCCTGGATCGCAATCTGTTCAAAACCTCCCAGATTTTCAGCGGTGTACAAGCAATTGTGCATGGCATTGCTGATACGATTGTTCCAATTCCCCCAACTAGATCCGGGCATGCCAATTGACTTTTGCGCCAAACTGAAAAATGCCCGCAAATATACCGTCATGAGCCACCAGTGTTTAGCCGACGAGGTTGGCAATTCTCGAAGCGCTCTCCGAGGCCGAACATAAGATTTTGCTATTTTTGCAGTATTCGCCCGCCGCGACTTTCGCGATACGGGCAAAAACTGCCCCACCTGCTCCCGAGCCAGAAAATGGTGGAATTCAAACAACAAAAAAAAGGCTCAAACCCAAACACCAACATGAAACAACAAGCAACAGCAAATGCCGGCCACTCGCCGGCGAACAACAACAACACGTCCAACGACGGCGTCAAATTCCGCTCACCCGATGGGTTAGTCGAGGTCGTGGAAAAAGGGGCCGGCGAGGCGAAGAGGTATCCCGATCACGCTTACAAGGTGGTCTGCCTGCGGCTTTACCCCCAGGTCGGGACGAGGGTCCAAAAAATCGAGGACGACGGACTCGATGTGCTTCTCACGCACGTCGAGGTGGCGGCCCTGCTCACCGCGTTAAACGCGGTCGACGGCAAAGCCCAATATAAATGGACGGAGATTCCCGAAAAACCGGCCAGCCGCAAGGCGTTCTGGGCGACGGTCAACGCCGAGCGATTGGCGCAGCAAGAAGAGTTTCAAGCAGCCGCGTAGCCGTTCTCATTCACGTTGGTGGCGTTGGGATAAAACCAGCGCCGCCGACGCCCAAAAAAAGAATTCACGACCGTCGAACATTCCGCTAATCTGCGTTCATCGGCTTCTTGGGAAGCCGATGGTTCGCGGCAAAAGAATGCGCGAGAAAAACCGGAAAATTTGGATCTGGGGAAACTTTAGGGAAACTGGCAGCGTAAGTGCTTGATTATCAATGGAGCGGGTGAAGGGAATCGAATCCTGTCTGAAAATGTTCATAATTCGTTAAATTGCCCAATCATAGTGCATTGCAAACCGCATACATTCCACCATTTCCGCATCAAAAGGCACGGTGATG
>JBKQWF010000108.1:0-16074 GCA_052139695.1 Limisphaerales bacterium
GGGCCACGCTTTGCCCGGATTGAGTTCCAGCCACCCATCCCGGTCATTTTCCCTGCCATCTCTACCTCCTCCCAGCCGCTTCCCGCTCCAAAATCGTCCAAGCACATGGTCTGCCGATCACAACTGCCAAATTGAGGTAAATTGAGCCGCTGTGACCCCCCCCCGGGGGGGGCCGCGCCCCGCCGCGATGCCTTCGCTCCTCTCTTTTCGACTGGAAGAATCTTGTCGTGCGCCCTTTTGCCCAATCGTTACAACTTTGCGGTTGAATCCAGGCGGCGACATCCTATCGTTGCGGGATGTTCTCGCTGCTCAGGGCCGTCCGCTGGCCTATAGTGCTCGGTATTTTGGTTGCGGGATGTTCGACGACCTCTCCCACCGCAGGAGTGCGGCTCAACCAGATGCAGGTGATTGGAACTCATAACTCCTACCATCAGCGAGCGAATGATTCGCTGATGAAACTGATCGCCCGGTCCAAGCCGCAGGCGGCCCGCGATCTGGATTATGGGCATCCGCCGTTGCGGGAGCAACTTTCCCGCCTCAAAATTCGGCAGATTGAATTGGATTGTTACGCCGATCCGGACGGCGGGCGGTTTGCCCGGCCCTTAGGGCCGAAGAAAGCCCTCGAAGCGGGCCTGCCTCCCGTGCCGTCGAATGACCCCGAGGGGAAACTCCTCCAGCCCGGCATCAAAGTCATGCACATTCCCGACGTTGATTTCGGGACATCGGTTCTGACTCTGGTCGATGGTTTGCGGGAGGTGCGCGCCTGGTCGCTGGAACATCCGCGACACGTTCCCGTTTTCATCCTGATTGAGCTAAAAGATGAGACTGTGGGACCGGGCTTCACACAGGCGCTGCCCTGGGGACAGGCGGAACTGGCAGAATTGGAGCGCGAAATTCTATCGGTCTTTCCGCGCGAAACGATCCTGACGCCGGATGATGCCCGTGGCGGGGCCCGGACCTTGCCCGAAGGGTTGCGGGAGCATGGATGGCCTATGCTTGACGCTATGCGGGGGAAGGTGCTCTTCGGCATGGACAACGAGGGCCGGGAGCGGGAGCAGTATTTGCTGGGCCATCCCGCCCTGGAAGGGCGACTTCTATTTGTCAGCGTTCCGCCAGACAATGCCGCCGCCGCCTGGATGAAACGGAACGATCCCATTCAGGATTTTGCGCAAATTCAGTCTCTGGTCAAAGCCGGCTTTCTGGTGCGGACGCGCGCCGATGAACCGACCGAACACGCTCGCGCCAACGATACCCGAATGCGGGACCATGCGCTGGCCAGCGGAGCGCAATTCATCAGCACGGACTATCCGGAGCCGAATTTGAACTTTTCTCCCTATCGCGTCCAATTTGAAGGCTCGCCGATCGCGCGCAGCAACCCGGTAAACGGACCGGCCCTTCTCAGAGGCAAGGATCTCGAATAGCTGACAGGCAATTATCCCGCCGCCAAGGGGCACAACAACACTATAAAATGATGAAAACCATGAAAACAACCTTCGCTGAAATGAACTGGCTGCGCGGCCTGGCGTTGGGCGCGTTGCTCTTTTTCAGCGTTCAACTCGCCAGCGCCGCTGACCACGTCAAAGCACTCATTATTGATGGCCAGAATAATCACAACTGGCGGGCCACAACTCCGATTCTCCAAGCCGCTCTCGAAAGTTCCGGACGCTTCACCGTCGATGTCGCCACCAGTCCGCCGCACGGCCAGAGCATGGCCGATTTCAAGCCTGACTTCGCCAAATATCGTGTGATCGTCCTCAACTACAATGGCGACGATTGGTCTGCCGCGACGAAGAGCGCGTTCGAGGCTTACGTCAAGAATGGTGGCGGCGTCGTCAGCGTTCACGCGGCGGATAACGCCTTCCCCGGCTGGGTGGAATTTAACAAGATGATCGGCGTCGGCGGCTGGGGCAACCGCAACCAGAATTCCGGCCCGATGCTCCGCTGGCGCGATGGCAAACAGGTTCGGGAAGCTGGCGAGCCCGGCAGCAGGGGGACGCACGGCAAATACTTTTCCTGGGACGTTGAGGTGCGCAATTTCGACCATCCCATCACCAAAGGCCTGCCGCCCAAGTGGCTGCATGCCCGCGATGAACTTTACTCAAAACTGGCCGGCCCGGCCGAGAACGTCACCGTCCTTGCCACCGCCAACTCGGACACCACCCACCAGGACGAGCCGATTCTCATGACCATTAGCTACGGCCAGGGCCGCGTCTTCCACACCACGATGGGGCATGACGCGGAATCCATGCAAGACGTTGGCTTCGTGACCACGCTGAACCGCGGCGCGGAGTGGGCCGCTACCGGCCAGGTGACGATTCCCCTTCCCGCCGACTTCCCGACCGAGGACAAAGTCAGCGTTTGGACTGCAGCCTCCGAAAACGGCTCGCGAACAGGGCCATCGTTGAGATGAAAGCGGAGGCTGGCCCAAGGGTGGGTTTGTCTTGCGCACGGAGGACTCAGACGACCAACACGCGGGACTGGTTGCCTGAAAAATCGGGTTCCTGCTCTCACCGCCGAATCCGGATGCCCTTGCGAAACCGCTGCCTCTCTATTTGCGCGATTGACACCTGCCTGCAAGCCAGTATCTTCTCAGACTCCGAATCGCGGATTGCCGCGGCCAGGAGTCGCTGTTTCCCCGAGAAGAACGGCAATAGCACTGAATCAATGACATGAAACGCCAGTATCAACCATCTAAAATCCGGCGCAAACGGCAGCACGGCTTTTTAAACCGCAATGCGTCCAAAAGCGGGCGCGCCACTTTGCGCAACCGCCGCCGGGTCGGCCGTCATCGTCTGACTCCGGTTTGAACCGCATGCCTGGCACGCCTCCGGTCAGGTTAAGCTTTCCCCGGTCCCGCCGCATTAAACAATCGGGCGATTTCGCCCGGGCCAGGGCGCAAGGGAAGCGCTTCATTTGCGGCTGCCTCATCGCGAACCTGCGGCTCCTGCCGCCGGGAGCGGCCAGTCGTCTGGGGGTCGTTACCAGCAAAAGAGTGGGCGGGGCTGTGGCGCGCAACCGCGCCCGCCGTTTGTTGCGGGAGAGCTTCCGCTTGCACCAGCACGATTTGCCCCAGCCGGCTGACGTGGTGCTCGTGGCCAGGCCTTCCATCGCTGGAAAAGGATTTGCGGAAGTGGAGCGCGATTTTTTGCGCGCCATGAGCCAGGCGCGCACAGGAGCCGCCAAGCCATGAATATTTTGCAAAAAGCGCTGGTTTTCGCGGTTCGCCTTTACCAAATTGTCGTTTCGCCCGTTCTCGCGGCGGCCGTGGGACCAGCCGGGCGCTGCCGGTTTTCGCCCAGTTGTTCGGAATATGCGCGCCAGGCGATCGAACGGCACGGCGCGATCATAGGCGGCTCTCTCGCCGTGCGGCGGTTGTGCCGCTGCCATCCTTGGGGCCAGTGGGGCGAAGACCCGCCGCCGGCTGGGCCGATTAAACTGAAACTGCGTTTACCAAAGTTCGGGAAGTCAAACATCTGTCATGGATCGTAAATCCATCATCATCATAGCCGCGTCCCTTGCGGTGCTTTTTATCTTTCCGAAGGTGGTGGATCATTATTTCCCGGATAAGCCAATTCCAATTACCACCGCGGTCACAAGGACAAATCTTCCCCCCGAGACGAACCTTGGCAGCGTGCGTCCCGCCCCGGCGAGCGTCGCCCCCGTGGCCCGAGCGGCGAACCCGCCGCGCGCCGAAGAGACGTTTGCCATTACAAACGAAGACTTGATCTGGCACTTCACTTCGCTGGGTGGCGGAATCAAGACAGTGGAGTTGAGGGAATACCCGGCCGCGATCTTTCCTCCATCGAAAAAACCGGCGCATCCAACCCTCGCCAGCTTAAACCGTGATGCCTCCACGCCGGTCCTCAGCGTGCAAGGCGGAGACTTGGAGCCGGATACCGAATACACGCTGACGCGGACTGATGGAAAGGTGCGGGCGGAAAAGACCTTTGGCAATGGTTTGCGCGTGGTCAAGGAATTCTATTTGGGGACCAATTACCTCTTCAACGCACGGCTCACATTCGAGAACACGGGCACGCAGCCGGTCTCTGTGCCCGCCCGCGAAGTGACGATTGGCACTGCTACAGCCATTGGTCCGCTGGATGATCCGACCGCGATGGGGACTTTCTGGTACAACGGCGTTAAAACCGAAAACGTCAAAGACACGTGGTTTGCCAACCGGACGATGGGATGCATCCCCGGAACGCCTCGGCAGGAGTATGAGGCGGGGGCCAATAACGTTGGCTGGGCAGCGGTGCATAACCAGTTCTTCACGCTGGCGGCCATGCCCTCGAATCCCGCCCCGCGCATCGTGATTCGGAAAGTTGCCGTGCCTGGCCCAGAAGTCATCGGATTGACCAATTCGCTCAGCGCCCTCCTGACCAATGGCTATGAGGCCGCGCTGGCTTATCCGGCAGCGGCTTTGGCGGCGCATCAAACGCTGACGGAGGAGTTTCTCTTTTACGCCGGGCCGAAGGAGTACAATGGCCTGGCCAAAATCGCGCAACGGATGAACAACAACGTCGATGCGATCATGGGCTTTAGCGGGTTTTTCGGCTTCTTTTCCAAATTGCTGCTGCTTTCGATGAATGGCCTCCACTCTTTTGGCCTGAGTTACGGCCTGACCATCATCGCCATCACGGTCCTTATCAAATTGGTCTTCTGGCCGCTGACCAACGCGAGCACCAAATCGCAAAAGCGAATGCAAGCCCTCCAGCCTCAATTGCAAGTCATTGCGGAGAAATACAAGGATGACCCGGCGAAAAAGAACCAAAAGACGATGGAGTTCTGGAAGGAACACAAGATCAACCCGATGGGCAGTTGCCTGCCGACTTTGCTGCAAATACCAGTTTTCTTTGGATTTTATTGGATGCTGCGCAACGCCATCGAATTGCGCGGCGTTCCTTTCCTTTGGGCTTATGACCTTTCGCAGCCTGACACCGTGGCCCACCTGGCAGGCTTTCCCGTCAATCCGCTGCCTCTGATCATGGGCGTCACCCAATTGTGGCAGGCGCATTTGATGCCGCCTTCCCCCGGCATGGACCCTGGGCAGCAAAAGATCATGAAATTCATGCCGCTGATGTTCATCGCCTTGCTCTACCGGATGTCGGCCGGTTTGACGCTCTACTGGACAGTGCAGAACCTGTTGAGCATTTTACAGACGAAAGTAACCAAAACCACAGAGCCACCCCGCGCCGTGCCGGCCCCGGGGATGGTGAAGAAATTGAAGTAGCGTTCCGGCGGTCATCGGGATAGGATCGACCGCAACAAGCCAATATCAGAATTATGCCAGCGCAACCCAAAGCCATTCTCGAAGAGCTCCTGAAGCTCATGGGATTTGAAGCCACCGTGGAAGAACATTCATTGGATGACGGCCTGCTCCTGGATGTGAAAACCGAGGATTCCGGCCGTCTCATCGGCCGGCAGGGGCAAACCCTGTCCGACTTGCAGTATTTGACTAACCGCATGCTTTTTCAGCAAGACCCGAGCACGCCAAAGGTGATGATCGATGTCGGCGGTTATCGCGCTCAGGCGCGCGAGGCCCTGGTGCAGAAAGCTCAAGCCGCCGCCGAGAAAGTCCGCCGCTGGGGCGATATTGTTGAACTGGAACCGATGAGCGCCTTCGACCGCCGGGTCATTTATTCCGCCTTAAAGGACGATCCAGGCATTGAAGCGGTTAGCGTGGAAGTGGATGGAACGGCCAAAAAAGCCATTTTGCTTCGTCCCAAGCATTAGTTAGCCCGACTCTTCCGCCGGCGGAAACGGCCGCGCGAGTCGCGCGGCAGTGCCAGGGCCGCCCGCCTCAGAAGCTGAGCAGCAGTTGCCAAATATACATGTTGCCGAAGGCGTCGATGTCTTCCCAAATCTGCCGGACCAACTCCGGGCTGCCGGTGATTTCGGGTAATTCTTTCATGCGCTTTTCCCAAGGGAAACAAACCCCCGCCCGCACCGCGGGTTGTGGACGGCCAGCCAGCCCCGTGACCTTTTCCCGGCTGGCACGCGCGACCGCGGTCTCGCACGGCGGTTCGGCCGTCGGGGCGCTGTAACTGCCGGAGGAGTAGCTGCCATATTGGCGCCCCGCATCGGTCAACGCTCGCAGGTTGTCGATGTTGGTGTCATTCTGCATGATGGCGCCCGCATCCAGGATATAGCCACCGTCGCGGGCGACTTCCTCCAGCACGCGCCGGCAGAAAGCGCGCACCTCGCTGGACTTGCCGAAGCTGATCAACGCATTGGGAATGCCGCCGCTGATGGCAAATTTGTCATGAAGTTTCCGGTGAACTTGGAAAATGTCGTCCTGATCGCAGTGGAAAACGATGCTGCCGTCGGGCAATTCACGAAAAGCGTCGAAATGATATCCCCACTTGCCTTCGGCATAGAACAAGGTCTGATGGCCGTGCTTCCAAAACTCCTCGATGATCGGCTTGAGCGTCGGCCAATTGTGCGAGGCAAATTGCCGCGGCGTCACCAACGGCACGCAACCGCGATGCATCCAAAAGCCAATCGGAACCAGCTTGGCCGGGTCCGCCGTGCTCAACCCGACGTGGCACAGATGTGGCATGAGCGCCTCGCACGCCGCCAGCACCTTGTCCGGTTGCGTCTGCATGTCCATCGTCAGACCGATGTAGCCCCGCAACTTGTCCGCCAGGATGTCAAAGGGCGCTTTGAAAATCCCGGCGATGGCTGAGGCCACCCCGCATTCCGAGCGCAGGCGCGCGATCTGCGGGCCGAACGCATAAAAGTATGCCAGCATCGCCATCGAGCCTTTAACCAGGGAAAGATTGCTCCGGTAAGTGGAAGGCTGGCCGATCTTGGCGGCTTCGCTCGAAACGCGCGGCAGCCAGGTGTTGTAAAGGAACGCCGTCGGATCATCGATGAGAGCGTCGTACTCATCCTCGCGCATGAAGGCCTCCTCTTCGGGCGGCTCGATGTAATTGAACGCGCTGGTATGCGGGATGCCCACGCCGGGAATGCCATAATAGCGCAAACCCGCGGCCTGCGTCAGCCCGGTACAGACGTACACCATGTTGGGCACGACGGCGTCCCAATCAAAGTCTTTGGCCGTCTTCACCGCCGCATCGAAGGCTTTATTGTAGTCGTGCGTGACTTCCTGGCAGGTGTAGCCCGCATACTTGGCGGTGAACTCCGCGACGAATGGACGAATCGGCACCTGGTCCGGCTTCTCGTTCCGCATCGCCGTCACATACCGTTTCAAGCGTTGTTGATAAAGCTCCTGGGTATCCATACGTATTTCCAATTAACCGCCAAGCACGGAACGAAGTCAACCACGGTACGCGCGCGCGCGCTGTAATACTTCTTGACATACCCGCGCGGTCTTCGCGGCATGAAGGCAGCAAGGCAGCAACAACGGGCGGCCTTTTCACTTTCGCTTTGCTCTTGGCGTCCAGCTGGATGGGCGCATTTGAGACGTAACCCTCCGCGGTCCGCTATCCGCGATTGCAAGGGGTCATTTCTGCCATAACAAACGAACCCTCATGTGCTTGTGGGCAGCGTCCAGCACGAACGGGGTGAACCAAAACCACACCTCTGGACCGTACGCCGCAGCGTCCATTCGGCGCCAAAACACAAAACTGTAAAGAAAGCCTGTATGCCCGGTACTGCCGCCGTCCTTCAACTTCCATGAGGTGGTGCTGAAAAACGTGCGCCGATACTCCATCGCCGTCCAAATGTCGCACATGGCCAGAACGATGGATAGACACAGCGCGCGAACAATCCACGCCAGAATATGCTTCCGACGAGAAGAACTGGACGGCGGTGTTTTCATGCGTAGGACCCTAACCTCCAGAGCTCGGGCACATGGAACCAAAACGCGTCCACTGCGAAGCGGAACTGGGCCGGCCATCCCGCGTGGCCTGCAACGATTGGCTGAACCACATGGTTTGCATGGTGCCAAATCATGAGAATTTGCAAACGCTGCAAATTGCGATACGGGCAATGTGCTCTAACGTGGATTCTGCGACGGCCAGTCGCTGATCGTGTGGCCATGGCCATCACCCCAGGCGCGTGCCTGCCTACCGTTTTAGCTTGCTGGGGTCGCAGTTTTCGCGCAGGCTGGCCACCAGGCGGTTATGGAATCTTACAAGTATTCCTGTCCGTATTGTGGGCAGCACATCGAGTACACAGTCGGATACTGTGGCAAACAAATGACGTGTCCGATTTGCGGCAATGTCGTCACTTTCCCCGCCATCCCGCCGAAGACAACGGCGAAGGGCTTGCGCCTGGACCGCCCCGCCGGACAGGCCGGCAGAAAATGGACTTGGAAACCGCGCGGCATATTCCTTTTTTTGCGCGACTTTCCTCATTGGAAAATCATTGGCGGCGTGCTGGTTCCTTTTCTGATTATAGGCGGCTTGCTGGAGGGGGCGGGATATGTCAAGAAAATGTTTAGAGACGACCCCGCCGTTGCGCCTGCCGTGGGGGTCGCCCCGGTGGCTCCGGGCGCTTGGCAAGAAAGTGTCGATCTCAGCCTGGCTGGCCAAAGTGTGGAAGAACAAATGAAGGTCGTACGGGCGTGGCGCGCGGCCGTGGAGCGTGCGCAGGAGAGCCGCGATAACACTCGCCGCCAATACGGGGGCTCAAGTTCTTATGCCGCCAGCGCCGACCAAGCGTTGCAAAGGGCGCAAAATAACTCTATCGCCGCTTATAATAAGTTTCGCGAGTTAAATGCAACGTATCAAAAGCTGGGCGGCAAGACTGATTACGAGGCCCACCTATCAGATTAAATCCTCTACGGCCAAATGGCCTCGAGGGTCGCCGCGAGGCGATAGCCGGCTTTAGTCATTTGTTCTTCAGCGGTCTCGCGGGACCATTCCAGATAAGCGGGAGAAAGGTCTTGGATGTGCCATTGTGGACGCGGTTGGCCGGTGCGAAAGTCCACTTGGCTGTCATCTTCGTCAAGAACTCTGACTTCGTGGGCTTTGGCGGCAAGAGAAAGACTTTCATTGGCCCACGCCCGGTCCCAATCGAGCAACGGCCCTTCGGTTTTCCAGGGCGGGGGCGGCTGCTTGGTGAGCAATTTGGTGCCATAGTCCCGCGGCGTGACTGTGTTGGCGTTGGTCATCAACTGCCGCACTACCGTAATGTCCCAGTAAAAGTGCAGTTTATTTGTGCCGCCGAACATGAGCCGGTTTCCGCCTTGATCGTCGCCAAAATGGCCGGAGTAACCGTTGGGATTGACGTATTTGGTTTTGTTAAGATACCCGGTGCCGACATGGAGCGGTTGGTGAAGGTCCTCGATATAATGGGCCAGCAAACGTAACGCGACCCGCGGGCCGACATTGGTGAGAAGCGTCTGGGCTTGCAGTTTGCCTTGGAGGATGAGAATGCAGGCGGGAATGGCGTGGACGACATCGATATTGGTCGCGCCGACGGAATCGTCGCGATATTTTGGTTCTTCAAAGGGAACGTCGGTGTAATGGAAGACGGCATGATTGGGATTGGCTGCTTTGAATTGGAGCATTTCTTCCGTCTGATTATTGCGCCCTTTGACGGCGTCGGCCCAGACCGAAGCCTCTGAAAGGGTTTCCTCGCCAAGCAGCGCCTGCACATGTTGCGCGGCGGGTGTGCCGGCAATCAATGTGTCGGCCATGGCCCCGATGGCGCGATGGCCCTGGTCGCCCCAGGCAAAGGCGGATGAGGCGGCGCAGAAGAACAACAAATGCAGCAGACGGAGGACAATTTTCATTGCGGCAATGGTACGGCATAGGGAGGCGAAGTTCAACATTGCCAATTGGGAAACGGTCGTAAACTGTGGATCAGGATGCGTCGCACATTATGGATTAGCCTGGCCCTGGCGGTCTTGACCGCGGCTCTTTACGCGCCAGTGTTGCGCTGCCAATTCCTCACTTTCGATGACCAGGCTTATGTGACGGAAAACCGGCTGGTCCGGGCAGGTTTGACCTTTCATGGAATTGCCGCCGCGTTTCGCGTCCCGACAGCGGGCAACTGGCATCCGCTGACCATGTTGTCCCACATGCTGGATTGTCAGATATACGGGCTCCGCCCCTGGGGCCATCATTTGACCAACGTTCTTTTTCACACGGCCAACAGCGTCCTGCTCTTTCTGCTCCTGGCACGGATGACCGGGGCGCTGTGGCGGAGCGCGCTCGTCGCGGCGCTGTTTGCCATCCACCCGTCGCACGTGGAATCCGTGGCATGGGTGGCGGAGCGTAAAGACGTGCTCAGTTCCTTTTTCCTCCTTCTGGCCCTGGGGGCCTATCTTCGTTATGTCAAAAATAACAATGGACAGCGGGTGGTCTCCTTTGGGGTGATTCTCCTTTTTGCGCTGGCTCTGATGGCCAAATCGATGGCGGTGACGCTGCCATTTCTTTTGCTCCTGCTGGATTTTTGGCCCTTGGGCCGGGTGCGGTCCCCGGCTTGGAGCGGGTGGCGGCCCTTGATCGTGGAAAAATGGCCGTTGCTGGGACTGAGCGCGGTGTGGTGTCTCGTGACAGTTTGGGCCCAAGGCATCGGCCAGGCCGTGGCAACGTCTGCCACTTTGCCCATTGCGGAACGGATCGTTCATACGCCCATCGCCTATTTGACATATTTGCGGGTGCTGGTCTTTCCCTGGCATCTCTCGGCCTATTACCCTTACCACCATCAAGAGCCGGTCCTTTGGGGGACCGAAGCGGCGGCGGCCCTGGCCCTGATGACATGGCTGGTTCTGGCCCAACGAGCGCGCCGGCCTTATCTGGCGGTGGGCTGGCTGTGGTTTCTGGGGATGTTGGTGCCGGTCATTGGATTAGTGCAAGTGGGCGGGCAGGCCTGGGCCGACCGTTACGTTTATCTGCCGTCGATTGGTTTCTTTCTTATCGTGGTCTGGGGCGGAGCGGAGTGGGCGGCGCGGCATCCTTCTGTCAAACTATTCATACCGGCCGCGGGCGCGGCGTTGATGGCTGTGACTTCCGTGGAACTCCATTATTGGATGGATACTGCCACACTCTTTCGGCGGGCCATGGAAGTGACCAGCGGTAATTATCTGGCAATGACCCTGGTCGGCAGCATGGAGGCCGATCAAGGGAGGCTGAAGGACGCCATTTCGCTCTACCGCCAGGCGCTGGCCTTGAAACCAATTTATCCCGAAGCGCATTTCTTCCTGGGCCGCGCGCTGGAGAGAGAGAACCAAACACGGGAAGCGATGGCGGAATTCCAGCAGGCCTTGCGGTTGCGGCCAGACTTTGATTCGGCGCATGTGATGGTGGGCCTGTTGCTGGCCCAGGAACAGAAATTCGATCAGGCCATCGCCCATTATCAAGCGGCCTTGAAAGCGAATCCGGAATCAGCCGCGGCCGAGAGCGATTGGGGGATGGCCGAGATGAAAGAGGGCCATTGGACCGAGAGCATCGCGCATTGCGAGAAGGCCGTGCGCCTCGACCCGGACATGGAGGAAGCCCACAACAACCTGGGCATTGGTTATTTGCAGACGGGCCGGATTGCTGAAGGAATAGAGGAGCTGCGAGCGGCGCTCAAACTCAACTCTCGGAACGCGGAAACGCAGTATAATTTGGGCCAGGCACTTAATCAGCAGGGACAATGGGCGGAAGCGGAACAATGGCTGCATCCCCTGGCGCAAAGTCCATCCGCCAATGACAACGTGCAATTTCAGGAGGGGCTGGCTTTGGAACATCTGGGCAAAACGCGCGACGCCCAGAGCCATTACGCGGCAGCCGTCTTGCAAAAGCCGGATTTTCCCGAGGCCTTGCAGCATCTGGCGTGGATCGCCGCCACAGATGCGCGGCGGGAATTGCGCAACGGCGGCCAAGCGGTGGAATTGGCCGCGCGGGCCTGTGCATTGACCGGGCAAACCCGGCCGGCCATGTTATTGACTTTGTCAGCGGCTTACGCCGAGGCCGGACGTTTCCCGGACGCGCTGGCCACAGCGAGCAAGGCAGGTGACCTGGCCAAGGCGCAAGGCCAGGGAGAATTGCAAGCCGAAGCTGAACGTCTGCGCGCCCTCTTCGCGGCGGGACAGCCCTTTCATGGGCAAGTTAAATGAGCGGACCGGCTAATTGCCCAGATAGGCGCGGTAAGCGGGGTTCCAAATAACATCTCCCACTGGCGCCTCCAGTTTTTCGCTAAAATTAGCGCCGTTAGTCAAGTAGTGGTCCTTGTAGTATTGCGCGTGGCCATCGCAAAAGTTGAGCACTGCTCCGGTAAAATGCCGCGAGGCCAGGGTCTTAAAGCGAAGGCCCGGAAGCTGGTTGTTGTAGATAGGATTGGCATTGTCCAGTTCGGTGTAGGGGTTGAAGGCGGCGTCGAAGAGCAGGACGGTGGCGGAGGGCTTGGGCAGATTGCTTAATTTGGGCATCGTGCCGTAAGGGTAAGTATTCCCCAGCAGATCCGAAGCATTGGCGGTCCCGATGATCTTGTTCAAGTCAAGGGACTGACAATAACCGAAGTAGCCCACCGAAGGCGCCGTTTCGGGAGCTGCTGCCAGTTGCGCCGCCGCCTGGCTCGCGGTCATTTGAATCCCGGGACAGAACCAGAAGGGGCTGCCCGCCCCACCGGGAAAGGGCATGTATTCATACGGCTGGCTGGTCGGCGTGCCGGTGCTGTAATTGACCCGATTGGAAACATAAGCAACCAGCGGTTTGCCTGCCCAATAAGGAGGCAGCAAATTAAACCAAGCCGTCGGGTCCGCGGCCGTGCCGTAAGGATAGGTTCCGGTATATTCTTCGCTGTCACCCATTCCGTCCGTGGGCATGGAGTCTCTATTATCGCCAATATACATCTGGTCAGCGGTCCCCCATTGTTTAAGGTTGGAGATGCAGCCGCTCTGTTGCGCTGCCTGCTTGGCGTGCGACAAGGCCGGCAGAAGCATGCCCGCAAGTATCGCGATAATAGCGATGACCACCAACAGCTCGATCAAGGTAAAGGCCCGCCTTTTCATTCTGCTCATCTTATCACAAATGGGCCCCGCGGACAACGGGACCCAAATCGCTTAACATATTCGCCACATTCTCTACGGACTGGCAATCTTGTAAAACTCCGTCGTGTTGGTTGCATTGAGATCAGTGTAGGCGCCAGTGCCCGTGCTGAACGAGAGGCCACTGGCGATTGGAATATACGGTCCCGCCACATTGGTCGAGGCCAGCACGCTATAGGTGGACGAAGAATTTGCCGTCCACGACAGGGTGAAGTTCGTCGGCGCAACGCCCGTGAACATGGCAGTAACATTGATGGATGGAGGCGCGGTCGCGGCTGTCACCAGGTTGGAATAGACGGTGAACGAGATGCCCACGGTCGTATCATCCTGGATCAGTGGCCCGGCGATGCTGTCGGCGAACGCTGGAATCGGTTTTCCGGTGACGAGGTTTGTATCCTGGTCGCTGACAAAGATGGTGTAACTCTCGCCGGTGTTATTTGTGACAATGTAATCCACGCCTGAAGCGAAGACGTTTCCTCCACCGCCCAACTCAAAGTAAAGGTTGGTGAGCATGACAACAGAACCTTCGACGCTCGTGGCAATATCAGCCGGAAGCGGCGCTGTGTATCCCCACGGCAGGAGAATTGGCGCGGGCAGGGGATAGTTTGTGCCAACGATTTTGTCCGCAAAGCCGGTCTGGCCCTCGTTGACATCCATCTCATAATTATCCACGTAGGAGGAGAGAGTGCCGGTGGCGGTCACTTCGTCGCCCAAGTTTGGCCGAAAATCCGAGCCAAAGGTGACGAAGAGATTAATGCCCCCGGTGCTATCCTGGATATAGTAGGAAGCGGTATCGCCTGTCGTCTGGTTGGTGCCAGTGGTGATAACGCCTGTGATGCTGAATAAAGTCGTCTCATCCGAGGGTTCGTAGGTTGTTGGATTGAGCAGACTGCGCAGGTAGCCGATCGTGACAGATTTGGGCCCGGTCACGGTCAAAACGGCATTGCTGCTTTGAGTGAACTCGCCGGTTCCACCCGTGGCGACGACGTAATAAGTGCCGGATTCATTCGTGGAAAGGCTGGTCAGCGTCAGATCGGGAGTCGTCACCCCGAGCGGATTGTCGTTGAAATACCAGGCATAACTGATCGGCCCCGTGCCAACGGCGGAAGAGGTCAGCGTGACGGTTCCACCTTCCGAGTTGGTGAGGGCGGCCAGCGGTTGCGTGGTGAAGTAAGGCGCGGTGGCGTTGGTGTTGATAAAGACAACCGCATTGGAACTTTGCACCGGGCCGCCTGCCGCGCCGGTAACCACGACGTAATAAGTGCCGCTATTAGTCCCGTCCGTAGGGTCAAGCGTCAAGGTGGGTGTGGCCGAACCGGAGATGCCGCTGCCGTCGGTCAAGGGCGCGCCATTCTGATACCAGGCGTAAGTCAGACCAAAACGCGGCGTACCAATGCCGGAAGCGGCTACCTCGAGCACATTGCTGTTGCCGGCGTAATTGGTGAAACCAATCGGCTGCAAACCGATGACTGGTCTCACGGGGGTTACGCCCGCCGTTACCGCCGTGTAGCCGGACCCTGTTCCGTTCCAGTCAAAGGAGACTTCAAGATTATCCAGTTGCAGGACGCCCTCTCCTTCACGCTGGCGCAAGCCAAAGGCGGCAATGGGCAATGTGGGAGTAAAAGAATCCGTCGCCGGGCCGGAACTGACCCCACCCGGCGAGAGCGCTCCGACATCATCGATGGACGCCGGATTGATCGCCAGGGCGGAATAGTCGTTTACCACGTCAAGCAGGTAAACCACCTGGTAATCAATCCCCGGCGCGAGGTCCAAAGGCACGACGGCATTGGGGCCGGTGGTGCCTGTTCCGGTGGAATCGCCTTGCGCATTGGCAATCCCCAAGCGGTAAGTGCCGGGGAAAGCGGTCGGGGAGATGTTGGGAGTGTAACTGGGATTATTCGATGTCAAAGCGAAGATGCGGCCATAGAATCCGAAGTTGGTGTCTTCCAGGTTGGCGAAATAGACGCCGCCCCGGTTGGTCGGAATGGTGCTGACATTCACAATAAAACTGGCCCAGACGACTGTCCCGCTGACGGGCTGGCTGAACAGACTTTGCGCGTCGGTCGTATAATTCGTTTGGTTGATCTGCACGCGGTCATTGGTGACCAGTTCGGGGTTGGTTCCATTAATATCTTTCCACGGCGAACCAGGATCGCCGAAGAGGTTGCCATTGGGATAGGAGAAAGTATCCGAGAGCAGAAACGGGGTGAAAGAAACCGTGGTCACGGCGCTGGTGATGACATTGCCCAAGGCGTTGGAAATCACCACAAAATAAGTGCCGGCGCTCGTTGCCCCATTATTGGCCAGAGCGAGTGAACTCATCGTCGCTCCGGCGATGGCCACGCCATTGCTGAACCATTGATAGGTCAAAGGCCCTGAGCCGATCGCGGTGACAGATAGATTGGTGGACAGGCCTGGCAGATTGGTTGATCCCAGCGGCTCCATTTCGACCACTGGATCAATCACTGTCAGCCGGGCTGAGTTGGTGGCGGCGACGGCGCCAAAGCTATTGCTCGCGACCGCCGTGTAAGTGCCATCGTAGGTGGCGTAAGCCGGGCTGATCGTCAGGGTAGGGGTGGAGGATCCGCTGACGGAGCCGCCATCAGTAAGAGGAACGCCGTTCAGGCTCCAAATGGCGGACGTTGGGGCGCCGATGGCAGCAATCGTGAAGGTCGCCGTGCCTCCGGCGCTGACGGTCTCAGTGGTGGGTGAAAGGCTGACGCTCAACAGGGCGCCCGGCGGTTGCACGGTCAATTGCGCGCTAGCGCTGGTCGCGCTCCCGAAGTTATTGCTGACAACGGCATAGACCATGCTCCCGTTTTGATTGGTGTTCAAATCGCTGAGAGTCAGAGAGGAATCATTCGCCCCCACGACGGGGGCATTGTTGGTGTACCATTGATAACTGAGAGCAGGCGTTCCGCTGGCGGCAACGGTGAAGGTGGCGCTTCCGCCCGCGTCCTGGATAACGGGTTCAGGAACAGAAGTAATCATCGGCGGTTCACCAGGCACGAAGCGGACGCCGCGGAACGTATTGGTGCTGCCGCCGGCCCCGGTGACAAAGACGTTGGAGGCAAGATTCATGACGACCGAGCCAGGGCCGGTATCTTGCAGCATGACCAAACGATTGG
>JBKQWF010000109.1:0-14201 GCA_052139695.1 Limisphaerales bacterium
GCTTTACGCTGCATCCATTCCAGCCGCAGGCTGGATCAGTTCTGGAAAGAACGGCTCAACGCTCAGGCTGCCCGCAACGATTCCCTGACGTTGGCCGAATAACAGAAGAATTCAGTCGTGCGCCCGCCCGATGGATGGCTTCCGGAAATGGATTGACCAAACTGAACTGCAGTTAGACCCTATGGCTTCACCTGCTCATTTGAACCAGATGACGGAAAGGCCAGAACGCATGAACGACGCCACGATCCTGAACCGCCGACAATTCCTCATCAACACCGGCCAGGCTGCCACCACGCTGGCGGCCGCCTCCGCCTTCGCCCCCGCGATTCTTGCCGCCGATTCCCCTGGCAAGGCCATCGGTGTGGGTTGCATCGGTCTGGGCACCCGCGGAGGTGACCTCATCGATGCGGTCGCTCATGTTCCCAACGTCAAGGTGGTGGCCGTCTGCGACGTCTTTGGGCCGCATCGGCAGAAGGGCATCCAGCGGAGCCTCAACCCGGAGGCGAAAGCCTACGTGGATTACCGGGAACTGCTGGCCGACCCGAAGGTGGACGCCGTGGTGATCGCCACGCCGGACCACTGGCACTGCCAGATGGTGCTCGACGCGGCGAAAGCGGGCAAAGACATCTACTGCGAAAAGGGATTCGCGCGGACCCTGCCCGAGGCCAAATTGATGCGCGACGCGTTGAAGCAGAGCAAAGTCGTATTCCAACTCGGCCACCATGCGCGCCAGGCCACCTGCGCCTTGCAAGCCAAAGAACTCCTCACCCAGGATCTCTTGGGCCCCATCACGCTGGTGCGCACGGGCCGTTTTAAGTCCCTCGAACCCGAGCACCCCAACTGGCGTTGGTACGGCTACTACGATCAGTGGAACCGGCCGGACCCGGCCCAGGTCGCGAAGGAGGTCAATTGGGATCTGTGGCTCGGATCAGCCCCGAAGATTCCCTGGAACGAACGGCACTTCTGGCATTGGCGATGTTACTACGCTTACGGCACCGGTTACGCTGGCGACCTGCTCTCGCACGAGATGGATTTCGTCCAGTACCTCCTGGGCCACGGCATTCCGGATCAGTGTTCCTGCTCTGGTCTGATAGCGCTGCTCCGGGACGACCGCGAAGTGCCTGACACCTGGGTGGCCACTTATCAGTTCGAGAAGCTGGGCCGGACGGTC
The DNA here is from genome assembly GCA_052139695.1 of Limisphaerales bacterium. GTDB lineage: Bacteria > Verrucomicrobiota > Verrucomicrobiia > Limisphaerales > Palsa-1400 > PLGF01. The sequence continues at coordinate 1,172 of JBKQWF010000109.1, forward strand.
ACGTTTAGCGGGAGCATGAACGCCACCGCCAACCAGCCGGTCGAGATTTGCGGGCGGGATGCAACCCTGAGGTTCGACTCCATTGCCCACGACGTCACCACTTTCGAAGTCGAGCCGGCGGGCTACAACCGGAGGACCGACCTGCCCAAAGGCTACGAGCGAGGCAAAACCCCGGGACAGCCGAACCATATGGTTGACTGGATCAATTGCATCCGGACTCGCGGCACCCCTAAGTGCTCGACCGACGAGGCCTTTATCGAGAGAGCAACGTTCCTCATGTCTCTGGTGTCGCAACAGGAACGGCGTGTGGTGCGCTGGGATGCCAGGAACGAGGCCATCGTCTGAGCGGAAATCATTATGGCAAAAGGAACCAACGTGAAATGCCTCTGCGCCACGGTCGTGGTGCCCGCGTTGCTGGCCTGGGCCTGTGCCGCACAGGAAAACCAGACGAACGCGGCCGGCCAAGCGGCGGTGGGCAAGGTGGTGGCGACTTCGTCGGGTCTGCATGGTTACATTGGTTTTAGCGCGAGCCGTCCGCCCACGAAGTCCGAGTACAGTGCCGGCATGGGTTTCTACTCCGCGGTCTGGCCGATGATTGATCAGCCGCTCGCCGACTTTCAGATTGGTCTGGCGGGCTGCTGGATCACGCCTGACAACTCCGATAACCAGACCCAGCCCCTGGCCCCGGAAGGGACGCTGGCGCGGACCTGGAAGGAGCGGGGGCCGACGTGGGACAGCGTCTTCCAAACCGTGGAAGGCGGGTTGGGATACTGGGCGGGGAGCCACTTCCGCTATGGGCCGCCAAAATTCAGCATGAACGCCACGCCACAATGCTACGACTACGAAGTTGGTTCGCCAGGCTGGTCTTTTTTCTACAGCAACGAAGCACTGCCGGATAACCGATTGAGCATCGCCCAACTGAGCAACCGGCTGCTTATCCCGCCCGATGCGCTGCCCTTCCGAGGGAATCCCAACGGCCTGTTTCTTGGCTACACGTGGATGGCCCTGCCTTTCACCGACCCGACCAAAGGAGACCCGCCCACGGGCGAACAGAGTTGGACCTGTTTCCTGAGCGCAGCCAACTTCAAGGGGCCGATTGCGTATTACATCCCGGAGACTTGGAGCAAAGTCGGCAAGCTGTTCAAGTATCCGTTTGATTATGGACGAGGGCTGGACGCGCGTGCGGGCAACATGGGTGGCGGCGCGATGGAGATCAACACGGTGCCACGGTTCGATTCCCAGGACGCGCGCGGGGTGGTCTATTCGAAGATTCCACGGCTGCACTTCCCCGTGGACGACCAGGGCAGAACCTTGCTGGTGCAGGACGTGACCTACTACTCGAAGGCCGCCCTTTATGATGCGTTCAGGGCATGGCGCAACGGCGGCCCGGCTTGCTCCGGGAGGTTCGACGAGAAGGGGGCCTGGAAATCCACGTTGACGACGAGCACGACCCGTTACGACCAGGCCGGCAAGAAGATGATGGGCGTGGAGAAGGTCTTTGACACCAAGATGTTCGCGGGCAATGTCTGGGGCTTGGAATGGTTTAAAAGCGACCTCAGCCCGCGAGGCCTGTTCCCGCAATATTACAAACAGATAGGGCAGGAACGGGTGGTCGTGGCGGCGGCGGAGGTACCGGCCGAAACCCAGTTGGCGGCGCAAGAGTTCAACCTGGCCACGCAGGGGGTGCCCTACACTTCACCCACAACCGGCGCCTGGAGCCGGCCAGGACCCAAGCTCGGGCCTTTCACGGCCAAGCTCGCCGATGGTTCCGTGGTGACGTACTCCTGGTATCGTTTTGTGGACCAACCCTCGTTTCAACAGTATGCGTGGGATGCCGAGAAGAAGGCCGCGTTGCAGGCCTTTGTAGAGAAAATCCATGCGAGTTGGCCGACAGACCGGGATTACATGGCGCTGCCCAGCAGTGGCGCGCTGGTGACGCTCGATCCGGCGTTGCTGGTGACGCCACCGGAGGGCCTGGAGGTTGGGTATGTCCCCATCGTCACGCGCCAGACCGCCCGCTCGGACCGCGCCTTATGATCGTCAGCATTTTCAACGGCGGGATGCGGCGTGCCTCTCTGGTGTGTTACTATTTGGGACGTTGGCCGCCCGTCCCTGCCAGCTTTCAGGGCCGCCAATTTCCTTTGTAAACATCGAACTCATAAATTGACCAATGATACAACGCGTTTGTTCCGGTCTGCGTGATTCTGATATAGCGGGCGGTCTGCTCCGCAGAGGTAATAGTCGTTATCCCCAGTTGTCCAGAACCCGTGGCGATAGGGGTTCCCCAATTGACGCCGTCATCGGATACCGCTACGGAATACTTGTCGGGTGAATCCCAGAGAGCCCAGGTCGTGTCGAGCACGATTTTGTCAAAGGTCTGCTTTGCCTTCATATCGACCTGAAACCATTGCCCGGGATATTGGGTTTTCGTCATATCACGCCATCCGGTCCAATGATCATTGTCGATGGCATTGGCAGCCGACACGTCAATGGGAATGTTGGCCCCGCTGAAGAGAAATGTGCTGTCTGGCACGGAAGCGGAAGCGGTCCACGACTTTTTATCGAGCTTTATGTCATTCTGAGGCGGCAGCGACCGGGCCTTGTGGGAAGACACCGGCAACGTTCCGACGCCGACAAACTTCCATGATCCGGGAGCCGCCTGGAACTTCACGTAGTCAGCGTCCTCACCTACCCATCCTAGTTCACTTACGCCGCCGCGGTAGGTGCCATCCCAGATGGTGATGTTGTTTACTTTGATTGCATTAAGCAAGGAAAAGGAACTCTTGGGTATCCCTACAATGGCGGTCGTGCCCGGAGGAGAGGTCAAACCAAGCGCGTATTCGGACGCCGTCTTCCTCAGATCCACTGTGACGTTGCCTTTGATCGACGGGACGACGACTTTTATCGCAGTCAAAAAGGCCTCCTTCGGCAGGACTTGATAGATATTCCAGCCCGGCGCCACGGGGGAAACCCCGGCGATGGTTTGCGAGAGGATTAGAGCCGGAGGATTCCATCCGTGATTCAACGATGAGCCTTCGTCGAAGGCGTCGATCTGTGATGCCCACCAACGGTCATAATGCTCCCACAGCGTCGTAAAGCTGCAAGGGATCATGGTTTTGTAGCGTTCAGACATGCGCTGCAGGGCATACTCCTGTTTTCCCATGGTGCAGAGCGCTTCCAAAACCCAGCGATCAAAGAAACAACTCGCATAGGCTCTCTTCGACAAGACAGTGTCGTAGATCGCCTCCCATTTGGACCGGTCCGCCAGACCCGCATTGACCGCCATGGCATTGGCCCGGTCATCCGGGGCGGTCACTTGGGAAGACATGTAATAATTGCCCTTCCAGTATCGGTCATCGAAAGTGCTTTTGATGCTTTCGAGCTTCTGATTAATCCGCGGGACGTCGGAGTCATGCCCCGTTACAAGCGCCATTTTTTTGAGTGTTTCCAGGCAATCATAAAAATGATCCCGCATACAGAGGTAGGCAGTCCGGGCCGCCTTTTTCCAGAGGATGTTGAAGTCGCTCTCGTCGCACTGGAAGGAACCCACGAACGTCGTGTCGTATCCCGTTTCCCGGTACTTTACCGCTTTGACGATGACTCCCGAGGGAATGGTGTAAATGGCGCCTTCCCCACTCACCCAATTCTTCGCTTCATAGGTCTGAGCGCCAGCAATCGTGGTGCAGGTTTCAGTTTCCGTCAGGTAAAGGACCAGTGGATTGCTGGAGTTGAAGCGGATCACTTTGCCGGCCGGAGCCTCAACTTCGATCCACGGTTGAAACTGGCAATTGTATGGCATCGTACAGACGAGCTTCCATTGCTGGTTCTCGGAACAGGGCAAACCCTTGGAAATGCTGACGTAATCTTTGAGTCCATAGTCCTTGATCGCCGCGATTGCCTGCGTCGCAAAAACTGCCGCTGCAGCCCATGTCAATACTGGTACGAGGCGCTTTATAATCAGGCTTGCCGGCAGCCAGAAAAAATGGGGGTGTTTCACGAAATCGTCAGGACTGGCTCTTTGAGCACCGCCAGCTTTGGTTGGATCCCCAAGCCAGCTGACCTCGAAGCGGCCATGCGGCCGTTGGTGCGCTTAGGCGCGCCTTCAGCGGTGCTGACCGTTACATAACTGTTAAAGTCCGTCGTGCTGAAAAGAAACTGGGGCGGCGTGCTGTGCGCGAGGTGCGCGATAGCGGCGGTCGCAATGTCTCCTCCCCAGGAGTCTTCTAACGTCATCGCGATGCCCAAGCTGACGCAGAGGTCGCGGATTTGGCGCATTTTTGTCAGGCCGCCAAGCTTGCTGATCTTCAAATTCACCACGTCCATAGCCAGGTCCGCTTTGGCCCGCAGCAGGATGCCCAAATCGTCAATGGTCTCGTCCAGAATGAAAGGATGTTCGCATTGACGCCGCACCGCCAGACACTCCTCGTACGTCAGACACGGCTGCTCAATGTAAACATCCACGTCACGGACCGCGCGGGCCACCCTCACTGCCTCATGCTGCACCCAACCGGTATTGGCATCGGCGACAAGACGGTCACCCATTTGGAGCTTGGCGGCAACCGCGTTGATCCGCGCCATGTCCACATCCGGATCTCCACCGACCTTAAGTTGGAACCGGCGATAGCCCGCGGCGCGGTAAAGCGCGACTTTGGCCGCCATTTGCTCCGGCGAATCCTGAGAGATGGCGCGGTAAAGAGGCACGTCCTCGCCGTAACGCCCGCCGAGGAGTTCGCAAAGCGGAAGCCCGGCCGATTGTCCCAAAATATCCCAGCAAGCGATATCGATGCCCAACTTCACGTACGGATGCCCCTTGAGCGCCGCGTCCATCCGGTAATTGAGCTTGGTTAATTCACGCGGGTCTTCGCCCAGCAGGTGCGGTCCCAGTTCGCGCAGGCCCGCGCGGACTTCGTCAGCGTAAGCCGGCAGGTAAAACGGTCCGAGGGGACAGACTTCGCCATAACCGACCAGCCCAGTATCCGTCTCCACGCCGACAATCGTGCTGTCGAAAACCGTCACCGACTTTCCACCAGACCATTTATAGGTCGTCTCGTGCAACGGCAATTCGACGCGATAGGCTAATATTCGTTTGATTTTCATTTGGACGGTTTCATCTGGTTAAGAGAATTATTCGTGCTGCCACGCCCACCCGGCGCAACTGCTGGCCGTCGTGATTGAAACTGCTGGATGCATTGATTTGCCTACTATATTCAGCGAGGCCCAAGGTGTCGCGGACAATTTCCTGAATCGCCCAATGATCGGGTTGCCGGCGCGTCCATTTGCGCTTCTTGTTGCCCGTCCCAGGCCGCGGCCTGAATATCGTCCACATGCTGGCTGGAAAACGACTGAGGGATCGTGATCTTGCTGGGGAAGTCCGGTAGCTTGATCTGCATGATTTTATCGCACATGCATCCGCAAGTATGGATACTTCAAACAGCATAAAGAAACGAATGCCATGAGAAACAACGGACAGAGTGTGAAATCCATGATCCTTTCATTGCTTCTCATCCTGATGTTTGGAGCCGCCAATCATGCCGTCGCCAAGCCGCTAAAGGTGTTTATCCTGGCCGGACAATCGAACATGCAAGGGCATGCGAATGTGTCGACGCTCGATTCCGTAGCCGACGATCCCAAGACGGTGCAAATCCTCAAGCAGATGCGCAATGCCGACAGCACACCGCGGGTGTGCAAGAAGGTCTGGATTTCGTCGATTGGATGCGCTGGCGACGATACGACCGAGCAGAAAGGGAAACTGACCACAGGCTTCGGTGCCTCAACTGAGGAGATTGGTCCGGAATTCACGTTTGGCATTTACGTGGAGAAGCAGCTGGGCGGGCCCATCCTGATCATCAAGACCGCCTGGGGCGGCAGGGATCTGCACACAAATTTCCGTCCGCCCAGCGCCGGACCGTACGTGTGGAGTGAGTACGAGTTGGCCCGGCGCAAAGAACGGCGGGAGGATGTTGAAAAGCAAAAGGCCGACAAGATCAAAGACACTGGCGCGTTCTACCGCCTGATGATCGATCATGTGCGGAAAGTGCTGTCGGACATCAAGCGGGTGGATCCGGAGTATGATCCGAAGCAGGGCTACGAGCTGTCCGGTTTCGTCTGGTTCCAAGGGTTTAATGATCTGGTCAGCACATGGTCTTATGAAAACAGTCCCTCCGGTTGCAACCAGCCCGGCGGGTACGACATGTACTCGAAACTGTTGGCGATGTTCATTCGCGATGTGCGCAAGGATCTGTCATCGCCGAAGATGCCCTTCGTGATTGGCGTCATGGGGATTGACGGCGTGAAAGTGGGGCCGCCCCAGTTGTATTTCCGCCAAGCCCAAGCAGCGCCAGCGTCGCTTCCTGAGTTCCTGGGCAACGTGGTGGCTGTGCAGACAGCGCCCTACTGGGATGACGATTTGGACATGCTGCAACAACGGATGGAGAAATTCAATGCCAAGATGGATCAAGAGGCAAAAAAGAATCTGAGTCTCAGCCAAGCGGCGAGAGACGAGGCGTACAAGAAGGCCCTGGCGGAGAACTTCACGCCGGAGGAGTCGAAACGCCTGAAGGGCATCTCCAACGGAGGCTACCATTATCTCGGTGCCGCGAAGATAATGACGCAGATCGGCAAGGCCTTTGCCGAGGCGATGGTGAACATGCAGACGACCCAAACACAGGAGAAATAATGAAACGTTCCGAGACCAACGTTATAAAGATTGTTGGCGTTCTATCCCCGATAATAGGAATAGCCGCCTGCCTGTCCGCAGCGGGTGTCCTCTCAAAGCCGGCGCAAGCCGCCGACAAGAATCAGGAGGTGAAGGGAGGTGGCTATCGGGAAGCGGGCGTAAGCCGGGCGCACCGAAACGAACACCTCGGCGGCTACCTCATCGTCCCGCACGCCGGGAACGCCGAGCGCCAGTACAACGCCGGCTACTCGATGTACGTGGCCGCCTGGCCGCTGCTGAGCTACTATCCGGGCCACCAGTTCCAGACGGGCCTACCTGGCACTTGGATGTTCGCACAGTACGACGGTGCCGCCCCCAAAGACCTGTACTCCGACGTCGAAGGCGGGCTCGGGTGGTGGACCGATACGCGCTTCCCCACGACCACGCCGAAGTTCATCATGGGCGGTGTGGGGCCGAACTTCTCCGAGATCGCCAATGGGCCCGCGCACGGCGCGGGCACGTGGGAAGAGCCGCGCGGGCTCTACGGGGTGGCGCAGCTCAGCCCCTGGCTTCTGTTCCCCCTTGACGGCCTGAACGTGAGACAAGGCGAGAACGGCGGGCTGTTCGGATACGGCTACCTCAATCTGCCGCTCTGCGAGCCGAAGCCGACCACCGAGGGCAAGCCGATGCCCACCGGAGCGAACTGCTGGACGCTCTTCCTCAACACCGGCAACTTCAAGGGGCCTGTTGCCTTCATCTTACCCAACTTCTGGTCGCAGGCCACCGTGCGGGAACCGCGCCTCCTGGGCCAGCTCCTTGACAGCCGGCCGATGGATCCTAACCGGGCCCTGCAGATGGAGACGCAATACACCCCCTGCCGTATGGCACCCGATGCCAAGGACGAGTGGTACGTGCGCATCGCCCCCATCTCGTTCCCGCGGGACGAGCGCGACCTCTCGGTGCTGGTACATCAGGACACCGCCTACAACAAGACCGCGCTCTACGACACGGTGGCGGCCTGGTTCGCCGGCGGCAAGTTGAGCAGCGGCGCCATCGCCCCCGGGGGGGCCTACCAGCGCGTTTTCGGAAGCAAGGGGTACGCCACGTGGCAGATCTGGTGGAATGAGGGCGATGGGCCGGAGAAGAAGGTGCCTATCGACCTGAGGTCCTTCTTCACGCCTACGGCCTTCGGCCCGCACACCTTCGGCATCCAGTGGAACGGCACTCTCACAGCGAACGCAGGCGGCCTCGTCACCATCCCGGAGTATTTCCACCTCGAGAATGGTAACGACGAGAAGCAGGCGAAGTGGGTGCCGGTAGCCCCCGATCACGTTCCAGCTGAGACGGGCCTCCGGCAGATCAAATGGACCCGGCCGAAGGAGGCGGCGCCGGAGCCTTACACCACGCCGAACGACCCAGCGAGCTGCTGGAAGAAACCGGGGCCTGTTGCCGGCCCTTTCCAGGCGAGGCTCGGCGACGGCAGCGTGGTGACTTATTACTGGTATCGTTTTGCCGATCAGCCGGCGCTGCTCAATGCCGGTCTCACCGACGTCGAACGCGAGCAGCTCCAGCAACGAGTGGAGAAGATTCATCGCTCCTGGCCGAAGGATCGCGATTACCTCGCCCCGCCTACGGTAGGGACGCTGGTTGATCTTGACCCAGCCCTGCTGGTCACCCCGCCCAAGGGCAAGGAAGCCGGCTACGTGCCCATCGCCACCCGCCAGGAATGGGGCGGGGCAACAAGTCACCCGCGCAACCGCTGACGAGTTGGCAGCTACGAACCACTTTTCCCTCGGAGCGTCAAATCCTCATAGGAGTTTTTATGACTTCGGATCAGCTGGTTGGGGGTTCGAGTCCCTCAGGATACGCCACATTTATACACAACTTGCGACAATTTATATGTATGCTTGACTAAGAACGAACTTTTAATCTGTGTCCATTGCGATTGTTTGACCACTGGGGTGAACTTGGTAGAATCAAAACATGAAGACCACACGGCAAGCTTCCGCAGCTTTGCTTGTTGCCACCATGGCGTCAGATCAACTGCCGGCCGCGGTTATGGCGAGCGATTCGCCAGGTCAGCCTGTGGTTCTCTCGGCCGAACCATTCCAACTTTCTCAAGTACGCCTGTTGGACGGGCCGTTTTGCGAAGCCATGTTGCGCGACGAGCATTATCTGCTTAGTCTCGAAAGCGACCGGCTGCTTTACGACTTTCGGGTCAATGCCAATCTTCCGACCCTGGCGCGACCTTACGGAGGGTGGGAGGCTCCGAATGTTGAATTGCGTGGCCATAGTGTGGGGCATTACCTGTCCGCTTGCTCGCTCATGTACGCGAGCACCGGCGACGCCCGATTCAAAGCGCGGGCGGATCAGATCGTGGCGGGTTTTGCCGAGTGCCAGGCGGCCTTGGGCTCGAAAGCGACGCATTTTGGTTATTTGTCCGCCTTTCCCGAATCCTTCATAGATCGTGTCGAGAATCTCAAGCCGGTGTGGGCACCGTGGTACACCCTGCACAAGATCATGGCCGGCCTGCTGGATGCCAATCAACTCTGCGGCAATGCTCAGGCCCTGGATGTCCTGACGAATATGGCTAACTGGGTGAAGTTCCGGGTGGACCGGCTTTCCGAGCAGCAAATGCAAGCCTCGCTTCAAACCGAGTACGGCGGCATGAACGAAGTGCTCGCAAATCTCTGCGGCGTCACCGGCAACGCCGATTTCCTGAAGACCGCCGAAGCTTTCAACCAGAAGAGTTTATTTGATCCGCTGGCCGCAGGTGAGGACCGGCTGAACGGACTTCACGCCAATACCCAGATTCCAAAAATGATTGGCGCGGCCCGGCAATATGAATTGACCGGGGACAAGCGCGACGAAGCAATTGCCAGCTTTTTCTGGGAACAGGTCGCATGGCATCGTTCCTACGTCATCGGCGGCCACAGTGACCGCGAGCATTTTTTCCCAACGAACGCTTTTGCCCGCCACCTTTCAGCAGAGACGGCGGAAACCTGCAACACCTACAACATGCTCAAACTGACGCGGCATCTTTTCTCCTGGGAACCTTCCGCGCGGACCATGGATTTTTACGAGCGCGGGCTTTACAACCACATTCTCGCCTCGCAGGACCCGGACCAGGGCATGTTCGTCTATCTGATGTCGCTCAAACCGGGTCATTTCAAAACGTATTCGACGCCGGAGAACTCCTTCTGGTGCTGCGTGGGAACCGGGATGGAGAACCATGCCAAATACGGCGACACGATTTACTTTCACAGTGACAGTTCATTGTTTGTCAACTTGTTCATCCCTTCTGAATTGTCGTGGCCGGAAAAGGGCCTTAGCGTGCGGCAGGAGACCAAGTTCCCGGAAAATGACACGACACGTTTGAGCCTCAAGGCCGCAAGACCGGTATCGCTCGCTTTGCAAATCCGCTGGCCGGAGTGGTCGGAGAAGCTCTCCGTGCGAGTCAACGACCAGCGTCAGAAAATATCCGGAACGCCCGGCAGCTACGTTACTGTCAGCCGGACGTGGCAAGACCGCGACCGCGTGGACATCCAGTTCTTGTTGAAACTGCACACGGAACCGCTGCCGGGAAACAGCAACATCGTCGCCGTGCTTTTCGGACCGGTTGTTCTGGCCGGCGAACTCGGCGCCAATGGCCTGCCCAATCCCTACGCGAAGGACCAGACGGACCTGGTCCGAGTGTCCGATCCGGCGGTTCCCTCGTTTGTGGGCGACGTGGCGGGTGTTTTGAAAAAGATCAAGCCAACCGGCACGCCGCTGGTTTTCCGAACCAGAAGTCTTGGCCAGCCGAACGACGTAACGCTGGCTCCCTTGTATCGGGTTAACCACGAACGATACTCCGTTTACTGGAATCTGGTGAGTTCGGCGGACGCCAAAAAAAGCTCCGCCGCCATTTCCGCCGGAGCGCAAACCGCCCTGCGGAAAGCCCCGGGCGAAAACCAATAAGAATTGTCATCGGAGGAAGGTGCTGCCCCATTCGTATATGGCATTGGCTGTCAAGTAATCAGAAAGGCGCACTTGGCGAAGCTCGCATTTCCTTCACCTTCGCCTTGGTGTCCACCATTACTTCGCCAAGAATTCGTAGATGTTCACGCTGAAGCGCGGGAGAGTGACTGAATCAGGAATGGAATCAAGAGGGGAGTTGCTGATGCCAGGATCCTGGCCATTGCTCTGCGATGACGCAAGCCGCCACCGCGTGCCTTTGCCGGACAAGGCGGCGCCAGTTATGTTGAGCTTGAGGGGTTGATCGATATCGGTGGGGTTCAAGACCGCGACGGTGAGCGCGTGATGGTTGTCGGTCCAGGCGGCGGCGACATCGACGGGAAAGGTGTCGCTGCCGGCGTTGACAAGCGGTTGCTCACCTCCAGGAGGATCGGCGGGCTTGGGTTGCGGCGAATTGCCGCTGACCTCGATTGGAATGGAGCCAAAGTGGTCACGGTAAATTTTGAAGACGAAGCCGTTGGCATTCAATGACACGTTTGTGCCAGTGCGGGCCAGGAGCGAAGTGGCAAAGGTGTAACCCGCCATTTGAAAGAGGTCTGAGTGCCGGAACATCTCGTGAAAAGCCCAGGCGTACGACGGGTAAACTGGATAGCGGCCGCCCATGTAAGCCCACTCGTCGATGTTCAGCGGCTTCGGATGAGTGATGAGTTCCGGGATGAGCTTTTCGTATTCTTTGTACTCTTCGTATTTGATGCGGATATGGTTGGCCGGGCGGCGCATCCAATCCGTAACCGGTTCGTTGGGGTCGTTTGGCACTTGCTTTCCTTCGGCGAGGCTGAAGTGGGTATTGCCGTAGTTGTAATAGTGCTCGCTAATGAGGTCCATGTTGTCGAAGCAATTCTTCAGCAAGCCGCCGGTCCAGTCAGCGGGTGAAAGATAAGACGGCACCAGGTTTGTGCCCAAGCTCAACGATTCTTTGGAACCCGTCATCGTATCCGGCATGGCGCCGCAGGCGATCAGTTTGATGCCCGGGTCCGCCTTCTTCATAGCCTTGGCAAACTGGTTGTGCTTATACTCAAACTGGTTGAGCTTCATGGTGCCGTACTGGTAAGTGATTCCCCACATTTCGTTGCCAACTCCCCAGAACTTGACGTGATAAGCCTCGGGATGACCGTTGGCCGCCCGCTGTTGTCCCATCGGCGTAGAGGCCGCGCCATTGGCGTATTCGACGTATTCCGCGGCGGACCAGGCATCGCCAGTGCCAGCGTTGACCGTGATATAGGGCTCGACCTCCAGCAGTTTGCACAGGGTCATGAACTCGTCGGTGCCGATGTCGTTGGGCTGGAGCGCGCGCCAAACCGGGTCATAGACAGGCGGACGTCTGTCCGGTTCGCCGATGGCATAACGCCATTCATGGGCGGAAACGAAATTACCGCCGGGTAAACGATAAACACCGGAACGGAGGCTTTTGAGGACGGCGATGGCATCGGGGCGAAAGCCTTCGAGATTATCAGCGGGCATGAGCGAAACCGCGCCAACACGGAACGAGCCAGCGCCCGTACCGATGATTTCAAATTGGGCGGAGCCGGATTTTTCGGCTTTGATTACAAAAAGGATTCTCTTGTAATCGGAATCTAAATTTCCGAGTGGGATCACCTGGCGGGCGGCATCCGCATTGGTTCCCCAGACAACGTTCACGGCAACTCTCGCAGTGGGCTCACCGGCCAACTGGATGCGGCCATTGTAAGTGGCCCCTTGGATGAAGCTCAGGCCGGTCTGCCGGATGCCACGAGGCTCGTCGCCCGCCAGTTTGATCAGCGGTGTGTGGTCGCCAACAAACGGCTTGTCGGTGTCCATCACCACGGAGTCCGGCGGGCCAACCGGATTCCACCGTCCCGGGCCAACTCCGCGGCGGCGACCGGCGAAGCCACCGCCTCCACGCGCGGCGGTGTTCGTATCCTCCGCAGGTTTGGGCATGACAGCGTAATAGAATTTCCGGTCGTCGAGCATTTCGCTCCACAGACTCCGATAAATGAGTTCGCCAGCGTGCTCGATAAACTGGCCATACAGATACGGCGAAATGGGCGGGCCGGTTTTCGCTGCGTCGATGGTGGCAGTGACCGCCGGGCCGCTACTTGGGGATTGGGCAACAGCGGCCAGCGCCGCGAAAATCAAAACGATCGAATAACGGAGGGGCTCAAGCGTGGATTTGCGGACGGTTGCAGTCGCGGCGGTTACTTGGGCGAGGATGGGAATCAGTTTCATGGTTGTTTGAGGAGGCAGTTCATTCTGATAACTTGAGTTGAGCGAGTAATCTACTTGACTTCTTTCCACTTAAAACACGCTCCCCCCTTGCGGTCCGGACGTGGACCGGTGGCTGTCGCGGTGACGGGGCCGGGAGCGTTCGGCTTGGCGGCC
>JBKQWF010000110.1:0-15839 GCA_052139695.1 Limisphaerales bacterium
CCGCCCGCGGGACATGCAGCGCCGAGGTCACCAGGATCACCTTGCGCCACCCTCGTTGCGTGCTCAATTCCTTGAAGCGCAACGCCTCGTCATGGGTGTTCGCACACAAACCGAGGTTGGTCACCGCCACCGTGGTCACGCCCGAGGCCAGAATCCAATCTTGGACCAACGAGGTCGCCACCACCCCGGGTTTTCCAGCGAGAGGCACGCTTCCACCTAAAACCAGGGCTTTGGCTTTTCCCCGGCGCACCAATTCCAAGGCTGTCAGCACGCGGCTTCCCCCGTCGGTCACCGAAAACCCGAACAGGTCGTTCTCGGAAAGATAGTAGCCCCCGCCCAACGCGACCACCACATCAGCTTCGGCCAGACGATTGATACCGCCCAAAGCCTGCGGACGTTCCGCCCGCGCCACGATCGCGTTCACCAAAGGCGTGCTGCCTATCAGGAAAATCGGAATTGCGGGGACACCCAACCAAACCGCGCTGCGCCATTTTCGCCGCCAAATCAGCCAAACAACGCCAAGAACCATCACGAGCCAAATGGCCCCCAACGGTTCAGCGAGTGGAGCAAAGAATTGGGTCACCGCGGGCAAAGGGAGAAAGCGAGGGATCAGAGATCAGAAGTCAGAGGGCGCAGAACGAAAGCAGAAATTGCGAAAGCAGAAAGCGGTCAACATGTATTCAGCCTTGATCTCCAACTGCGCGCACTTGGCCAGGGAATGGTGGAGCGCATCCGCGGACTGTTCCACCAGAGCCAGGTGCTCCTGGAGCGCGGCTCTTTGCAGCCGCCGCCGGTTATCCTCCGTGGTCATAAGCGGATGGCGTCCAGCAAGACCGATTCCTTGAAAGCACTTCGGTCTTCCGGACTGAAACAAACCAGATCCAATTTCTGGAACCCGAACTGCTCCCAGAACCGGCGACGGATGCAGGCTGCCTCCTCCCAGCTTAGTTTGGGGTTGGATAACACCAGGATGTCCACATCCCCTCCCTTGCGGGCGTTATCTCTACGGGAGCCGAAGAGATAAACGCCCGCCTCGGGCCGGAGGGCGGCCGCTTCCGCTTTGAAGAATTCGGCGCATTTAGGCGCTAAACGCATCGGCGTAGCATGCCACCCACTCCGACCCCGTCAATTTTTACCTTTATTCACCTTTATTTGCCTTTACTGGCATGGCTCGGTTGGAGCCTTGTTGGATTCTGCACAGGCAAATTTTGCCTCGCCCCGGCCACCACCTCGCCGTCCGCGACATCCTCGGAAATGATGGCGCCAGGTCCGATAACCACATCCCAGCCGATGTGGACATTGGGCTGCACAATTGCCCCCGTGCCGATGTATGAGCCTTCGCCGATAAGCACGCGCGAACCGACATAGCACCCTGCCCCCAACTGCGTGTGCGCCTGAATTATGCAGTCGTTTTCCACCAAGGCCCCTATGTTCACGGTGACGTTTTCGGCCAAACTGGATTTGCTGCTGACAACCGCCCCGGCCAGGATGCATCCGCCACGTCCAACCAGAACCGACTTCGAGACTCTCGCGCCTGGAGCAATGACGGTGTGCGGAGTCAAACCGCAGGAAACGGCGTACTTGAACAACTCGCGCTTCTTTTCGCGGCTGCGAACCGAACCCACGCCGATGAAAAAATCCCTGATGCCTTCGTCACTCATCAGCCGGGGAACCATTTCCGATGGCCCGCAAACCGGAATGTCGCCGACGTGGCGGTCTGCAATTGAATCGTCGTCGTTGAGCAATTCCGCGACCTCGTAGTTTCCAAGCTGCTGGATTAACTCAATGACCACCGCCGCATGACTCTCCGCTCCAAGCCCAATAATTCTTTTCATAATGATTTAATAGTCGAACAGTTGTTTGGACGGGTCATCCTCCGGGGATGGCCCGGCGCTCTTCCGCCATCGCCAACCTGTGGCGAAACGGTCCGCGCGAAACAATACGTTTCTCACTTTGGCTATTGAACCATAGATGTTAAGCGTTGCCCAGAACTTTTTTACTATATTTTCGGCCCCTGTTTTCCATTTGCAAAACATACATAAACTGTTGCCATTCACATATTTATGGAGATTCAGCCGTCAGAAATGCCGCGAGGCCGTGATTGAAAAACAACAAATAGTTAAGTGAAAATGCCGGTTTTTCCGGCAAACCGGTCCAAATGCGCCAGCATGTTGGGACTTCACGGTTGAATCGGCCAGTGTTCCATGGGAAAGCGGAAATCATCACTTTGCGCCTCTTCGATTCTGCCGGAGGAGAAGATCATCAGAATGGCCTCCGCGTTCAGATGCGCACTGGCTGTGGCATGGCCCGGCGGCACATGAAGCACCTGCGGATTGGCCGCCGAAAGAGTGTACCGTTCCACGGGCAAGTCCCTGCGCGGGCAATGCCAGTGATCCGGTTGGACCACAGCGACCAGCACTTCCCCGCAGATCGCGGTGAACCACTTATGCTCTCTCTGATGCCCCACCCAGCCGCGCGGAACATTCGCATGACCTGCCGGAACCCAATAGAACCGATCCACCCCTTTGAAATTGAAGCCATTAACGAACGACACGCTGCCGCGCTCATCCACATGGCGGCCGCCCTGGATCAGGTGTGGATTCATAAAAGCACAAATCAAATGCTGAAAATCTGACACGCTGACAAGCTGAAAATATTTCAGCTTTTCAAAATCCCGGCTTTCAGCTCTTGCCCATGGTTGCTCCTGCGGAACAAGCGTTCGCAATACGCAAAGAAGGCCAGCCACAACAGGATCACCACGGCGATCAGCCCCACCCGCACTGGGACGCCGGCCTTGAGGTAAAGTACCATTAACCCTAACACCACCGCCTGCAGTGCCATCTCCCAGCCTGTCACGAAAGCATGAGTCTTCCCGGAGCGGATGAGCCGTTGATAGAAATGCTCCCGGTGCGCCTCATACCAGCGTTCGCCTCTGAGTATCCGCCGTAGGAGTGTGATGCCGGTATCGAGCACGAAATTGGCATGGAGCAACACCAGCGGGATCAGCAACCACCAACCGGCGCTCATGGCCAGCCAGAGCGTCAACACTGCCAGCAGAAATCCAAGCGGCGCACTGCCGACATCCCCCATGAACATACGAGCTTTGGGGAAATTATGGGGCAGAAAACCGAGGGCCGCGCTCGCAATCGCCACACTCCAAAGCACGGGAGCGGAATGGTAACCTTGCAGGGCCAGCCCCCCCAGCAGCGCCATGCCAAACCCCGTCACGATGGCCTGGCCCGCGGCAAGTCCGTTAATGCCATCCATGAAGTTGAACGCGTTGGTATAGCCGGCAATCCAGAGAAAGCCCATAAACCAAACGCCTGCCGCCACGGGCCAAGGGAAACCACCAGAATCCACTCCCCATCTCAGGCCGCAGACTCTAAGTGCCACCAGAGCCGCCACTGCCGCCACGGCATGACTGCCAAACCTGATGGAGGCACCCACTGGCTTGATATCATCAAAGAAAGAAACCACTCCAATCCACAGCGCGCCAAGCAGCATCACGAATGTGACGTCCCGCTGTAATGGCCACCCAAGAAACACCAACATAATCGCCCCCCCAGCCATTGCCATACCCCCTCCCCGCACCACTGGAATCGAATGGCTTGAGCGTGCGTTCGGTTTGTCGATCGCGCCCAGCCCAATCAGGGCTTTAGCCACCGGAAATCCCAGCAGATAGCTCGCGACGGCGATTACGATGACGATGCCCAGAACCGGCATATGGAAGGAGTGCAAAGGCTAGAACTTTGCCGACACATCGTTATATAAAACGCAAAGCTGCTCCGCAGCGTGATGCAGCTTAAAGCGTCTCACCAGCGCGAACCGCGCATTCTGTTCCGTGCTATGCATCATACTGGATTTGCTGCGTCCCAACACCCATCAGTCCCCTCGCCCTCATTTCTTCCAAGGATCCATCATAGCCTCCTTGCTCACATGGCTGCTCTGCCGCCCATGCCAGAAACCTGGCAATTCCAGCTTGAAACCCCCAAACGGGAACATAACCGAGACACTCCGCCGCCGCGCCAATGTCTGCCACATTATGTCGAATATCGCCGAGCCTAAAATCTCCAGTCACTTTGGCCCGCGAGTTACTCTTAAAGTACCCGGTCACCGTTCTCACCACGTCGTTCACCGATGTCTGCTTACCGCTCCCGATGTTCAGAATTGTCGTGGCACTAGTCTCCAATCGTATGCACCGGCAAAAGGCATCAACGACATCTTCGATGTAAACAAAATCGCGCGTTTCCTCGCCGTCCTCGAAGATGTTAATGTTGCGGTTCTGTCGAGCCAAGTTGGAAAATATGGCCAATATGCCGGTGTAAGGGTTTTTCAAAGATTGCCCGGGACCATAGACGTTCTGAAGCCTTAACGCAAACGCCCCGATTCCCAGGTGGCGGGCGAACATGATCGTCATCTGCTCCTGAACCTGCTTCGTCAAGCCGTAGAATGATGCGGGGTTGCACGGAGTTGCTTCAGTAGTGGGAGTCGCACAACAAAAGCAGTTGCATTTCGGGCATCTGGGCTCGAAATCTCCTTTCGACATGTCCGCCTTTGTGCGGGGGGCCGGGCAAACAACGCCATGTTCCCGGCACCTGCAAGCTCCTTCGCCATAAACAGCCCGCGAGGACGCCACCACAACGGTTTTCAGGTTGGCCGGCTTCTGCTTCACGCAACACTCAATGAGCGCAGCCGTTCCTCCAATGTTCACGCTTTCGTATCGTCCCAACTCATACATGGATTGGCCTGTTCCGGTCTCGGCTGCCAGATGAACAATGACCTCTGCCCCCCGTATCGGCTCTCGAATCCGGTCAGTATCTCTGATGTCGACGGGGAACAATTGGACGCTGTCCGCCAAGTCGCGAGGCAATGCGTAATGAAGCCCGTGAATCTGGGGGCTTAGATTGTCGATAATCGAGACCTGATTGCCGTCATGGAGGAGCCTCCGAACAAGGCTGCTGCCGATGAATCCCAATCCGCCAGTCACTAGTACTTTCATGTATATAAACTCTCTTCGCATCCCGCTCGCCTCTTGCCTTGCCAGAGGTGATGCTTGCCATCCCAATCCGCGCGCCTTAGCTGAAAATGTCGTCCAGCCAGCCTTCTATGGTGTACTTGTGGTAAACACACTCAGGCACATCCACGCCAGCCGTCTTGAAGAATTCTGGGGGCAGTGCATCTCCATGCCGTTTGATGACGTGAATGTTCTCAGGGGAGTAAAAGTCGTACGTACGGATCGTCGCATTGGTCGTAATGAGCTTGCGCCTGCTGCCCAGAGCTTCGACGGTCCTCATGGTCAGACCCTGCTGCCCTGGGTGCTGAATGTCAATAATTACCCTGCTCTTGAAAAATATTCCCCGGACATCGCTGCTTGGAATGGGCCTTGTCACGAAGTCCGAAACCTGGTGGCTACGGTACGCAGGGTCCACTAATTTCCCCCAATAATACTGCAAGGAACTCCTTAAGAAGTACACTTTTCTAAAGGTCAGCTTCAGCCTGCGGAACTGCTCCTCAAGCTCATTCAGAATGCGCAACCGGTCGCTGTGAATTGTGCCGACAAAAGACACATCGTACTCGACGCCTCCCTGGGAAAACCCGGGTGCAGAGGCAAAACTCCTGCTGAAAAAAAGGGGCCGGAATGTCACGTTCCTGTTTGCGACACTATCGTCTGGATCGAAGGAAAGCGCTTTGTCCACGAGGCCTATGTTCTCCTCCAAATTAGGGTAGTTCTTGATTGAGTCCCACATATAGAAGATAATCCTGGCACAGGGAAAGGCGCTTTGCAACATCTGTAGAATATGTTTTGTTATTGTTTCGCCCTTAATAATCAAAATGTGCGAGATCGCTCTGCCGTGGAGTCTGGATATTATATCCTTGAAATACCCGTTTGTATAGTGCGCGACAAGCCCCCGCCTGACGCGAACAATCGCCTTGACCAGGTTGCTGCTGGACGGGAGGTAAGAGTGGCAATGAACGACGGCCCCTCTCGCCGTTAGAGCTTCGGCAATCTCCACATCGTAGCCAAAAAACTTGGGAGCAAAGAAGAGAATTTCTGTTGGAGCGCGCCTTTCCTGAGCGGCCTTGGAGCTCAAAAGCGCGGGATCGGGGAACGATTGGCAGACACGTTCCATAAGATAGGGGTTGAATGGAATTCTACCTCGGGTCGTTCGGCTGCCGCGACCGAATTATACGCGCGGGAATTCCGCCCACAATAACATCATTGGGGATGGAATGGATTACAACCGCATTTGCGCCAACCGTCACATTATGCCCGATGGTAATGCCGCCCAACACTTTCGCGCCTGCACCGATGACGACATTGTCCCCTATCACGGGCCTTTTCCCTTCATGGTAGCCCATGTCCACATCCTTTGCCCCAATTGTGACCTGGTGGTAAATAACGGAATTAATGCCGACACGAAGGGTCCAACTCCACCCGTTACCAAAACCATCATCCGATCCGTACTTTTGCCCAACTTGGATCCGCCAATCGCCACAGCTTTATTGTTGCCGATAACTTAGCATGATCTTGGCCACAGTTTCGGCCACGTTCCGCCGCTGATATTCTTCCGGAGCCTGCCAGCCGCCCGATCCCTCTAGCGCCAGCTTCATGCCGCTTTCCAGCATTTCAGGAATGGCCCCCGCCAGGATATTGCTGCCGCACTCCGTCGTCTCCGGACGTTCGGTCACGTCTCGAATGGTCACGTTCGGTATGTTGAAAATGCACGCCTCTTCCTGAACCGTTCCACTATCGGTCACCACCCCGCATGCGTGCTTCTCCAAATGGATGAAATCAAACAAACCAAACGGCTTCTCCAGACGCAGCATTCCCCCATTCACCGGGATCCCGGACTTATGGATGCGATCGGCTGTGCGCGGATGCACGCTCACCACCACGGGCTTCCCGCCTGCTTCCGCCAGCCGGGTCAATCCGCAGAGAAGCGACCGCAACCTGTCCGGGGGATCCACGTTTTCTGCTCGATGCATGGTCGCAAGGAAGTATCCACCCTTCGCCAAGCCCAGCCGGCTGAGCACCTGACTGGATTGTATCTGTGGATCGAAGTGTTCCAGCACCTCGAGGATTGGGTTTCCAACCACAAAGATGCGCTCGCGACGGATGCCTTCGGCAACGAGGTTTGCGGCGCTTCGGTGAGTGTACGGGAGCAGCACGTCGCTGCTGTGGTCAATAATCCGCCGATTCACCTCCTCGGGCACCCGGTTATCATAGCAACGGTTTCCTGCTTCGAGGTGATAGACGGGAATTCCGCGGCGCGCGGCCACCACGGCCGCCAAACCGGAGTTCGTGTCTCCCAATACCAACAGTCGGTCGGGCTTGACCTGTGCGAGAATGGCGTCCGTCTTCGCCAGGATTTGTCCGGCCTGTTCGCCAAATGAGCTGGATTGAACGCCGAGGTGATGATCCAGGCCGCGGATTTTCAGTTCGTCCAGAAACATTTGACTCAAACTGGGATCGTAGTTCTGGCCGGTGTGAACCAGAATCTGCTCACAATGTTCATCGAGCAAAGGAATAATACGACTCAGGCGGATGATCTCGGGACGTGTGCCAAAAATAGTAAGAAGTTTCATTTGTTCTTTGTCTTCCGGTGATATCTCAGCGCCTACTTTGGCTGGGTGGCGAGTTCCTCAATCATTGCCTTCCAGGAAGGCGGTTGGTAGTCAGTTTTCTCACGAAACCTGGAGGAGTCCAGGCTGCGGTCGCAAACGAACCTGTCGTCCGGCACGATCACCCCCGCCCATCCGAAGGCGGACTTGGCCATCACTAACAAGTCGTATTTGTTGATGGGGTCGCTCGACACATGCCACAATCCCCCAATGCCCGTGTGCTTGATCAGAACGCTTTCAATCACCCTCGCCAACTCGTGAGTGGTAAAGCCCGTGTAAACGGCCCGTCGAAACCCCTGGATCTCCTTTCCGGTTTGGCTAAGAAACCATTCAATCAGCCCGGAATGCGTTTCCAACTCCCGCCCAATAATGGATGTCCGCAAAGTAAGACAATGAGGCTCATGCACCTCACCCAAAAACTTGGTGCGACCGTACAGATCCTCTGCATCGCTCACGTCATCCTCGGCATAATTGCCCTTGCGACCGGAGAACACACAATCCGTGCTGATGTGGATCAGACGCGCGCCTGCCACTGCGCACAGTTGGGCCAATTGGTGCGGCAGAACGGCGTTGATCGTAAGACTTAAGAGCGGATCTTTCGCCCCTTTGAGTTGTTTGATAATTCCGATGCAATTAAGAACTGCTTCCGGACGAGCGGCGCGGAACGCGCCAATCAGGGCATCCGCGCTCGTCACGTCCACATCGGATAGTGTCCGATTCGCCTCAAACAGCGCGTAGCCCGAGTATTGCGCCAACGGTTTGCGGAGTGTAACCCAAACTTCGTGATCTTTCTTGAAGTGCCGCCAGAGCTGATGCCCCAACATTCCGGCTCCCCCGAGAATTAAAATGCGCATGGAGTGAAATACGGATTTAGCTGATGACAGGAACCTTGAGTCCGCGCCGCGCCATCGCCTCCCGGATTTCAGGAAGCGTCAGCAACAATTCAATCATTTCCTCCAAGTTCAACCGCCGGGCGTTGTTAGAATGGAAACCTTCCACTTGGGCCGCCTTGCGATTGCCCTCGGAAAAGTAAAGATTGTAATTCAGGTCCCGGTTATCTGCCGGAACACGGAAATAATCCCCGAGATCTTCCGCGCTGGCCGCCTCTTCCGTCGTCAAAAGAGTTTCGTATGCTTTCTCGCCGTGCCGTGTGCCGATGACCTTGATTGGGTTGTCCGCCTTCAACAAGCGTTTCACGGCCTCTGCCAGGAGGCCGATGGTCGCGGCCGGCGCCTTTTGCACAAAGCGATCCCCCGGTCGCGCGTTATCGAATGCGAACAACACCAGGTCCACCGCCGCATCCAGGCTCATCATAAACCGCGTCATATTGGGGTCCGTGACCGTCAGCGGCTGTCCGGCTTCGATCTGTTGAACGAAAAGCGGGATGACCGAACCGCGCGAGGCCATGACGTTGCCATACCGGGTGCCGCAAAAAACCACTCCCTTTTCAGCCGCGACACGCGAGCGGGCCACCATCAGCTTTTCCATCAGCGCCTTGGTCAACCCCATGGCATTGATCGGGTAAGCAGCTTTGTCCGTGCTGAGCACGACCACTTTCTTCACGCGGTTGTCCAGGGAGGCCTGAAGAACATTGTCCGCCCCGATGCAATTGGTCCGAATCGCCTCCATGGGATAGAATTCGCAGGACGGCACCTGCTTGAGCGCCGCCGCGTGAAAGACGAAATCCACGCCAGTCATCGCCTCTTGCACACTATCCAATTGCCGAACGTCCCCAATGTAATACTTCAGCCTGGCATCACGATACTGATGCCGCATGTCATCCTGCTTCTTTTCATCTCGGGAAAAGATGCGGATTTGAGCTATTTCCGCTGCTAAAAGACGGCGAAGAACCGCACTGCCGAAACTGCCCGTGCCGCCTGTGATCAAAAGGGTGTTGTTCCTAAACATGTTTTGGAAAAAAGGACTTATTCTTGCATCTACGACTCGGTAAGCCGGGACCGTATTTGCCTTGCCGGAACGCCGGCCACGACTGAGAAGGCTTCCACGTCTCGCGTTACAATGCTTCCCCCGGCAACCACAGCGCCCTCGCCGATTTGAACCCCGGCCAAAATCAAGCAATTGGCCCCAATCCACACGTCCTTCGCAATCCTAATCGGTTTACCAATCTCTCCGGCGTCGATAATCCATCCTCTGCCTGGGGGCACAATATGGTTTGCGGAAATTATTTGGCTCCGATACCCAATCAGAACCCGATCGCCTATCTCCACTCCACCTGATGTCAGAACTAAGACGCCAAGCGAAAAATATACGTCATTGCCCACCGTCAAATTCCTTCCGGGTTCAACCCAAACCGACGGAAAATAAACGACATTCCTCCCGATCTTCGCACCCTGAGCTCGTAAAAACGCGGACTTTATTCCATTTAGCACCGAAAACCGCGGCAAGGAAAAAAGCACAACCATGACCGTTTCATAGGCAACGACTAGAAAACGGTGCAGACCTCCCTTCCTTCTAATTTCGCGCACCACTAAATATCTCCTCCGTACAAACCAGCAAGCGATCGCTAATCAAACACGGGCCAACAAAGCCCTACCAGGCCATCCGAGGCCATCGTATGCTATTCTGCAAACTTCTTTCACAGAATCCCAAACTACATGCACGATCAATCGCCTCAAAATAAAGGCGTGTCTTCTCCTGAGAAGTCGGATGCTTCTTGAGCTGGAGTTTCCCCTCCTCAACAATACTGCGTCTCAGATTTGCATCCTGCATCAGGCGGCCAAGGGTCAACGCACATTCAGCAAGATTCTCGGGATTAACGTACAAAGCGGATCGCCCACATGCCGCCTTCGCCCAGTCGCAGTCTGTAACGACCAAGGGCAGTTGCATCGTCCACGCTTCGATGAAGTTATTGCTAAAGCTTTCCACTCTACAGAAATTGCACATTGCATCAGCGCACGCAATGAGTGAAGCAACTCGATCAGGGGCGACTGGGCCCAGATTTTGAAAATGCCGCTCAAGCTTCATCTCGCGAAACCGAGCCGCGACGTCGCGGGAGTAAAAAGATTCTGGATTCATCGTTGTTACAAACACGAAATCATTTGCCCCGCGCGATCTCATTTCCGCCGCCAGGTCCGGCAGCAAATGTATCCTCTTGTTAGGATTCGCGCTGTTCAAGAAGAGAAATTTAAGCCCGGGTTTAAGGCTCGTCTCCAATTCAGCCTTTGCCGCCAGGTTTACTTTTTCCGGTGAAACTAGGCGACTGACTGCCATGGGCACAACACCGACCCGCTCCGCTGGAAAACCACAAAGTCTAATGGCTCGCTCCTTTAGTACTTCCGTTTCGAAAATCCAATAATCCGCCCTCGAAGTATAACGGCGCCTCAAGCAATCAATAGCCTCGGCGATTATTCTCTGCCGTATCGGCAAATAGGACCAGCAATTGATGTCCGGATAAAATAGATTGCAATATGCGCAACCATTGACGTTGATAAGGTACCCCGCCGACGATAACATGATTGGTCCGAAATGCGTAAAGCAGACTTGTCCCCGCTTGAATACCGACCGGCATGACAGTTCAAATCTCAAGCGCCCCATTCTCCCATTAGCGACGACGCAGCACCTAATCCCAGCTTTCTCGCATTTCTGATGGATCTCGGACCCACATCGAACGACAGCCTGGACATTCAGTCCAGCGCAATCCTTGTCGAGCAGTGTGTCAACGAAGCTCAGGGCATTTTGAAGCCCACCACCCTCATAAATAGGCAGGAAATTCAAAACCAGCGACATCTCTTTGCGGCTCTTCATGCGAATCTCCGATTTGTCAACAGTACTTGGCCGGATACACCGAAAGCATGCATAATGCGACTTCTGCTGAGGAGTCTACATGCGCCGCCTGCAATTTGGTGTGCAAGGCGGGAATGCAGCTCTGGCACATACCTGAATGTGAAATTCTCAGAATGTCAGTTCGGAACGCGGATTAACTTACTGGCCACCTCCGCACCTTGACGAAAACTTCGTGTCCGAGCTGAAACTTTAGCAACGCCAGTCGCGCACGTACTAGGCCACGAATCACCCACGTTGCGCCGCGAGGCAATCGAATCAATAGCATCATCCAAGCAACTTGACTTCCCAATCCCAATTCCGCAACCAATTGCGAATCAAGATGATATCGCGCACTCGCAATATCACCGGCAATTATACTATAGTAGGCGGTATACAAAAATGTTGAAGCCAGATAATTTCTGAGCCACTCCTTTTCAACGCAAGCGAAGTCCATACTTTTGTAATATTCGAATAAATCACCCTCGAACCAAGGTCTTACTAGAAACTGCCCTCTCACCTTAGAAGTGCGGTTATCAGCGTCCAAATGAACGGCGACGGTAACACTATTCGCTACCGCTATACGTCCTTCGATTGCCAACCTGGCAGTAAATACCAAATCCTCATGCCGCCGATACATTGTTGGGTAACCTCCTATTCTATCCAAAATGCACTTTCGAACCACGCTATTACTGCTATGCAGCAAGGAGTATGGACGCGCGAGTTTAAAGTAGTCGCCGCCTTTCAGAAGCCTGTCTTCCGCAATTTGTACTGTAATTGCGAGCTTGCCCGGTCCCCGTATCAATCCGTAGCCTGTTCCAAACGCATCCGCCGAACCAAATCGCTCCATCAACCTTCCAACAATTTGCAAATGGCCTGCAAGCCAGGCATCATCGGCGTCTAAGAACGCGATTAGATCATGCCGGCAATTCTTAATGCCAGCTTGCCTGGCAGAACCTGGCCCTTGATTGCTTTGCGCAATCAGTTTGTCGCCCGGCCGCAAATATTGACTTGCTACCCTGGGGCTGCCATCGGTTGATCCGTCATCAACAACCAAGATCTCATAGTCGCCACAACTCTGCGCGTGAACCGATTCGATGCATCGGCCAATGTGATTCACCTTATTGTAGAGAGTGATAACAATTGAAACACCATTAATGGAATGCATACCCAATATTGTAATTGATGCGCAAACTGATCAAGACACGGTCCGCGAGGCGAGGACTTGGTTAACGTTCATCTGCCAAGCATACCAATGATCTGCCGTTCCCGCGCTTTCTGGGATAAATTGCAAGCACGAGTGTGACACTAACTAGGCTGGACACACGCGCATAAGAATGCTTTCAACGTGCTCCTAACCGACTCAGTGTCATGAAATTCTCTCGCGAAACTCCAGCCGGTTCGACCGAGCCGAGTCCGCAGGTCACGGGATCTTGTCAACTGCGTCAAGGCGTTGACAATGCCGTCTAATTCTCTTTTGTCAACAACGATCCCTGCGCCAGATGACCTGACATACTTTGTGACTGCTAGTTCGCCCGGACCATACATAAGAATTGGCCGTCCGGCAGCCAGATACTGTGGAATTTTGGTGGATAATGAAAGCCTCGTATATTGTCGCTGCACCTCGGTAAAAGACTCGACGTGGAGCAAAATATCGCTCTCAATGAGCTTTCCGAAGACCTCACTTGGTTCCAGTGATCCGCGAATGTTAAGCGAGGGTGGCATTCTGATGCATGCACCATACATTTCGAGATCTTCTGCCATACTATACACATCCAGGCGCGCATCCAATCCGGAGCTCCGAACAATGGTCAAGGCCTTGCCCACATCCAGCAGTGACCGCCATCTATCACAATTCAGTCGCCCGGCATACAGTATGACTATGCCGTTGTTCCTGCGTGGCAGGGAGGGTGTTGGGTAATCAGAAGGGACGTCAACGGCGCGTAAAAAGGTTGAAAACGGCTTGCTGAATTTGTTTGTATATTCCGAGGCCATGGCAGGACTGCCAGCCATGCCGCCGCTTGTCCTGCGCAGCACCCTCCTCAGTTCCAACAAAAGACACAAACGAGGCATCGCCAAAAATGGTGAATTTGCGTACAGGGTCGAAATCCAATTATCACCTATAAAAGGAACCACTGGAATGCGAAACTTCTTGGATATTGCCGTGCTCAACCTCATGAGTCTTATTCTCTCGAGGGGGGAGAGCACCAGGTCCGGAGAGCATTGGCCTATCCAGTTCCAGGCCGCGGTGCCTATGCGAAGCGGCAGCATGTCCGCAAAGCCTCTTAAAACACCGTACGTATTAAGTGTGGTGCGAGGATCAAGATTCTCTGTAATCACATTCCGGTTACCATTGTCCTTGGCTTGGCGCTCCGGCGGCCTAAGGCGGCCAAAAAGATTCTTGCCCATCCTGTAGCCAACGATGCACTCTTTCCCAAGATTCAGGCTTTTGGTAAGAATAAGGCCATCAGAGGCAGGAGGCAATACGTGGAGGTTCGCAATTTTGTCGTCCGGCCAACCTCCAAACAGTGATGCCACTGTAAGACCAAAATTCCCCGAAG
This sequence comes from Limisphaerales bacterium, assembly GCA_052139695.1. GTDB lineage: Bacteria > Verrucomicrobiota > Verrucomicrobiia > Limisphaerales > Palsa-1400 > PLGF01. Next base: position 13,965 of record JBKQWF010000110.1, read on the forward strand.
CGCGCAAACCGTTGGTTGTAACCACAAGAACTTTTGGAAAGTCAGTGTTCATCCTGGAAGAGAAAACTGCCATTGGACGGGTGCATCTGCACCATCGGGTCCAACCACCCTACGCAACTGAGCCACGCCAGAACCGCAATGTCAACCTTGAAGGCAGGACTGAAAGTGCCAACCGCCTTCGCTCAGGTGACTTGAGCTGACAAATCAATCTCTGTTGGGCTGCATGTTCCGTAAAAAAATGTAATTCCCCCTTTTAAGCACATTCCGATATATAGGCAGAAGAATATTCCTTGTAATTCGCTTCGGCCCGCTCCAATCGGTCATATTTCTGTATTGCAATATTGCGGGGATGACCACTTCTTCCATCTGGGCTTCCCATGCCATCTTAAGAAGAGATGTTCTTCTGAAGTAGTTGATATGCTCCAGCGGAGCAACCGGATTAAGGGAATTTCGCGAACCCTTTACCGCTTTCCAGTCCATTAATTTCAACCGTCGCCGAATATCATTGGCAGCGGGGACGCTAACTTTAAGAATCCCGCTGCTCTTCAAAGCGGTCTTCAAATGGCGTAATGTCCGTAGAGGTTCTGGTATATGCTCAAATACCTGTTCTGTGTTAATGAAATCGAAGCGATATTGAGGGATTTCATCCCACATTATGACTTTCACTCCATTTGACTTGGCACATTTCATGCGTTCCAAAGATAATTCCGTGCCATATGCATCGCAACCAAAGGCCTTTGCCATTAACGCCCAACTGCCCCAGCCCATGCCAAAATCCAAAAAAGATAAACATGCTGGCTTTGTCCTGAAGTATGAAATGATGTACATAATCTCTTGTGCGAAGTATGAATAATATCCAAGATCATGTTCCTTCTGCCCCATGCTAAAGACTTTTGCCGGGTCTATCCAATGCTCATACAACCTCTCCATCAACGTTTTGTTCGGAACATCCCTCTGAAAAATCAAACCGCACACAGCACATTCGCAGAGGACATAAGTGGCGCCACTCAAATACTCGAACTCTACCATGCCTTGTGGCGAGTAAAAATCCACCAAATAGTCTTTAACAGGAGGCGTATCATATGGACTTTGGTATATTACACGGAATGTCCCTGAAGCGCAGCAAGGACACTCTATTCGCGGATCAAACCATGAATTGGTCATTTTGTCCTGTCAATTGCAAATGTGGAACTGGAATCCTTCAGCGAAAGCCCCGCACATATTCGCCCGGTCACAAACGATTTCCACTTGCTGCTCGTGCCGCGCCTGTTGGCTTTTGACTCCATCGGTTGCCGCTCCTTTCACGAGGAATGCCCCTCGCGACCAGCTGAAACAAGGCTCCCACCCGACTGGTTGCACGGAATGCCTTGCCCTGCGCGCCGGACAAAGTAAACCACCTTGCCTGATCGACTCGCCCACCACAAAAACAGCGCCACCCAGAACCCAAGCACGCATTCCCCCATCTGCATCAATTGATTGTTTGCGGAGAAATAGATCAGTTCCTGCATGAGCCAAATGAATACGACCGCAGCCAAATAGTTCTGCCTCTCAATGCAATCACGCCATGTCATGGCGAGCACCATCCCCAAAATAAAGACAATGACCAAGGTGCCCGGGAAAGTACAGTCCCCCGCCAGCCAGGGATAAACGGTATGCCATCGTACGTATGAGTCCCAACCAAATTTATCCTCCACGCGCCGCGCGTAGGTTCTTGCCGCAATTGAGTCCTCGCCTGCCAAGTATTTGTCAGCATAAACTGTCCAGATTCGCGAGTTTCCTACACCATAGGTCCATTCGAAAGGCAACTCCAGACTGCAGGCCAATCCATAATAGCCCTGCGTACAGTATGCTATGGGGCTGGAAAGAACTCTGTTT
>JBKQWF010000111.1:0-3399 GCA_052139695.1 Limisphaerales bacterium
TCACGGTCCGGGGAGCGCGACCGTCTCGGTCGCTGTGGTCGGCGTCTCGCCGACCACATGTTTCCAGTCCTATACAATTCCTATCGAAGCATTCAGGTGCAGAGCGAACATTAGGCGAGGATTTGGGCCCGGCCCCAAGGCGGCCAAGGCGATCCCTGGGCAGGTAGGGTCGCCTCGCCGAGGCGACCGCTCTGGCAAGACACCCCTGGACGCCTCGAGAGGCGTCCCTACAGTCCGTGCTTGACGCCTTACTTAGCCACCCGGCAGCGAACGGCGCAGCAAGTCCATCGCCTGTTGCGACGTCAAGAATTTGAATGTTTCCCGGTCAAACGGGTTGAAATGCCGCTCGACCAGCGTCTCCCTCTCCGAGGCCAGGGCTATGAAAACCGTTCCGATCGGTTTCCCTTCACTGCCGCCGGATGGCCCCGCGATTCCCGTGACGGCGAGAGCGAAATTGGTCTGGCATTGCCGCCGGGCTCCTTCGGCCATCTGACGCGCCACCGCTTCGCTGACGGCGCCATGCTCTTGCAACGAACTTTCGCTGACTCCAAGAAAGATTTTCTTGGCCTCATTGCTATAGGTCACCAAATCGCAATGCAGGACTGCGGAAGCGCCGGGCACGTTCGTGAGCCGATGCGCGATAAGCCCGCCCGTGCAGGATTCGGCCACCGCCAGCGTCAGCTTTTTCGAAGTCAGCCCATGCACAATGGCGCTTTCCAATGTTCCATCGTCCGCCGCGTAGATAATCGGCCCCAACCGTGCCCGCACAATTCCTTCCGCCCGCTCCACCAGTTTCGCCGCCTCGGACCCGCGCGCGGCCAAACGCACTTCGACATCGCCCACGCGCGCGCAATAACCTAATTCCAGTCCGGCAGAGACCAATGGACCTAGCGCCTCGGCGATTTTTTCTTCCACGAGCGATTCGCCCAGGCCAGTCGTCTTCAATGTCCGAGAAAAATAATTGGCTGTGGGAAATTCCCGCAGCAGCAGAGGCACGACCGACGCGGAAAACATCGGGCGCAATTCGCGGGGTGGGCCGGGCAAAAGAACCAACCAGCAACGGTTCGCTCCAGGGCGGAAGCGATTGGGACTCACCTCAATCGCCAGGCCGGGAGCAGTGCCATTGGCGTTGGCCAGGATCCGCGCGCCCGCGGGAACCATCGCCTGCACTCTTGTGCTGTCGGGCATGACGCGGCGGCGGCTGGAAAAATATCGCTCAATACCCGCAAGAACCTGCTGGTCCGTCGTTAGGGGCAACTCCAAAAGCTGCGCGATCAACTCGCGCGTGATGTCATCGGAGGTTGGGCCGAGACCGCCGGTAGTGATGATCAAATCCGCGCGGGCAAGGGATTCGCGCAAGGCCTCTTGGATTTGCCGTCCCTCATCAGGGACGGAGATTTGCCGGTTGACCACATAGCCCAGGTCGGCCAACTGGCGGCAAATCCACTGCTGGTGCGTGTTCAGAATGCGCCCCAAAAGCAGTTCACTGCCGGTATTGATTAATTCAATGTGCATGACCCGCGCCCGCCGTTCTGTCAACATTTGTCGAACTTATCGACAAACGATTGCATGGCCTCTTCTTGTTTTTCGATCGACTCCACCAGTTTAAATTGCGTGCGGCAGCGGTCAAGGTTATGGCCCGGACGATGGATGCGGAAATAGGTATCGCCCGCCAAATGATCGGTCAGAAAGCGCAGAGCGATGGTGAAGGTGATCAATTTTCCCGCAAAGGCGATGTAGGATTTCTCGGTCTTGGTCAGGAATTCGCCGGCGCTGGATAAATAGCCCTCAGCCAGTTTCTTAAACATCGGCATTTGCAGGCGCACCTTGGAGAGGTCCAGTTCATCCTCCAGGGTGGGGCTGGTGGTGGTGCGGACCATGTCGCCAAAATCATACAAAGCACACCCCGGCATGACGGTGTCCAGATCCACCACGCACATCGCTTCGCCTGTCGTGCAATCCAGCATGACGTTATTGAACTTGGTGTCATTGTGCGTAATGCGTTCGGGGATTTTCTTTTCCGCGAGGGCATTAAGAAACACATCCACGATCGCCTCGCGTTTCAGGGCAAAATCAATCTCCGGCTTGGCGGAAACCGCGCGGTTGAAATGGTCCTTCTGCACGGCGTTTTGCAGGGATTGGAACCGTTTGCGCGTGTGATGGAAATGAGCAATGGTGTCGGTCAGCCGGGGGCCGGGCAGATCCACGAGCATGCTCTGGAACAGCCCAAAGGCGCGGCCCGCTTCGCGCGCCTGCGGTTGAGACTGCACTGACTCAAACGTCTGTGTGCCTTCAATAAAAACAAACGTGCGCCAATACTCTCCCGTTTGATCCCGATAAAATGCGTGTCCGCTGCGGGTCGGCACGATGGTCAAACAGCGGCGGGTGATGTCCCTGGCCTGGAGGCTCTGCAGTTTGGCGCGCAAGTGCGCGGTCACGCGGCTGATATTCTCCATGACCGCCGGGGGATCTTTAAAGACGGTTTGGTTGATTTTCTGGTGAATATACCGGACGCGGGCGCCGCCCTGGTCATAGGTGGCGGAGTAGGTTTCGTTAATATGGCCGATTTTGCAGGTCTCGGCATGAAGGATCTGGCCATAGATTTGGAATTGGTTGGAGATTTCCTGCAATTGGGCTTCGCGATAAGTGGACATAGCGGGCGGTGATTTTTCTCATGCTGACCGGAAATGGCAAGCGAGCAAGATATTTGGATATTTGGGCGGCGCGGCAGCGCCTCCCCACCATCCTTTGGCAGGGCGCCGTTGCCGCGGCGCCCAAGCAAAAAAAAGAGCCGAAACAAACGAAGGAATGTTTCGGCTCAAGGAAAGATCTGGCGGCGACCTACTCTCGCGGAAGCTATACGACCACTACCATCGGCAAGGCTGCGTTTGACGGCCGTGTTCGGGATGGGAACGGGTCGGACCACAGCTTTATGGCCACCAAAAAATTATAAAAATGTAAAAAGAACATACTGGAAGAGTTCCAGGAGTATTCGCTGAAAACTACACGCAGAAGAGGGAAGCAATCACCAATTCGCGAGTTGAAATCGCTCTTCCCCGAGGGGAAAAAAGCGATCAAGCCGCACGACCGATTAGTATTAGTCCGCTAAACAGATTACTCCGCTTGCACGCCTAACCTATCAACCCGGTAGTCTTCCGGGGGTCTTTAGGGACTTGCGTCCGGGAAACATTATCTTGGGAGGAGCTTGGCACTTAGATGCTTTCAGCGCTTATCTCTTCCGCACATGGCTACGCAGCGCTGCTCCTGACGGAACAACTGCCACACCAGAAGTGCGTCATTCTCGGTCCTCTCGTACTAGAGAATGAACCCCTCAAGTTTCCTGCGCCCACAGTGGATAAGGACCGAACTGTCTCACGACGTTCTGAACCCAGCTCGCGT
>JBKQWF010000112.1:0-38568 GCA_052139695.1 Limisphaerales bacterium
GAAAACAGTATCAGAAAAAACTTGAAACCCAACTTGAGAAAATACTAAAAAACAGCCGCCAGGGGCGGGTCAGTTTGAAGTGACCGGAAGTGACCCAAGGCGGGTCAGTTTGATTCGACCGCTGACACTTTGGACTCCACACGGCGACCAGACACCTGGAATGCACAAGCGCCTGCTTCAGTGTTTGGGGCCATTTTTGCCCCGCGTGGATTTCCGCTTGATCAAAGAAGACTTTGGCCTCGCGGTTTAGCGCGTTGCCAAGTTGGTGAGAGAAATAGGGCAAAAAGTGATCCTTGACCCATGGACCGCAAGGTCGTTCGCGCAAATAGCTCAGAAACGCTTCGTATATATAGTCGTTGGCCACTTACAGGATGCGCTGCTATGGGGAGAGTAGTCGGACGGTGCCACAAGTCGAGCACGCATCTCTGGCCGGGGTGCGACTAAAACCGTCGGTCAATTCTAGGGTAGGGCGGGCAGTCCCCTGCCGCCGAAGCGGCGCGCACGGAGTGATGCGCCCTGCCCCATCGCCATGGCCGCGCTGCGGGCGAGGTCGTCATTTGGCGGTTGACCTGTCGTGGCGCTGAATTAAACGCTTCTGGAATAACTTTTCCCCCCGCATCACACCTAAAATGTAAAGTTTTCCTGCCTTTTTGTCGTGCCGGTAGAAAATCCGGCACGGTGGTTCTACGATCTGACGGTAACGGGAATTGGGGCGCAACTCAGGAATGATCGGGCCTAATTCCGGCTGTGCGCCGAGGAGTTCGACGTGGGCAAAAACACGCCGCACCAGATCCGATGCGGGTTCCGGCTTATCGAGAGCTATGTATTCAGCCAGAGCGTTGAGATCCTCCAGGGCTGGTTCCGCCCAAATCACTTCAGCCATCGCGACATGCGTTTCCTGGCGCGGTGATTCGAAACCACTCGCCCTTCCTCGATCGCTCGTTCACCTCGGCCGATATTCTCCAGGACCGCCAGCTTTTCGTTCAGCCCCTCGAACGTTTCGACATCGACCACGTAGGCGGCTGGTCGCCCATGCTGGGTGATAAGGACCGGGTTTCTGTCCTTGGCCACAGTGGCAATAATGTCCGTGGCCTTACGCTTCAATGTCGTTACCAATTCCGTCTTCATGAGTGATACTTTAGTGATATTTTGCGATAAAGGCAAGCCCGTCTTGAGGCGCCCAGGCAGGAAGATCGCTTCGTGCGAGGGCCAGATCAGAGCTCATCCATTGATTCCTCTCATAACGAGGGGTGCCAATCCCCTTCAACCAAACTCTTTCAAAGCTGATGATGCGATTGGGACCAGGCCGGCCCGATGGGCCGTCGCCCTGCCGCCGAAACGGCTCCACGCCATCGCCCTGCCGCAAAATCGGTTTTTGTTCCACATTGACTTGCTCCGAGTGCAAACTTAGATTACCCCGAATGTTGGCTGCTGAAACCAGTCGGGTGGCCGTCCCCACTAGATCTTCGCCGCCGCTATCTTCGGCTTGGAAAGAGATTGCGGAAGCGGTGGAACCCTTTCTTCAAAGCGTTGCGCTGCAATTGGAAGCCCAGACCGGGGAATTCGAGCCGCAAATCGCCGCCTTTGCCCGGTACGCCCTCACGGCCCAAGGCAAACGCCTTCGCCCCATCCTCGTCTCGCTCTGCGGCGAAGCTGCCGGAGTGCTCAATGAATCTCATCTGACGGTCGCCGTGATCATCGAAATGATCCATTTGGCCACCCTCGTCCATGACGATGTCATCGATGAGGCGCAGTTGCGCCGCGGCCGGCTGACCCTGGCCGCCAACTGGGGAAACGAAGTTTCCGTGTTGTTGGGCGACTGCCTTTTTGCCCATGCGCTTGAATTAGCCGCGAGTTTCCCTACCCCGGAAGTTTGCCGGGCCGTTTCGGCGGCGACCAAGACGGTTTGCGCAGGAGAAATCCTGCAAAGCCGCTCGCGAGGCGATTTCGACATCACGCGCCCCCATTATTTCAAGATGCTGGCGATGAAAACCGGCGAATTGTTCGCTTTGTCGTGCGATATGGGCGCTTGCCTGAGCGAGGCCGGGCCAGCCCAGCGCCAGGCGCTGCGGCAATACGGTCTTTCCCTGGGCACCGCTTATCAGCTCTACGATGATTGCCTGGATATCCTGGGCTCCGAGGCCGCCGCCGGCAAGACCCTCGGGGCCGATTTGGCCAATGGCAAAATGACCCTTCCGGTGTTGATTGTGCGCGATCGCTCCAGCGAAGAAGACCAGCTCCTTTTGCGCCAATGGCTGGGCAATTGGGAACCCGTTTCCCTCGCTGGCACGGTGGAGATGATTCTCAAATATGACGCCTTTACCGAATGCCACGCCATCCTTCAACAGTACTTGGTGGAGGCACGACAGGCTTTGATGACGCTGCCTCCATCACAAGGGCGATCCGGCCTGATGGGCTTGACTAATTTCCTTGCGGAACAAACCGCCGCTCTGGGGGTTGTTTACTAGAAATCTGCCTGTTTTCATGGCAACTTAATGCATACGAAAGCGCAATTGGAAATACCCATGACCCGCCCGCCGGAACCGGAGCAAGAGCCGCCGATTCGCGCGGAGGGCGAGGAGATCAGCGACCTCGCGCTGGTGCGCCGCTCCCAGGAAGAGGACATGGACGCTTACGATGAACTGGTGCGCCGTTACCAGGAGCGCATTTACGCCACCGTGTATCACATGACGTCCAACCACGAGGATGCCAATGACCTGGTGCAGGAGACCTTCATCAAGGCGTTTCGCGCTTTGAAATCCTTTAAAGGCGATTCGAGCTTTTACACCTGGATTTATCGCATCGCCGTGAACAAGACGATTAATTTCCTCAAGCAGCGCAAAAACCGCGTCCACATGAGCCTGAACGACATGGATTTCAACGCGGAAAACGACCCGGAAATGGTCGCGCTGGCCTCGGACAAGACACCGCGCAGGGACTTGAATCTGAGCGAATTGCAGGAGAAATTGAACGTTGCCATGCTCAAACTGTCAGAACACCACAGAATGGTTGTGACGTTGCATGACATTCAAGGTTTGTCCCACGAGGAAATTGGGGCGATCATGGATTGCAACGTCGGCACAGTTCGTTCGCGGCTTTTTTACGCTCGGCAACAGTTGCAAGGTTATCTGGCAGATTATTTAAAGTAGAGTAGCACATTCAGCTCCAGCGGCAGTATGAAGAAGACGGACCCTGAGACTTTCGATTCATTGCAGAAATTGCTGGCGCTCAAGCGCCGCGAAATGCCGCCCCCGGGTTATTTCCAGTATTTGCCAGGCAAAGTCGTCTGGCGAATTGAGCGCGGCGAGGGGCAATTGGGCTTTTGGGAACGTTTTTCCTCCAGTTTTACGATGCGCCCGGCCTTCGCTTATGCTTTTGCCATGGCTGCCTTGGGGGCATTTTCCGCCAGTATATTCTATTCCGGCGCGGCGAAGGACCAGGATGCGCAGGCACAAAATCGATCGGAAACCGCCTGGGCCAACGCCAGCACCGGTTCGGCCGCGGCCTTCGCGACGCAGAACGAATTCTCCCCCACGCTCCACGTAGCCAACTGGCTCGGTAACACCAATCCAGGGGCCCCTCCGCAAGTTCTGCCCTCCCTATTTGCTCCGCATGGGCATGCGGTCATGACGTCCTTCGAGACGGGCAACTAAATTCCGCCGATTCGCCGCCAAGGTAGGGTCGCCTCGCCGAGGCGACCGCTCTGGAAAAATGCCCTGGACGCATCACCGCAACTATGGGATTTGACTGGTGTTCTTCACCGTGACGGCTATATTATGACTACGATGGATCTCAGAGTTACCAAAGTTTTGGGGCTGGGGCTGGTGGCGGCTGCCTTTTTCCGTCCCGCCTTCGCCGCCGCTGATACCGCGGCCAGCGAGGCCAACCCTTATGCAGTGATCAGCGACCGAAACGTTTTTCATCTCAACCCCCCTCCGCCACCGCCTTCAGCGGATGAGAAGCCTATTGATGTGCCCAAGGTGATGCTCAGCGGTTTTCGAACTGTGGCCGGTCGCACCCGGGTTTTCCTGGTTTTGCAGCCCAAAGACCCCAAGGAAGTGATGAAATTCATGGACTTGGCCCAAGGAGAGCAGAATAACTCGGTGGAAGTAGTCAAAATCGATTCCGAAAAGCGCCAGGTGGATATTGTCAACACAGGCCACCCCATGACGTTGACCTTTGCCGACAATGGGTTCGCTGCCACGGCGGCGCCCCCGACGGGGGGACGTACCCCAGGTGGACCTCCCGGGTTACCCGGAAGCCGCCGCGCCGGCCTTCCCAGCATACCTGCCCATCCTCCTCAGGGAGGTTTTCCCCCAGTTGCTCCGGCTGGCAGTTCAACCATTATTATCGGCGGCAACAACAACCAAGGCTCGGGGCCTATTGTAGCCGGCGGCAACGCTCAGACCTCCTCATGGGGCTATAACAACAACAACAGCGCCATTGTCACCGGCGGTTCCGGCACGCCGGCAGTTCCGATGCCGGCAGGCGCGAACACCACTTCGCTTCTGAATCCCGCCGCGCCTTACAGGCTGCCAACGCCGACTGCTGCCCCAGCCCCTCTGCCCGTGCAAGCGGCCGATTTGCTCGTCCACGCCGCCGCCGGCGGACCGCCCGCTCCTCCTGGAGCTGAAGACGGGCAATAAACCGCCGTTTAACTGCGCAAAAACTCCGACCCCGCCCAATCCGCGAAACGCAGCCCTCGTTGGGTCAAGTGGAAGTCGTGCGCGCTTAATTCCCCATAGCCCAACTCGATCATTTGCCTGATTTCCTTCTCCCATTCCCCAGGCAAATCAAATCCGGTTCGCCGGCGAAATTGTTCCAGCGGCCAGCCTGCTGTCATCCGCAAGCCAAAAGCCGCAATCTCCGCGGCCCGCGCCAGCGGCGGCAATTCTTCACTCGATTCGATGGCCCTCCGGCCTTCTTCCAGCCGCTGGCAATACAAGGTCGTGTTCGCCCAGTTGCGCGTCCGAACCCCGCGGACATATTCCGCCGCGCTTGGACCGACGCCATAAAATGAGCCGCCCCGCCAATAGTTGACGTTATGCAGGCAGCATCGGTCCGGCAATTCCGCGGGCTGCTCCGCCAGGTGCCGGGCAAAATTAGCTATTTCATATTGACGAAACCCGGCCGCCGCGGAGGCCGCCAGCAATTCGTCGTACATCGCGCAGGCCAGGTCTTCGCTGACCCGCTCCGCCCCGCCCTTCCATTGCTCGAAAAGCGGCGTGTCCTCCTCATAAATCACTTCATAACAGGAAAGATGTTCACTCCCCAGGGCCAGCGCTTCCGCCAGCGTTTCTTTCCAGGAACAGAGGGTTTGGCCAGGAATGGCGAACATCAGATCGACGTTGAGGTTCGCAAAACCCGCCGCGCGCAGAGTATCAAAGGACTTGAAAATCATGCCCCGGCTGTGGACCCGGCCCAGCCGTTCGAGCAGGCCTTCATCAAAGGATTGCGCCCCCATCGAAACGCGGTTGACTCCCCAATCCCGCAGCAGCCTGGCCTTGTCCAATGAAACCGTGGCGGGGTTGCATTCGACGGTCCATTCCCGCGCTCCCAGCAAGCCGAGCTTTTCCATCGCCTTGAGGATCGTTTCCCATTGCCGCAAATTCAGGAGCGACGGCGTGCCTCCGCCAAAGAAAACGGTCTGGGGCCGCAAGTCGGAAGCGACCAGCTCCAATTCCCTTGTCAAGGCCTCGACGTAGCGATTGACCAGCGCGCCATCCGCCGCCTCGGAATAAAAAGCGCAGTATTCGCACTTTTTGGCGCAAAAGGGCACATGCACATAAAGATGTTGGACCACCGGCTCTTCGAGCATCCCAACATCCTAAACGATCTGTGTTGGAAAAACCAGAGGTGGTATATCCGCGCATACATGATTCGAACATTACAACGGGAGTCTTCGGGAGGGGCGAGCGCCCAGCGCCGCAAGCCCCATTATCAAGAACTGCACAGAGGGAGCAGAGGAAACGGAGGAGCATCTTCCTGCTCTCTGTTGTCTCTGTTTTTGCGTAAGCCGTTCCGTCCGTGTCAAATGTGCGATTCATGGTCCCGGTTTCGCTGGGATGGGCCCAAATCGTCGGTTGCGAAGGCGGCCAAAGCATGAGATAAGACCGCGATGAAATATCGGCGATTTGGGCGGACGGAATTAGCCATGCCCGTCATTTCCTGCGGCGGAATGCGCTATCAGCACAAGTGGCAGGACGTGGCTCCGGAGGAGATTCCGGCGGCTGGCCAGGCCAATCTCGAAGCCACCATTCATCGCGCTCTCGAACTGGGCATCACCCACATTGAAACCGCCCGCGGGTACGGCACTTCCGAAATGCAGTTGGGCAACATCCTGCCTAGGTTGAAACGTTCCAGCATGATCGTGCAAACGAAGGTCGCCCCTCAGGCCCAGCCGGAGGAATTCCTGAGAATCTTCGATCGCTCCATGAAGTACTTGCGGCTGGATCATGTGGACCTGCTGGCTTTGCACGGCATCAATAACCGCGAACTAATGGAATGGTCATTGCGCAAGAACGGCTGCCTGGCCGCCGCGCGGCGCTTGCAAAGGGAAGGGCGCGTTCGCTTCGTCGGCTTTTCCACCCACGCCACCACGGATATTATTCTCGAGACAGTGCGCCACGGCGAATTCGACTACATCAACCTCCATTGGTACTTCGTCAATCCTTTGAACTGGCCCGCCATCGCCGCCGCCCGGGAGCGGGACATGGGAGTCTTCATCATCAGCCCCAACGACAAAGGCGGAAAGCTTTATGAGCCGCCGCCGAAAATGGTCAAGCTCTGCGCGCCGCTGACGCCGATGCAATTCAATGACCTCTATTGCCTGGCGCGGCCGGAAGTGCATACGCTGAGTTGCGGAGCGGCCCGGCCCGCGGATTTTGAGGAACACGTGCGCGCGCTCGACTATTACGACAGCGCCGCCGCCATTGTCGCGCCCGTTGAGCAACGGCTCCGCGCGGAAATGGAGGCGCAGCTTGGGGCCGAGTGGTGCCAGAACTGGTTTCGTGGCTTGCCTGAATACGTTGAGGTGCCGGGCCGGACCAACGTCCCGGAAATCTTGCGCCTTTGGACCTATGCCAAAGCCCTCGATTTGGTGGAGTGGGGCAAAATGCGCTACAACTTGCTCGGTCAGGCTGACCATTGGTTCCCTGGGGAGAATGCCGCCGCGATGGACGAGAAAAAACTGCGCCCGCTCCTCCAGAAAAGCCCTTTTGCGGACAGGATCCCTGGCATCTTGCGCGAAGCCCATTCCCTGCTCTTCGAAAAACCAAAGGCGCGCCTCAGCCAAAGCACCTGACCTGTCGCGGCGGGGAGGGAATTTTGAGTCAAATCCTGTCCTTTGCGGTCAATACCGCTGAAAGACCGCTAAGAAGGCAGGGCTGGACATGATTTATCGACTGTGATAACCATTGCAACCCGTTCGCCAAAAATGGTCACCGGCTGGACTGGCGTCCGCCGGCGCAACAACGAAAGAACAAAATGGAAATGAAATTTATACGAAGTGCGTTTTTGATGACAATGCTCCTGGGGTTCCAGGCCGGCGCTCAACCTCCTATCCCCAATCAGGCTACGCAGCCCACCACCCCGAACCCAACCGCCACCTCCGCTCCGCCCGCTGTGCCGCAGGCTCAACCAACGTACCGGGTCACACAGTCCAATATTATCACGGCACAGCCTAACCATCCCCCGGTTTCCCCCAACACCCAGATGTTTCGTCCGCCCGGCGCGGCACCGACGACTCCTCCGCCCATGCCCGACAAGGAGAAGGCGAGCTATGCCATTGGCATGTCGGTTGGCAGCAGCATCAAACGCCAGGAAATCGATGTGGACGCGGATGCCCTCTTCGCCGCGCTCAAAGACGCCATCGCCGGGAACACCAATCATATGAGCGAGCAGGAGATGAGGAGCGTTTTACAGCAGTTGGGCTCGGCCGTTCGCTACAAGATGCAGGAGACGCAACGCGAGAAAATGCAGAAGGAAAGCGCGGAGAATAAAGTCAAGGGCGACGCGTTTCTGGCCAGCAACGCCAAAGTGGAAGGCGTCAAGACGCTGCCGGATGGCCTTCAATACAAGGTGATCAAGGAAGGTTCCGGGGAATTGCCCAAGACCAACGAGTCGGTAATTGTCAATTATAAAGGCACCCTGGTCGATGGCACTCCCTTTGATGCTCGCACCAATCAGCCCTTTTCGCTCAACGGCAGGGGCATCATTAAGGGCTGGGCGGAGATCTTGCCCATGATGAAGCCTGGCGCCGAGTGGCAAGTCGTCATTCCTGGCGACCTGGCCTACGGAGCGTCTGGACGCCCCCCGAAAATTGGACCGAGTGCCGTCCTCATCTTCGATATGGAACTGGTTTCCGTGGCTCCGCCGAAGCCAGCGTCGCCCACAGTAACGCCAGCTACCCCGGTCAACCCAACCGCCGCGGCGGCGCCGACTGCCGCCGTCTCCGGCCCAACCGCCGTGAGCGGACAAATCATCCGGGTTCCCTCCGCTGAGGAAATGAAACAAGGCAAGAAGATCGAGGTCATCACCAACGCTCCTCCCAGCCAGTAGGACGCAACGCCGATCTGCCCGAGACCGGGACGGGCAAGGTCCCGGTGCTGTGGCGCGCCTTTTGCGCGGCACTCCGGGTTCGTTTGGCGAGAGGCCAAGCGATGCGGACGAGCGTCCGCGCTCCCCGGAAAGGCGCAAAGGATTGAGGCTCCGGCGCTTCGGAACTGCCTCAAGGGTTGACGGTTTCTCAGCAACAATGCCGCGGCAACCAACAGGAAAGTTATTCACATGGACAGGGGATGTCCAAGGTGGGGGGTGAACATGGTGGCCAAAAATCATAAAAGGGAACCATGTCAAAAAGAGAACAATTCCTGGCCTTCGTTTGGGTCGGCGCGCTGGCCCAGGATTTCGGGCGAAAAAGCAGTGACGCTCCGTTGATTATGCACATCGCCAGCCAGATTCCGCCTGATCAGATCCCAGACAACGTCATGAACGCAGCCAAAGTCTTCCTCGCCTTCTGCAATGGAATTTGCAAGCGTCCGCACCATTGGATGCTGCAACGGCGGGACTTTTGAGGGCGTTTTGGAGACCCTTCCACAAGGCGGGGAGGGTGGCCGCAAGCCGGGAGCGGGGATTGTGTAGAGGCTTCATTGAATCACTAAACTAAGGGGATCGCCCTCCGCCAAGGCGTATTAACGCTTGCTCCGGCAATGAACAGGCGCGAAAATCCACTGTCTTGCTTATGATGAGTCTGTCGATACGGAAAACGACTGCCAAACCGCTTTTGTCGCGTGTTGGGCTGGTTGTGGCTGGGTTGGTTATGCTGGCTTTGCCAGCCTGGAGCGCCCCCAAATTTGAAACCTCGCTGGACCGGGATACCATTCGCTTCGGCGAAACCACCACGATGTCGATGATTTTTACGGATTGTTCGCCGGATGGCAGGCCATCCCTGCCGTCCATTGCGGGAATCAGCGTCGGCGAGTCCGTGGGAGAATCCACCCAGGCGGTCTTCGGGACCGGCGGCTATTCGCAGACAGTCACTTACACGGTGGAATTGCGGCCGAACCATCCCGGCGATTTCACCATTCCAGCCCTTTCCATTACCCTCAAGGGCACCCGGCTCTCCAGCCGCCCGCTTAAGCTCAAGGTCATCCCCGCCAACGCCGCTTCGCCCCAATCAGAACCCACGGGCAATGAGGCCGCCTTTGTCCGCGTCATTCCTTTGACGAACACGATTTACCTCGGCCAGACCATCCCGGTGAAGGTGGAATGCTATTGCAACGATAATGTGGGCAACGTGCAATTGCCGCAATTGAACGCCGACGATTTTATCGTGGGCAATATTCCCCGCGACCCGCAACGAACCCGCGTGCGGGTGGGAAACACCCTGTATAACCTGATGATCTTTAACGTTCCGGCCACGCCGACCAAGTCCGGGACATTGGCCCTGGGCCCGGCCACGTGGGCCCTCAGCGTGGGACAACGGACCTTTTTCGGCGGCTTCATGCCAAGCCAGCAGATCAACGTGAGCAGCGACGCCCCGCAGGTCCACGTCTTGCCGGTGCCGACCAACGGCACGCCGCCCACCTTCAGCGGGGCCATCGGCAATTTCACCCTCGCGCAGTGCGAAGCCGGGCCGACCTCCGTGGGCGTCGGCGACCCGATCACGTTGAAAATCCGCATCGCGGGGAGCGGCAATTTCGGCACCTTAACGCTGCCCGCGGACGAACCGGGCTGGCGCGAATTCAAGACCTACCCGCCGACGAGCAAATTTGACAGCTCGGACCCCATGCAAATTGAGGGCTCGAAATACTTCGAGCAGGTCATTTCGCCGTTGAACGACGAAGTCAAAGAAATTCCGCCCCTGGCCTTCAGTTATTTCGATCCGGCGGCAGGAGCGTTTCGCACGATCACCCACGCCGCGATTCCGCTGACCGTTCATCCCACCGCCGCCACGCCGCAGCCGACGGTGATTGCCTCCGGGGCCGCTCCCGAAGCGCCGGCCCAGAATCAGGAAATTGTCCATATCAAACCGGAACCGGGCGTGGTCGGTCCGCCCGCGCCGCCGCTGTTGCGGCAGCCCTTATTCTTGATGACGCAGGCGGTCGCGCCGCTTCTTTGCCTGGGGGCACTGGCTTGGCGCAAGCAAAAGGACAAGCTGGCCAACAACCCTCGGCTGCGCCGGCACCGCGAGGTGGCCCGCCTGGTCAACTCCGGCCTGGCGGAATTGCCCGCCCTGGCGGCCGCCAACGATGCCGACAAATTTTATTCCGCCGTGCTGGGCTTGCTGCGCGAGCAATTGGGCGAACGCCTGGACCTCCCGGCCCCCGCCCTCACGGAAGCGGTCCTGGAGGAATGCAAAGGTCTGGCCGCGCCGACGGTTGCTCTGCTGCGGGAACTCTTCCGCGCTTGTGATCAATACCGTTACACACCCGAACACACAGCCCAGGAGCTGGCGTCTCTCATCCCAAAGGTCAAAGCGGCGTTGGAAGGCCTGCGGCGAATGCCCGAAACCGGCAGCAGCCACGCCAAAAAAATTCTGCAGGGAGTGGGATGCCTGCTGCTGCTCTTCGGCGCGGCGGCTGGGGCGCGGGCCGAGGATGTCTCCGCAAGGTTCCTCCAAGCCAACAAGCTTTACGAGGAGGGCAAATTTAGCCAGGCGGCGGCGGCGTACGAGGGCCTCCTGCGCGGCGGGCATATTTCGCCGGCAGTTTATTTCAACGCCGGCGACGCCTGGCTCAAAGCGGGACAAATGGGCCGCGCCATTTATGATTTTCGCCGCGCGGAAGAACTGGCGCCGCGCGATCCCGATATTCGCGCCAACTTGCAAATTGCCCGCGACCACGCCGGAGCGGGGAATGCCGCTTTGCCGGGCACCCGCTGGACGCGCTGGGTGGGACGGCTCACGCTCAACGAATGGACGGTATGCGCTTCCGTGAGCGTGGCGCTGTTTTTCCTTCTTTTGACAGGGCGGCAGATTTCCTCGGCCTTCGTCAAAGCGACTGGCGGCTGGCCCCTCGTCCTGGGCGCCGTTTCGGTCTGGCTGCTGGCTTGTCTGGGATCGTCGGCTAACCAACATTTGTGGGAAAAATCCTCCATCGTGCTGGTCTCGGAAGCGGTGGTGCGGCGCGGGCCGATGGAGGAATCGCAAAGCGCCTTCACCGCGCATGACGGCGCGGAATTGATGGTGTTGTCGCAGGACGGCGATTGGCTGCAAGTCAGCGACGCCGCCAGGAGAATTGGCTGGGTCCCGCAAAAAGACGTCGCGCTGATTCCGTAACTCAGTTGCGGGATGGATGCCAGCGGTTTTCTGGCTCAAGGATGGCGTTCCGTTGCAGGACAACGGCCAGTTTAGTTTTACAGAAACTACCAACATGGTCGTGAATGACGTCACTCTGGCCGACGCCGGAGCGTACCAGCTTGTGGCGAGCAACAGTTTCGGAGTCACAACCAGTGCCGTAGAGCAATTGTCCATTCACCTAGTGGACGCAGCCGGAATAAATCCGGTCGCACCCTTCCTGACGTGGGCGACAGCGGCTACCAACATCCAGGAGGCGATTGACGAATCCGCAAGCGGAGATATCGTCTTGGTGACCAATGGTTTCTACGCGTTTGGCGGAATCTCGATGGATGGAATCGTCACCAATCGCGTTTCGCTCAACAAATCGATTCGCGTTCAGAGTGTCAACGGCCCCTGGGTGACGACGATACAAGGGGCGGGAGCGACCAATGGAGCGTCTGCTGTCCGTTGTGCCTGGCTGGCGAATAACGCGGCTTTGATTGGGTTCACCTTGAAGTGGGGTGCGACCGCCACGAACGGTACGGTCTTAAACCAGTGGGCCTCCATGAACGGCGGCGGCGTCTGGTGCTCCTCATCCAGTGCCGTGGTGGGATAATTGCATTATTACCTCGAATACCGCTTTTCGACTTGCGACCGCTGCTTATGGAGGGACGCTCAACAACTGTCTTATCCGTAGCAATAATCCCCCCTATGGCTCTGGCATTGTCTCCTCTGCCGTTCTCAATAGCTGCACGGTGGTCAGCAACGCTGTGTTCCAAATAGCGGTTCAAAGCTACATGACAAATTGCATCGTCTATTATAATTTCGGCTGGGCATTAGGCGCGAATGCGGCTGCTTACTGCTGCACGCCTAGCGCACTCGTCGGCCCGGCAGTCGTCGGCCCGGGCAACTTCACCAATGCGCCCCAATTCCAGGCTGACGGCGTGCTGCTCTCGGGCGGCTCGCCTTGCATTGGCGCGGGGACGAATCTTGTCACCGGCACGGATATTATCGGCATGCCTTGCGCCAATCCGCCCTCCATGGGCTGTAGTGAGGTGGTAGTTTCCAATCTGGTCGGACCATTGTCCGTGGCCATATGTGACTTTTTCTATCTTTACCAAACCAACGCCGTAGTGGCCCTCCCCTCCCCCTCGCTTGCGAGCTCTGTCTTCTTCTATGGCACGGTCACTGGACGCGCCGCCTCAGTGTCATGGAATTTTGGCGATGGCCCCGCGATCACCAACGCGGGCTATAGTAAGTTTTAGCCCGCGCCACGCCGTCCCGTTTTATCGAAGCCACCGCTCCGGCGAGAGAGATCTGCGGACGGCCCCGGACAACGCATCGCGTTGCCGCCATGTTTTTCTTGCCAAATGCTCTTCTGTGGTGTATTAGCTCTGCCAACGAATTCGATTGCCGGTTCTGCCGCGAATTCGTCCCTTGTCTGCCAAAAATCAAACGCGAAGAATATATGAAACCTAGCACCCTGGCCGGTTTGGCAACCATTCTGACAGCCGTAACCATCGGGCAGTTGTATGCCCAGGACACGTCCAAAAAGGACGAGAAGGCCTCTGGCAAGAGCGAAGCCGAAATGACGGCGGCCATGATGGAATTGGCCCAGCCTGGAGAGAATCATAAGCTGCTGGAGCGCACCGTCGGCATTTGGACTTACAAAGCCAAATGGTGGACAAGCCCCCAGGCCGCCCCAATGGAGTTCGGCGGAACTTGCTCCACAAAATCCGTCATGGATGGACGGTATTTTATTTCCGAGGTTAACGGCAAAATGTCCGTGCCGGGACCAGACGGCAAACCGGCTGAAATGCAGTTCAAAGGCATGGGAACCGACGGTTATGACAACGCCAAGAAGAAGTATGTCGCATCGTGGATCGATAATTTTGGAACCGGGATCATGATGATGGAGGGGACGTACGATCCAGCGACAAAAGCGGTCACCTATAGGGGTGAGGAGGAACCGTTGCCGGGAATGAAAATCAAAGTGCGCCAGATAGTCAAAACCACGGACGATGACCATCGCAGCATCGAATTCTTTGAGGACCGAAGCGGAACGGAGGTGAAAACCATGGAAATAACCTATACCCGTTCGTAAAGGGGCCATCCAAGAACAATTTCCGCGCGGCTCAGACCTTCCGGAACGCGGTCAATTGAGAATTGGCCACTGAGAATTTGTCATTTGTCATCGCAGACTCTGCCCCGCCAAAGCGAGAGTTTTTGTAAGGCCTCTCCGGTGTTTTTGAATCGCAAATGACATATTCTCAGTGGCCAATTCTCAATGCCTTCTAAGAGCGCGTTTCGGGGGGCGCACCTTTTTAATGTTTGAACTGCGCCTCATTCCCGGAACTTGATTTTGCGCATGTGCTAGGACTATGCGCAAGATTGCTTGGCGAAAGCCTCTTTGGCTAGAGCGGCCATTTGCTCCGGGGAATAGTCGTGTTTATGCGTGGCCACAGACCATGAGTGGCCAAAGGGATCTTCGAGGACGCCGTAGCGGTCTCCCCAAAACTGGTCCATCACCGGCATAATCACTTTGCATCCTGCCTTGGCCGCGCGGTCAAAGACTGCGTCCACATCTTCCACATAAAGACTCATGGTGACACTGGTGCCGCCGCGACTCTTGGGGGACAGGCAATGAGGCGGGAATTCTCCCGCCAGCATAAAAAACGAATCGCCGATTTTCATCAATCCATGCATCAGGTTCTTGCTGCCAGGCATGAAATGGCGTCCACAATCACGAGCGCCAAAGGCCTTCTCGTAAAAGTCCATCGCCGCTCCGCCGTCCGCTACAACCATGTGCGGTGTAATAGTATGAAAGCCATCAGGAATAGGTTTACTCATATAATGATCCTTACTCTGGTGTCAACGCCTTGACCGTATGAATCTGGAGCCAGCGCACATCCGCATCACGCGGGACGAGCAAGCCGTTTGCCGCCGGTCCGTTGATGACACCTTCACCTTTGTTCAAGTTTCCCGCCGCCGTGAGCGGCGGCATCGTTCGAGCGTCCATCCAGCGCTGAAGCGCCGCATGGCCATCCGCGTACGAAAACATCCCACAGTTGTTATGGTAGAAGGCAGGCATATCCTCATCAAATTCGTCAATCGCCGGATCCAAAGGTGAATCTCCCGCCATGTCTGTCTGATAGTTGCCCCAATTGATGCAGTCTTCCCGCTCGTCCGTAAACAGCCATGTCTGAGTCGGTCCATAGGACTGCACTCCGTTGAGATCGGTAGTCTTTACGTAAACAGGGTAGTTATTACCCCAGGAGCTGTTGCCGGCTCCCTTTTGATCGCCCGGCCCTTGTCCACCGAATCCTCCGAAGAAAAAATTCATCGAACAACTGCGAACCCGCGGGAACAATGTCCCGCCGTGATTAATAACGGACATATCGGACGGGCAGCGATAGACCATGAAGTTATTGATGTAGGGATAGAGCGGGCCTGCCGTGATGGCCCAGAGCGCGTGCGCGGGGTCACCCCCCGGATAGACTGGATTGTAATTCCACCAGTTATCCGAATAATCCTCCTCTTGCTGAGTCCAGACCCACGCATTATACGGGTCATTTGCCACCGGATCGTAGCTGGAGACAACAATGCGGTCTTTGTTCTCCTGCGCATACATGGTCCAGCCAAGGGCCAATTGTTTTTGGTTGCTGAGGCAGGCGATCCCCTTGCTGCTCTCCTTGGCTTTCTGCAAGCTGGGCAGCAACAAGGAAGCCAATATAGCGATAATCGCGATGACCACCAACAGCTCAATGAGCGTAAACCCCGCACGGGGCCGGAGGAAAAAGAGATTCAATTGACTTGCCCGGCTTCCCTCGTTTTGGCCGCGGCGGGGAGATAACGAACCGCCACCAGACCCCCCAGAGAGAGCAATGGGGACACTTGCGCATTGGCGGATGGAACCCTCATCCGCGTTCTGCAAGACCTTTCGGCCGAACGATGCCTCCTGCGCGGCAATCTCCCAATCAAGATGGCATTGGGCTCGGCCGAACGCCCATGTGAAGTTTGTCAGCACGGCTCGTTTTGCATTTGTAAACCGAACTTCCCGGCTTGCCGAAAACCGGCCTCTCGCGCCTCCTGCTCTCAGCCAGATTCCAAATTATCTGGCAAAAACAACCTGAGAAATTCAGTTTTGCATCCGACCCCAGTCGTGACCCGTTTGTCACAAACTGCATGTTAACATATGGAATTCTTCAGATCAATGGTAAAAAGCGGCATTTATCCGCGCGTCAGGATGCCATTTTGCCGTGCCAAGCAAGAGCGCAGAACCATGATGCCACTTATGCTCAGAGTGAATCGTCAGCGCGACTGCGCCAGCGCCTGAAAGCGCCAGCCGAGATGCTCCGGATGTGTCAGGGTCTGAAATTGCCGGACGTTCTTTTGGTTCCAGCTTTCAAACGCCTCGGGTTGAGACTGGGTTTGAGCGACAATTTGCGTCAGGAATTGCGCTTGCCGCCATCGGCCTGCCGTTCGCAAGCCGGCGGCCTGACCCGCTTCTTCCAGCGCGGAAAAGTCGATATCTGCGGTCAAATCCTGACGGCCTGGGCTGGCCAGCACGTCCGCGCTGACGCTATGATGAGCAAAGGCCCTCAGGGTGCCTTGCACACGGTCGGGACGGAGCCCTGCCTCTGCCGCCGTGCCGTAATCAAGCGTTAATAACCTTCCGCGACGTAGCGCCTTGGCCGCGGCGCTCCACCATGCTGCCGCCAGGGGAGACAGCTCCAGGATAAAGCCGTCGGGCAATACCGGCGCCAATTCCTCCGGCACCTTCGGCAGGTTCTTGGCTGCCTCCGCCGAAAGCTCGCCCATTCGCCAGACAAATCGTTCTCCCGCCGCGTCCACGCGCCATTCCTGCCAGTTTCGCGCCGAGGCATTCCAAGCCAGGCGATGAACCGGGAGCGCATCGAGAAATTCGTTGGAAAAGATGACGCCGCAAACCTGGCTGGTTCCGATGTCTGTTATATTCGTAATCCAGGCGGTTTGACCGGCCCATCGGCGCAAAGTCTCCTCCTGCCACCGTCTCCGAACAGGCGAAGGATCAAGCAAGCAATACTCCAAGCGCGCCAGCAGATCAGGGCGGCGGCGTTCCAGCCAGCCAAGAATATCCGCGGCTAGACGGCCATCGTGCGCTCCTGCTTCGACGATCTGAACGTTGCCCGCCGGCAAGGCGGTGTCCAACCATTGGGCAAACTGGAAGGCGAGCAATTGTCCAAAAAGCGGCCCGACACTGACGCTGGTGAAAAAATCTCCCGCCCGCCCTGGTCCGCGCGGTTGTTCGTAATAACCCAAACCAGGAGCATAAAGAGCCGCTTCCATGAACCGCGCAAAGGTCATTGGCCCGGCGCTTTGGATTTCGTGGCGCAGTTGTTCAGCGAGTGAATTCATGGACTTGCACTCTCCGGCAGAACTGGTACAACTGCCGCGTCCGACAGCATTACGTTATATGGCGAGGATCGACGCACTTTTCAATTTAATGTTCGAGCAAAAAGCTTCCGACTTGCATTTGTCTTCGGGAAACCCGCCGATTCTGCGCATCGACGGCGACCTGACGCGAGTCGATTATCCGCCGTTGGAGGACGACCAATTAAAGGTCATGCTCTATGAAATCGCGCCGGAATACAAAATAAAGACCTTCGAGGAAACGGGCGACGTGGATTTCGGCTATGAAATCACCGGCGTCTCGCGTTTTCGCGCCAATTTCTTCACGCAGAAGTACGGCATCGCCGCCGTCTTTCGCCAGATTCCCAGCAAGGTTTTGTCCTTCGAGGACTTCGAGAAGTTCGATGCCCCGTTGCCGGCCGTGCTGAAAAAGTTTTCCATGTTGCACAAAGGTTTGATCGTGGTCACCGGACCGACCGGCTCCGGCAAGTCCACCACCCTGGCGGCCATGATCGACTACTGCAACAAGAACCGCCGTGATCACATTATCACGGTGGAAGACCCGATTGAATTCGTGCATCAGAGCAAGAATTGCCTGATCAACCATCGCGAAGTGGGTCTGCACACCCGTTCCTTCGCCTCCGCCCTGCGCGGAGCGTTGCGCGAAGACCCGGACATCATTCTGGTCGGCGAGTTGCGCGATTTGGAAACGATCGAATTGGCGCTGACTGCCGCGAGCACGGGGCACCTGGTTTTTGGAACATTGCACACCCAAAGCGCCGCCAAGACGGTGGACCGTATTATTGACGTCTTTCCGGCCGAACAGCAGAACAAGGTCCGGGCCACGTTGTCCGAAGCGCTCAAAGGCGTGGTGGCGCAAAATCTCTTTAAGCGCATCGACCGCAAGGGGCGCCTGGCGGCCCTGGAAATCCTGGTTTTTAACACGGCCGTCGCCAACCTCGTCCGCGAGGGCAAAACCCACCAGATTCCCGGCATGATCCAAGTGGGCAAAAAATACGGCAATTCCCCGCTGGACGATTCCATCATGGACCACCTTAAGCTCAAGCGCATCTCTCCGGAGGAGGCTTACGACAAGTGCATCGACAAAAAGAAATTCCGCCCGTTCCTGGCCCACCCGCCGGAAGAGGACGAAATCTAACCCGGGCAAAGGACACTTATGCGTCGCAGTGAACTGGACTATATCTTGTGCATCATGCTGGGGATGGACCGGCAAAGCGAGGACGTCATCGGCAAACAGACCGAAATCTCGGACTTGAACTTCACGGTCGATCGCCCCCTGCAAGTCGAACAGAATGGCGAGCTGGTGGCGGTGGAATGCGATCCCCCTCTGGGCGATCTCACGCCCTTCCAAACAGAGATGGTTGCCCTCAACCTCATCGGCGGCAACACGCGTTTGACGGAGGACCTGGTGCGCAGTGGTTCCTGCGACTCCTCTTACAGCGTCGGCGACCAGTTGCGCTTTCGCGTCAACATTTTCAGCCAGCGCGGCAAATATTCCATTGTCCTGCGGAAGTTGAACACGGAAATCCCCTCCCTGGCGCAACTCAAGCTGCCGGAGATTTTCAGGCAAGTCTGCGCGGAAAAGACCGGCCTGGTCCTGGTCACGGGGGCGACTGGCTCCGGCAAGTCCACCACCCTGGCGGCGATTCTCAACGAGATCAATCTCACCAAGTCAGTCCACGTGATTACCCTCGAGGACCCGGTCGAATTTGTTCATCACCACAAAAAAGCCACGTTTAACCAGCGGGAAATGGGCAATGACTTCAGCAGTTTTGCCACAGGTCTCCGCGCCGCCTTGCGCCAGGCCCCAAAGATTGTGCTCGTCGGTGAAATGCGCGACCGGGAAACGGTTGAAATTGGCCTGAGCGCGGCCGAAACCGGCCACTTAGTCTTGAGCACTTTGCACACCATTGATGGCGGGCAGACGATTAACCGCATCCTCGGCATGTTCGAACCGGAGGAGCAGGAACAGATTCGCATGCGGCTTTCGGACACCTTGCGCTGGGTCGTAAGCCAGCGGCTGGTGCCGCGGGTGGCAGGCGGACGCCAAGTCCTGTTGGAGGTGATGGGCTCCAATCTCCGCACCAAGGAGAGCATCGTCCACGGCGAGGCCGAAGGGAAAAGCTTCTACGAAATCATCGAGGCCAGCTACAGCTTCGGCTGGCGCAATTTCGACCACGCCTGCCTGGAGGCGTACGAGCAGAATCTCATCACCGAGGAGACCGCCTTGCTCTATTGCAGCAAACGCGGCGTGGTGGCCCGCGGCATCGATGTCATTAAGAAATCTCGCGGAGAACGGGTCACCGCCACGGACTTGAAGATGAAGCCCGATCCGGTCAAACCAACCGGGCTGCCCAGGTTCCCAACCACCCTCAAATTGAAATAAGCCATGGTCGAGCTCGAAATCATTGGCCCGCAGGACCAGCCCGCTCTTCTTGCCATCAGCAATCCTGAAGCCCTGGAAGGGGCCCAGCGGACCCTCTTGGAGATGGGTTACAAGGTGCATACCGCTGAAAACCAGGAACAATTCGAGACGCGCTACAACCGGGTCACTTATCAGGTTGTCATTATTGAGGAATCGTTCGCGGGCGGAAATCTGCAGGAGAACCCGACCCTGCGGTGGGTGCAAAACCTGGCCATGGGCCGGCGGCGCGACGCGACCATTTTTTTGCTCGGCGAGAGCATGGAGACGCTCAACGCCTTGCAAGCCTTTGCCCTCAGCGTCCATTGCGTCATCAATTACAACGAGTTTCCGATGCTGGCGGAGCTGGTCCATAAAACCGTGGCCGAAAATGAATTATTCTTGACCACTTATCGCGAGGCGCAACGCCGCGCCGCCCAAAAGGGCTAGCCCCGTGCCAGGCACACGGCTCGATCAAGCCCTGGTGGAGCGCGGCCTTTGCCCCAGCCGCGAGACGGCCAAGCGCGCCGTCGTCGCCGGCCAGGTCCGGGTGGGAGGCCAGCTCGCCCGCAAACCAAGCGACTCCGTCGGTCCGAAAGACATTCTGGCGCTGGCCGAGCCCGCGCGATACGTCAGCCGCGGCGGCTTTAAACTGGAGCACGCGTTGCGCCACTTTGCCCTGAAGGCGGAGGGAATGACCACAATCGACCTGGGTGCTTCCACCGGCGGCTTCACCGATTGCCTCCTGCAACATGGCGCCGCCCAGGTCTATGCGATTGATGTCGGCCGCGGGCAATTGGCCTGGAAATTGCGCCAGGACCCGCGCGTTGTTGTCATGGAGAAAACCAACGCCCGCTTTCTGACCCGCGCCGCTTTTCCGCCTTCCTTTGCCGGGGCGGAATTGATCGTGGCGGATTGCTCGTTTATTTCGCTGCAAAAAATCCTTCCGCCTGCCGTTGCATTGCTGGCTGATTCGGCTAGCATGATCGTCTTGGTGAAGCCGCAATTCGAGGCAGGCAAGAGGGAAGCCGCCCGCGGCAAAGGCGTCATCGTAGATCCGGCTGTTCACGCCCGCGTCTTGCACGAACTGAAAACATTCGTCACGGAAAAAACCGCCCTCCGCTGGAAAGGCGAAACAGACTCGCCCTTGCTCGGTCCCGCGGGGAACAAAGAGTTTCTGGTATTGCTTGAAAAGGAACCGTAAAACGATAGCGCGCCTCGGCTTGGTGGCCAATTTTGAGAAATCCGCCAGCCGCGGGGGCGTGCGGGCAGCGGCGGAATTGATCCGCTCCGCGGGGCGCACGGTCGCGGCCGACGCGGAGACCTCCCGCCTGGCCGGGCTGGATTGCGCCGTCTTTCCCACCCCGGCCGCGCTGGCCGCGGATGTGGATTTGCTCCTGGTCTTTGGCGGTGACGGCACCATTTTGCGCATTGTGCGGGAAATCAACGGCGCCGAAACGCCCGTTCTTGGCATCAACGTTGGGCGAATGGGCTTTTTGACCGCCGTCTCTTCCAAAGATTTGTCCGCTTCCCTGGAAAAGCTGTGGGCGGATGATTTCGTCATCGAAACACGGACCCTGCTCCAGGCAAAGGGACGATGCCGCGGCAACCCTATTCATCTCTCCGCCCTCAATGACATTGTCATTAGTCACGGCGCCATCTCGCGCCTGATTGAGTTGGATGTCTCCGTCAACGACAAGCCGTTGACCCGCTACCGGGGCGATGGTTTGATTGTCAGTTCCGCCACTGGCTCGACCGCCTACTCGCTCTCCGCGGGAGGCCCGATTATCAGCCCCGGAGCGGCAGTTTTTGCCATTACGCCCATCTGCGCTCACGCTCTTTCCAATCGACCCGTCATTATCAGCTCAAGTTCGGTGGTGCGAGTCGAACTCTTCAGCAAAAAAATGGAAACCATCGTCGCCGCCGATGGCCAGTTGCTCGCCAATTTGACGGCGGGCGACGCGGTGACCATTCGGCGAAGCCCGCGAAGGGTGCGATTATTGCATCTGGGCGAAATGTCATTTTTTGAGACGATCCGGCAAAAACTGCATTGGAGAGGATCGTCGGTTTGAAAACGCGGAACTTCAGCGCCTTCCTATGGTTCGACTAAAAGATATCGCGGCGCAGGCCGGAGTGTCGGTCATGACAGTCTCAAAAGCCTTGCGCAACGCCAGTGACATTTCGGCCCAAACCAAGACCCGTGTCAAGTTGCTGGCCCAGCAGATGGGTTATTTGCCCGATTCCATGGCCCAGGGCCTGCGCAGCCGCACGAGCCAGTTGCTGGGCATTGTGCTTTCCACCATCACCAATCCGATCTTTGCCCGCACCATTTCCGCGATCGAGGAAGGCACCCATGAATGGGGCTACAACCTTGTCCTGGCTCACACTTTGAATATTCCGGAGCGGGAGGAAGCCTGCATTCGCCGTTTGCTTTCCCGGCGAGTGGATGGGCTCTTCATCGCGCCGGTTTATCGCCTCGCGCCGACCGCCCCAATTTACGAAGAACTTCAGCACCGGCAAATCCCCACCGTCATCCTTGGCCATCGCGCCCCGTTTTGCGCGCAGTTTCCGAATGTGGAAACGGATGATGTCAACGGCAGTTATCTGATCACGCGGCATCTCTTGGAAAACGGCCACAAACGCATCGCTTTTCTCTCCGGCTCCAACGCCGCGCCGTGGGCGCAAGAACGGCTGGAAGGCTACCGCCGGGCTTTGCGCGAAGCCCAGATTGAGCCGGACGACCGCCTCGTTTTCAGCGCCGGGGCGTCGATTGAGGAGGGCGAAAAGGCCGCCTTGCAGGCGCTCAACGAATCGGTTGCGATGACCGCCATCCAGGCCGCCAACGATTTGGTGGCCATCGGCGCCGCCAACGTCCTGCTCAATCAGGGCGTGAAAATCCCACAGGAGCTTTCCGTCGCGGGCTTCGGCAACATCGTCCTCAGCGAACATTTCCGCGTGCCGCTGACCACGGTGCGCCAGCCCAAGCTCCGCCTGGGCGTGGCCGCCGTGGAAATCATGCAGAAGCTTCGCCAGGGAGAACGCCCGGAATCCCGGCGGCTGGCGACCGAAATCATCATTCGGGCGAGCACGGCTGCCGCTCCGTCCAAGTTTTTCCGCTAATTTGTCAGAAGCCAATCCAGAATCATCGTCCGTGGAGTTGCCCATCGATGGCGTCCTGGACTTGCACACTTTTAAACCCAGGGAAATTGGCAGCCTCCTCCCGGCTTACCTGGACGAATGCCGCCAGAGCGGCATTTTGGAAGTCCGCATCATTCACGGCAAAGGCGTTGGCAATCTCCAACGCACAGTCCATGCGTTGCTCTCACGGCGGCCCGATGTGGTGCGGTTTTCATTCGCCAGCGCGGCTTACGGCGGAAGGGGCGCCACCATGGTGACTTTGCGCCCGGCCACAGAGTAGGGACGGAACTGAAGTCCAGTTGGTAAACCACCTCACCGCCACCTCCCAAAGATTTTATTCTGTAAATCCTGTTCATCTGTCCGTTCTTTCCTGTCTCTCCTGGTTGCGGCTTGCCGCGCTGGGAAATCCGTGGTTTGATTCTCTGGCTATGCTGGCCAAACGAGTCATTCCTTGCCTGGACGTGCATGACGGACAAGTCACCCGCGGCGTGCAATTCGGCAAAGCGGAGGCCGGAGAATTGCGCAATGTCGGTGATCCGGTCGCCCTTGCCCTCCGTTACAATGAGCAGGGTGCTGACGAAATGGTCTTTTTCGATATTACGGCCAGCGCTCATGGCCGAGCCACAATGATCGATGTCATTGAGCGGGCCGCCGACCAATGTTTTATGCCTTTGACGGTGGGTGGAGGCATTCGGTCGGTCGAGGATATGCACGCCCTGTTGCGCGCGGGCGCGGACAAGACGAGCATCAACTCCTCCGCCTTGGCCACCCCTGACCTGATTCGCCAAGGCGCGGAAAAATTTGGCAGCCAGTGCATCGTCATCTCCATCGACGCGAAAAAAACCGCTCCGGAGCGCTGGGAGGTGTTCTCCCATGGCGGACGCAAGGCCACTGGTTTGGACGCAGTGGAATGGGCGAAGAAGGCCGTCGCGCTCGGCGCGGGAGAGATCGTTTTGAACAGTATCGACGCCGATGGCACCAAGAGCGGGTTTGATGTGGAGATTACCCGCCGGGTCAGCGAAGCGGTGGGGGTGCCGGTCGTCGCCAGCGGCGGGGCCGGGACGCTGGAGCACATGGCTGCCGTGCTCCTGGAGGGGAAGGCCGACGCGGTCCTGGCCGCGAGCATTTTTCACTTTGGCCAATTTACCGTGGGCGACGTTAAGAAATACCTGGCCGGACGCCATATCCCCGTGCGCTTTTGAGCGCGGGTCATTGCACGAGGAAACGGAAAAACTGATCGTGACCGGTGCGGTTGACGGTCACGGTGGCAGTGATGGTTCCCCCCGTGCCGGCATTGGTGCTCATCGGCGTCCAAACGTTGGTTCCTCCCAGACCCAGAGTGGATTCCAGGATGTAATTATGATTGGCCAATGTGGAAGTCTGCAAGCCAAGGCTGCCTGTGCCGCTCTGATAAACCGGCACGATGCTGGACAAGAGGTTGGTCGGCGATGAGGAAGAACTGCCGAGCAGGACAAGGCGGAAGTACTGTTGCTGCAAGGATCGGTTCACCGGCAGGTTGTTGGTAATCGATCCGCCGGTCCCAACATTGGTGCTGACCGGTGTCCAGATAATCGTCTGGCCCAAACTCGGAGCTGTTTCCAAAACGTAACTGGCACTGGCGCTGGAGGGAAATCGCAGGCTGAGGTTGGTGGTGGAACCGGCATAAACCGCGACGATGGCCGGCGCATTGGTGTTGGGCGGAGTGATGGTGTTAGTGTTGACCACGTCGAGGTAAATGATCCCCTGGGCCAGGTTGTTTGTCAGAGTGGCCAGAAGCGTGCCCGCTTGCGGGACCGCTTCATGGAAGGTGGCCGACGCCGGCATGTTGGAGAGCGCTCCGGTGTAGGCCATCAGCGGGTAACTGCCCGTCGTCCAGGAATTGAAGCTGGCAACGGTGATGGTGACCGCCACAGTGCCGTTGAATGTGAGGTCCCCGTTGACCAGTAAAGGCGCAATGGTTGTGCTCGGCGCGGTGGCGCCAAAATTGAAATCAAGATTCTCGCTGCCGGGGGCGTAGGAGAGCCGGGCGCAAGCCCATTGGCCGCCAGGCGCGGCGATTTGGACGCCGTTAGCGGCGCCGCTGGACACGGTCACGACGCTGCTGGAGCAAGAACCCGTGGTCAGGCCAACCAGTTCACCGCTGCTCACCGTGGTGGGGCCGGAATACGTGTTCGTCCCGCCCAGGATCAAGGCGCCGCAGCCTTGCAGTGTCAGAGAAACGGCGTCGGCCGGGCCATCCTCAATCGCACCCGGAAACGTGGTTGAAGTGGGCTGGACGAATCCCGCCGGATCGTCGCCCGGCTGAATGGGAGTGCAAGGCGTCGGACTATAAGTGACTGTAAGGACCGTAGGCGCGGACGAGGAACCGTTGTCAGTGATGACTGCGGCGCCCGCGCCAGAGAGGGAAGAGACGGTGATATTCTGCGTGTTCAAGTCCAGGACCCCGCCGTTCACGGTCACGTTGGTGTTGCCCAAAGCATTGATATTGTCCAGGTGCAACATGCCGCTATTCAGGACAGTGCCGGCAAAGGCGTTCGCGCCGCCAAGGGTGACGCCTTGTGAACCGCTTCCGTTGACCGTCAGCACGCCGGAACCGAGGCTCATATTGCCGTTGATGGTCAGGTCAGGCTGGCCGCTCGCGGTTGTAACTAATTGGAGGTTCTGGCCGCGCCCCGCGGCCGTGATGGGCCCATTTATGACGGCGTTAGCGGAGCCGTGAGTTATGACGGCATTGCTGTTGAGCGCAATCGCGCCTCCCAGAAAAATGTTCCCCAGCAAGTCAAGCGCGCCAAAGGACGGCTGTGTCATATAAACCCCATCCGGAGTGGAAGCGTTGGTGACCAACCCCATGGGAGTATCGCCCGCGCCGCTCAAGTTGAAATTGTTCAGCAACGTGCTGTTGTCCATGCCGCCGTTGGCCGAAAAGCTCGCGCCGGAAGCCACCGTGATAGCGCCCGTGACTCCCAGAAAGCCCGCGCCATCGACCGTCGCCAGCAAACCGCTATTGACAGAGATGGGCCCTTTGAGACTGTTGGCGTCCTTGTTGCCATAAATGGCCAGCGCGCCGTTGCCCTGCATGACAAAGCCTTGCGTTCCGGAAAGACCGCCAATGAGCGCCTGCAAGTTGCTCACCGAAATCACCGGCGGACCGCTCGAGGTCGCCAGGGTGAGATGATTGCTGAGGCCGCCGTCGATCGTCACCGTCACTCCGCTGGTGACGGGGTCGGCCAAAAGCAATGTGCCGATGGTCCGCGGGGCGTCGTTGCTGATGACGGAATTGACCGTGATATCGAGCCGGCTGAAGTCAGCGATGCCGCCCGGCCCTCCCGCCACCACACTATTGCTCCAATTGCCGGCGACGCCCCAAAAGCCGGAAATGTTGCCGCCAACATTATTTGTCCAAACGCCATTGGTCTGGGTGGAAAGAACCACAACGGGAATTTGGGTGACATTGAGCGCGAGAAGATTATGCGCCGCGTCGTTCGTCAGGGTGGCAGTGACGCCGGCAGGCAGGGCGAGCAGATTGGTCGGCAAGGCGCCGGAAAGAGCGCCCTGATAGTTCAGCAAAGGGTATTCGCCGGTCGCAAGCCAAAGCCCGTTGGTCACGAGCACATTCAAGACGCCGCTGATGGTCAGCGCGTCGGCGACCACAATCGGAGCAGGGTTATTG
Source organism: Limisphaerales bacterium (assembly GCA_052139695.1). Classification (GTDB taxonomy): domain Bacteria; phylum Verrucomicrobiota; class Verrucomicrobiia; order Limisphaerales; family Palsa-1400; genus PLGF01. The sequence goes on from JBKQWF010000112.1 coordinate 26,401, forward strand.
GGGCTTACAGGCAAGTCGCCAAAATTGAAGAGGAGATAGTTCGTGCCAGGCTCATAAAGCAGGCTGAGGCAAGACCATTGTCCGGCGGCGATAAGTGCTTGAAAACCGTTCGTCGCGCCATTAGCCACTGTTACCCCGCTGTTGGTGCAATTGCCGCCTGAACCGCCGAGGAGTTCTCCGCTGAGCACCATGGTGGGGCCGGAATAATCATTAGTTCCACCAAGGGTCAACGACCCGTTGCCGTCAAGGGTCAGGGCGAGAGGATTGGCCGGGCCGTCGTTAATGGACCCGCCAAAAAAGGTGGAGTTGGTTTGAGTGATCGTAAGCAGGGTGTTGGTCCCGCTTCCGATGATGCTGGAATCAGTAATGATGCCGGATCCACCGGACAAAAAGGAGAAAGTCATATTATTGTCAAAAAGGTCCAAGGTACCGCCGCCCGTAATGGTCAAGCCACTGGAAGGATCAAGGGCGTAAGGGTAGCCCACCTGCAACGTCCCGCCGCCCGTGATGAACGTCCCACCCGCAAAAGTGTTCGACCCGCCTAGAGTCACCGGAGCCGCATCCGCCACGCCGCTGACGGTCAAGGAACCTTGGCCAAGATTGATTGGTCCGTTGACGGCCAGAGGAGACTGGTTGGCAATCGTAGTGGCCAGGACGAGGTTTTGCCCGGCGTTGGTCACGCCGATGGGACCGTTGATCGTAGCGCCGTTGTAGCCGTGACTGATGGTGGTGTCGCCGCTGAGCGTTATATTCCCGCTCATGGTCACGTTATAACCTACGTCGAGGGCGCCCATGGGCAGCGGTTCGCTCCAGTAGGTCGTCCCATCCGGGACGGTGGGGTTGCTGGCATAACCGCTGGGCGTCCCGCCGGACCCACTGAGAAAGAAGTTGTTGGCCAGAATGGTACTGTCAAAATCGTCGTTCGCTTGGAAGGTGGCGCCCGCCGCCACCGTAATATTGCCCGTGATGCCGGCAAAGGACTGGCCGGTGACCATTCCCAGCAGCCCGCCATTGACAAAGATCGGGCCGGACATGCTGTTGCCGTAAGTGGAACCGTAAATGGCCAGCGCGCCATTGCCGTTGAGGACGAACCCATCGAAACCTGCGATACCCCCCAGAAATGCCTGCACGTTGCTCACAACAATGGTCGGGGCGACTCTTCCATTATTGAGGGTGAGTTGATTGCCGTTCGGGCCGTCCACCGCCAAAGTCGATCCGTTGGTTTCGGCTGTGTTCGCGAAAAGCAGCGACCCGACTGTCTCAGGCGAAGCGAGGGAAATAGCGGAATTGCCCGAAAGGCTGAGTTGGCTGAAATCGGCAATCGCGGCCGCCCTGTCCGGGACGCCCGCGGACCAGTCAAAAGAGTCGCTCCATTGGCCGCTGGCGTTGCCGCTGATGTCATTGGTCCAAACTGAGGCTGTGGCAGAGAAAGCGCTGGCCACCGAAATGGCCAGCCACAGGGCCCAAGCCGGGCGGCCCAGACGCACGCGTGGAAAAGCAGGCATTGTTTTCATATTCTTAAGGATTGTCATGGCGGAGATTGCCGGGCGCAAAACTGACAAAACCAGTCCCGGCCTGATTCGAGTCACGCAAAATCCGCTTCGGAATGAACCGCCTCCACTCAAGCTCCATTGTTTATGGCATCCTAAAGGCCCCGCGCCTTTTGTGTCAACGTCGTTTTGACCTGGCGCAAGGCCAGTCAATTCAGAGGTTTTCCCGAAGCTGGCCCGGCATTTGCTGTTCAGATTTGCTCAAGCTGGCCGCAAAACCCTCCGATAACCAAAGTGGCTTTGCCAAAAGTGCCCATCGCATGCACGCACCATCTCCAAAACGAATATCCTCGCCATCATCTCTGGATTTGCCAGCGAGCCAATGATGCCACCTCCGCTTTCCAATAAAGCAGCCCAAGTCGGGAAAGAATCCGTCGCGGCGCATCGCCTCGGTTCGATCACCGGCTGGTTGGTGATCGGGCTGATCATCGTCATTGAGTTTGGCGGCGGGTTGCGCCAATGGGCTATTCAGAATCGGAATGGTCTTGTTCCCGTAGCGCTATGTTCCCTCGCGTTCCTGGCTATGGTTTGGATGGTCCTGCTTTTGATCGCCGAGTTGTTTTCCGGTTTGCTGAGGCAATTCCGCGGTTTCGGAGAAGGGCGCGTCTTTTTCATCATGCGGGCCCTGGGCGCCACCGCCATCGCAATAACTTGGATCTTTGTCGTATTGGACCTGGGCGCGCGCCATGCTTTGGGATGCTTTCTCAATCCATCGCTCATCCAATTCGCCTGCGCCAACCTGTCCAACGGTCTTTGGGCGCACACCGCCGCGGAATACCGATGGACATTGCTCGTTCTGGTGCTTTTCTTAATGGCCAGCACTCCGTTCGTTTTCGCTAAAATCTGGCGGGACGCTTTGGGTTTAAGGCTTCTACGCAACCCACGTCTCCGCCGTCCCTTCCTCTTGCTGATGCTCGCGGTCGCCGGCGCCTTTACACTTTCCACTTTAGCGATCAATCGTGACGAATATAAGGGACTAAAAGTGCGCGCCGTCCGCCACCTTTGCTATAAGGTCGAGCCGATGCTGGCATTTTGTCTCGGCTGCGCGGACCTCTACCGGGAAATGCACGACGAAAAAGCCATGCTCGACGAATCCGCCTTGACGCCGCGTTCAACGGCATTTGTTCCGCCGTCTGAACTTGCAGATAGCCCGAATATTATTCTTTTCCAAATCGAGTCCTGCCGTCCCGACGTCATCGGCATGGTTCATCAAGGAATGGAAATCACTCCCAACCTGAACCATTTGGCGCGACAAGGAACACGTTTCACCAAAGCTTACGCGCCTGGCACCCATACCAGCCTGTCCAATGTCAGCATCCCATCGTCACTTTGCGCCTTGCGCACCCCGCTCCTGGCCACCTATCGAGCGAATGATCCGCACCCTAAAATGTTGATTTATGATGTGCTCAAGCCGCTGGGCTATGAAACGGGATGGATTTCGTCAGATTTTGAAGGCTGGGCCGGCATGCGCGATTTTTTGGATACACCCAGGCTGGACGCCTTCATCGACGCAACGACCCAGCAAGAACAAGCCCGCCCGGAATTGCTGAATAAGAAACTGATTCATGTCAGCCTGGAGCCTGATACCGAAACATTCTCTCAGGCCACAAATTGGATCGGAGCAAAGCTCCAAAAAAGACAACCCTTTTACCTGACCTTGAGCTTGAGCGATTCGCATTTTCCTTATGACTCCTCCTTCCACACAAACTGGCTTCGGCCCAGCGGCATCCCTGATGGCTGCTCTATCTTCGATTATCCGGAATCAAGCAAAGAGCAGGTTCGCAACACGTATCTCAATGCCATTCATGGGATTGATCTTCTGCTCGGTCAACTCATGCTCTTCTTGCATGAGAAAAACGCGGGCCAACATACGATCATTGTTGTCTATGGCGATCATGGCGAATCTTTTTATGAAAACAACATCCTCTCCCACGCGAACCTTCCGTACGACCCTTCAGCTCGAACCACCCTGGTAATGTATGGTCAAGGATACTTCCCGGCCAAGGTAGAGGATTATCCCACATCGCTCATCGACATCGTTCCGACTGTCCTGGCGCGGCTGGGAGTGCCGCGGCATCCAAACTTCCAGGGGATCGACGTCTTATCGCCGTCGCGCCCGCTAGCCGCGACCCGTTGTGTCTATATTCATGTAGATGGCCGCATCAATGGCGACGGCCTGGTGGCCGGCGGACGATGGAAGTATTTTACTGACAACGGCTCAGGCGCGTCTTACCTCTACGACCTTGCCGCTGACCCGGGAGAATTGCGCAATCTCATGGGCGATCAGCCCGGCCTGGCCGATTTACTGGCCAGACAGCTTGATACCTATTGCGCCGGACAACTGGTCTATTACCGCTCGCCACATTATTATGAGCGTTTCTATCCCCCTTCTCCTCCGCAACTCAAGTTGCCCGGCAAGCCAACCGGTTGATCTATTCACGTACTGTTCGTCGTCGAAGTTGCCGGAGTGTTGCCGGAGTTCGGCCCGCTTGACTTGGGGGCGGGGTTTGAGAAGATTTGGGGATGATTGAAGCCAAAGGGAATGACCTCATGGAAAGGATTGTCTCCTTGTGCAAACGCAAGGGGTTGGTCTTCCAGTCTTCGGAAATTTACGGGGGAATTAACGGGTTTTGGGATTACGGTCCGCTGGGCGTCGAACTCAAGCGCAACATCAAGGAGTATTGGTGGCGCGCCATGACACAACGGAGGGATGATGTCGCCGGGCTGGACGCCACCATCATCATGCATCCCAAAATCTGGGAAGCCAGCGGGCATACCACTACTTTCGCCGATCCGATGGTGGATTGCCTGCTGACGAAGAAGCGCTTTCGCGCGGACCAGATCGATCCGCAAAGCGGGATGGTTTATAAATATGAAGGGGCGGAATCGAAGGAAACCGGGTTCAAGATCGAACGCCATTTCGCGGTCATTATCGAGAAAGACAGACATCCGGAGTATGCCCGCAAGGTGGCGCGGCAGTTTTATGCCCTAACCTCCGCCGACAAGAACCTGACTCTCCTGGGCGAAACGACGGAGGAAGTTGTCAACTCGACGCGTTTTAATCCGGAAAACGGCGGCCTCTTGACTGAACCGCGGCTTTTCAACCTGATGTTCAAGACCTACGTGGGCCCGGTGGAGAGCGACGAGAACGTCGCCTATCTGCGACCGGAAACCGCCCAGGCCATTTTCGCGCAGTTCAAAAATGTGGCGGAGGTGGCGCGGCAAAAGGTCCCATTTGGCATCTGTCAGATCGGCAAAGCTTTTCGCAATGAGATCAACCCGCGCAACTTTACGTTTCGTTCGCGCGAATTTGAACAGATGGAGCTGGAATTCTTCATCCGGCCGGACGAGGCGGTGGAAGCGATTTGCGGGCACGTGTCGCAGCCGCAGGGGCCGGGGCATCCGGGCGAGCCGCAGCCGAGTTGGGGCTGGCAAATGTGGCACAAATACTGGGTGGAAGAGCGGCTGGCATTTTACGAGAGCATCGGTTTGCCGCGGACGAGCTTGGTGGAGTATTGGCAAAAGCCTGAGGAATTGGCGCACTATGCCCGAGCGACGGTGGATATTTTGTACAAATTCCCGTTCAGCAAACGGGATGAGAAGGGCGAGCTGGCCGGGGAGGAATTGGAAGGCGTGGCGGCGCGGAGTGATTTCGATTTGTCCCAGCACCAGCGTTTTTCGGGGAAGGCCATGACGGTTTTTGACGAGGAGCTGAAAGCGGCGTGGGCGAAACTGGGAGAAGAGAAGAAGGCGGCGCTGGCGGCGCGTTACCTGGAGGGGCGGCGGAAGTATCTCGTGAAGACGGGGGAAACGGAAGAGAACGCAGGCCGGCAGGCAGCGCGCGAGGCGGCAGGCCTGGCCAACGGCTACTACGTTCCGCACGTGATCGAGCCTTCCGCGGGAGTGGATCGACTGGCCCTGGCGCTCATTTGCAACGCTTACGCCGAAGACGAAGCGCCGGATGAGAAGGGCAAATTGGAGAAACGGGTGCTGATGCGCTTTCACCCGCGAGTGGCTCCGTGGAAGGTCGCGGTATTCCCGTTATTAAAGAATCGGCCGGAGCTGGTGCAAAAGGCACTGCAAATTCGTGACTTGCTTCGCCCGCTAATGACAGTATTTTATGACGATACAGGAGCCATAGGCCGGCGCTACCGTCGCCAGGACGAAGCCGGCACCCCTTATGGTGTGACGGTTGATTTCGACACGCTGGGAGAAAAGGGTTTGGAATTGAAGGACACGGTGACGTTACGGGAGCGGGACACGATGAAACAGATTCGAGTGAAGATAGATCAGTTGCCGGCGCTCTTGCTGGAGAGAATTAGATGATAGCAATGCAAAGGAACTCTACCGCGCTGGAAGGGGCGGAGGAGAAACCGCGACCGACACTTAAACGTGCCCCAACTCTTTACGCGATTAGTTACTTTAAGCTGATCAAGGGCGCCCTGTTCTTTTTTTTTGGGCTCCTGATCTATATGAAGGCGTCGCCGCATATCTCGCAAGACTGGGTGGATTTGCTGAACAAACCCTTTTTCCAGAACCTGAGAATCCACCCGGAAAACAAACTGCTGCAGCACATCGCTGATCAACTGGCCGATTTCACGACCTTGCGCGTCAAGCTCTGGGGACTGGGAGTGATGTTGTTTTCCCTCTTTCCCCTGGTGGAGGGGGCGGGGATGCTGTTTCGGGCGCGCTGGGCGGGGTGGATGGCGATTGGGGAATCCGCGTTTTTTGTGCCGATCGAGATGTATGAATTGGCCAAACAATTCCACCCCTACATGGTGCTGGTCATGCTGGCGAATATTCTCATCGTTTGGTACCTCTACGCGAACCGGGAGCGGCTTTTTCGGCATCATCACCACCATTAGACCTACCAAACGTCCACCGGGCCGCGCGGGACGGGAATATGGTCACGGCGCGCCACGGCAGGCCCCTGCATGAAGGAAGCGACGAGCGGTGGAGGACGGTAATTGGGCTTCAACTGCCCGTCGTCGTCCAGAAACTGCATCCGCCAATGGCGATAAGCTGCTAGAATCTCGTGGAATTCGGCGACGCTGGAGAGCTGGACGATGCGCTTGTTGAATTCGTTGGCGGGGCCGAATCTTTTGGCGTACCAGGGACCGACTTTGCGGAACATCCGGCAGGCGTGCGTTTCGCCAAAGACTTGCGTCATCCAGTCCAAATGCCGCCGCATGACGGCGACCCGCTCTTCAAAGCCCGGCTCCGGCAGCAGTTCGCCGGTCCGAAGGAAGTGCTCGGTTTGCCGGAAAATCCACGGCTGATAAAAGGCCCCGCGGCCGATGCTCACTCCGGCGCAACCCGTTTCGTCAAACATTTTTTTGGCCGCTGCCGGAGTGGTCACGTCGCCGTTCCCGATGACGGGGATGCGCCGCACAGATTGGGCGACGGCCCGAATGCCCGCGAGATTGACCGTGCCCGAGAAACCTTGTTCGCGGGTGCGGCCATGAACGAAAATCGCCGCCGCGCCGGCGTCCTCCAGGACGCGCGCCAAATCGGGCGCGGTCAGGCTGGCATCATCCCAGCCGAGCCGCATTTTGGCGGTGACCGGAATTCTTACGGCCTCGACCATGCCGCGAACGAGACGCGCGCTTTTGTCCCATTCCGTCATCATCGCGGCGCCCCCACCGATGCGGCAGACTTTGCGAACAGGGCAGCCCATGTTGATGTCCACGGAGGAAATGCCCAGCGATTGGAGATAGACAGCGGCGTCGCGCATTTCTTCGGGGACAGAGCCGAAAAGCTGCACGGCGAGGGGCCGGTCGGCTGGGCAGGTCTCGATTAATTTGAGCGCCTTGGGGTTCTTCTCCAGGAGGGAGCGGGCGTTGACCAGATCGGTGGTGGCCAAATCCAGGCCGCCGATTTCGCGCAGAGTGAGCCGGAAAGGCAGGTTGGTGTAACCTGCCAGCGGCGAAAGAAACAAATTCGACTTCAATTGCAGCGGCCCAATTTCCACGGAGCCATTGAACCACAAAACGGATGGAATGTCGCTTTTGATTTGGCGCGAGCGGTTAAACAGGGGGGTCGTCGAAGTCCTCCAGTTCCGCGCCGCGGGCCTGCAAGTGGGCAAAATAAAAGCAGCCCGATCCGAGGAGGATGGCAACCACCGCGATGACCATGGCCCTGGTCGCGGGATCTTCGAGGTCCTCAGCCAGGCCGTCCATCACCACGCCCATTTTGCCGACGTTTACTTCAATGGCGCGCTGCACTTTCTTTGAATTGCTCGAACGCAGGACTTCGTCGGATAAATCATCGGGCGGGGGGCTCAGACAATAAACCAAACCGGCGCCGCCGAGGCCGAGGACCAAAATGAGGGCCCCAACAATCCGCAGGGCCGTCCCCGCGCGGCGGGTTGCTGGAGCGTTCCCGGCCATTGAAGTTCAATTGACAACTTGAATCGCCTGGGCGGGCGATTCCAATTCCAGCGCCACGACGGTGTCCACTTTGTCGCGGGATTCCGCCGGAACGGTGAGGGTGAGGGTGGTCTCGTTTTCGCGCGCCAGGGCTTCGCCCCCGCCGAGGAGGCGGGCGCGATCAATCGTGGCGGCGATCTTAGGCAGTTTAACGGCGTCATCGGTCCACTCGAAAATGTGGACATAAATGGTATTGCCTTTGCGGGTGGAGACGCCGTATTTGCCGGGCTTCCACGGTCCGCCGCGCGTGTTGTAAATGCTCTCGCCGTTCGTTGACAGCCAGGCTCCCATCTCGCGCAAGCGCTCCACCTGCCGCGGTTCAATGCTCCCGTCCGGCATCGGGCCGACGTTGAAGAGGAAGTTGCCGCCCCCGCCGGCGCAGGTGACGAGGGAGCGGATGCACTCTTTGAACGATTTCATTTCGTCGCCCGGCTTCCAGGCCCATTGATGGCAAATGGTCATGCAGGTTTCCCACGGCTGGGCAATGTTGAAACCGCCAATGACTTGCTCGGGAGTGTCAAAGTCGCCCCAGCCGCCGCAGCGTTTTGTCAAAAGAATCTGCGGCTGCAAGGAGCGGATGACGGGCCAGAGCGCCGCATTGCCCCAGGTGTCCGGCAGATTGGTCCCGCCATCCGTATCGAACCAAAGGACGTCCACCTTGCCGTAGTTGCTCAACAACTCGCGGACCTGGCCCTGGAAGCGCTCGATGTATTGGGCGTGGTTGGTGGTGAAAAAATCGGGATCATGCCAGTCTGGCGGAGAGTAATAGAAACCCAGGCCAAGATCAGCGTCGTGGCAATCCTGGGCCAATTCGGCGGTGAGATCCCGGGCGAAAGGGGAGCGCGTGATTTTATAGTCGGTAAGTTTGCTGTCAAACATGGCAAAACCGTCGTGATGCTTGGCGGTGAAAACAAGGTATTTCGCGCCGGCTTCCTTGGCCGTGGCGACCCATTCCCGGGCCTTGAAATTAATCGGATTAAATTGAAGGTAGAGATTATCGTATTCCGCGGCAGGGATGCCTTCGCTGTTGGTTGCGCCCATGTCACGCCGCTCGCCCGCCCGGCTCCAACTGATCTCGGTGCCTTTGAGGCTCGAAGGGTCAAAGTGAATGAAGAGGCCAAAGCGCCAATCTTGCCAGCGTTCCACCGCCGCCGCGGGCGCGGAAAGGGCCGAAGGCTGTCCGCCACTTTCGGCGGCACGACAAAGAACGGCTCCCGCGCCCAGGAACACAGCAAGAAGGAACAGCGGAATGCCGGCGCCTCGGCGGTTTTGGGGAATAACAATTTGCATTCGCATCTTATAAGAGTGCCTCTCTTTTTCGACGATTCAAGAAATTCGATCGGGGGGGAAGTAGTGCGTCAGTGTGCTCCGCCCAAATTCCGCCCCTTAGGCGGTGGAAATAAATATTTTGTCGAAAGACGCAGGGGGCCGACCTCCAGTTGCGCGGTGTCTCCCGCGGCCAAATGAGCCGCCACGGTCTCGCTGCCGTAACGGACCTGGCAAGGATTTCCGCTGAAACCGCGGATCGTGGCGGAAGTCAGCTTCCCTTTTGCCCAAGCCAAATCCACCTCGAAACCGCCGCGCGCGCGGAGGCCTTTAACCGAACCATCCGGCCAGGCGGCCGGCAGCGCCGGGAGCAGGTTGATTTCTCCTTCGTGGCTTTGCAGGAGCATTTCGGCGATCGCGGCGGTGACGCCGAAATTCCCATCGATCTGCATCGGCGGGTGCCGGCCGAAAAGATTCGGGCAACTGTTCCTCTCCGCAAACAACAACTCCACCATGCGATGGGCGTCTTCGCCATCGTGCAAGCGCGCGTAAAGGGCGGCGCGCCAGGCCATGGACCATTCCCGCACGTCGCTGTCGGGAGCGACGCCGCGCGCGTCCAGCGAGACCTTGGCCGCGGCGGCGAGCGTGGGAGTTTTTGCCAGGCTGATCTGGCGGCCAGGATAAACGGCGAAAAGGTGAGAGGTATGGCGGTGGTGGTCGTTGGGGGTGTCCAATTCGGGAAAACGCGCGTCCTTTTTCTCTGTCAACCATTCGAGCAACTGCCCCCAGCTTCCGACGCCGGGCGTCGCCAGCTTGTCGCGCATCGCCGCGATTTTGTCGCGGTACTCCTGGTCGATGCCAAGAATGGCGCAAGCCTGGCTGTAGTTGTTGAACAAGTCCCAGACAATTTCCTGGTTGTAACTGACGCCATCTTCCTCCGGGCCGTGCTCCGGCGACCAGCCTTGCGGAACGACCAGCCGGCCATCGGGCAACGGCCGCAAATGGTCTTCCCAAAACTGGCAGGTCTCCCGGAGAATCGGACAGGCCACATCGCGCAAGTATTCCTTATCTTGACTAAAGGTGAAGTGTTCCCAGAGGTGGCTGCAATACCAGGCATTGGCGGTCTTGTCCCATTTCCAGCCCATGCCGCCCATGATGTTGTGAGAGGTGCGGATGGCAAAGCCGCGCGAGGTCATGGCGCCGCCAGGCGTTTTCAATTCCGGCGAGGCGGCGGTGGCTTTGCGCCAGGGTTCGAGTTGGCTGCGCAGGAGATCGAAGAAGGGCAGATGGCACTCGCCAAGGTTGGCCACCTCCGCCGGCCAATAGTTCATCTGGATATTAATATTGGCGTGATAATCCGAGTGCCAGGGCGGGTTGTTGTTGTCGTTCCAGAGGCCCTGCAAATTGGCCGGCAAACCGCCGGGACGCGAACAGGAAATGAGCAGATACCGCCCGTACTGGAAGAGAAGCTGTTCCAAGCCGGGATCGACGGTGCGGGTCGCGGCGATTTTGCGCTTGTCCGTCGGCAGGGCCAACTGAGCCGGCGACGACTGGCCAAGATTCATGGACACCCGATTGAAAAGGGATTGGTAGTCCTGCTGCTGCGCCGCTTTTAGCGCGTCATAGCTTTGGTGGGCCGCTGCTTGGACGGCTTGGGTGAGCCGCGCGTGAGGGTCATCGTCTCGATAATCCTTGGCGTGGTCCATGGCGTAATCCGTGCCCGCCGCGACGAGCAAGGTCAGGCTGTCGCAGTTCTCGAATTGGAGTGACGAACCGTTTTTTACCAATGTGCCGCCATCGTGCAGCACCAGCACCTTCCACTCATACTTCAGGCCGTTGGAAAGCTTTCCCGAAATGATCAAGCCATCGCCGACTGCAACCGGGACCGCCTGATGGCCATCTTCCAGCGTCACGGTTCCGCTATAACTGTGCGGTTTGTCGGCGGTAAAATGTCCAACCAAAAGTCCCGCGGGATGGCTGCAAAGGAATTCGCGTTGGTAGTGGACGCCATTAGCTTCATAAGAGACCCGCGCCTGCGCCGTGCCAAGGTCCAGCTCGCGTCGATAGCCAGTGGCGTTCTGATGCTCCGCCAGATTGACATAGAGGTTGCCCATGACTTGATAGGCGCCCATCGTGTCGTAATCTCCTGACGGGTTCTCATCACCGGTCCAAAGGCTGTCCTCGTTGAGGCAGAGGCGTTCGCGTTCCGGCGCGCCGAAGATCAAAGCGCCCATCCGGCCATTGCCGATGGCCAGCGCCTCGTCCATGGGTTTGTTGTCATGGGCCGGCGCTTGATACCATAGCGTTAAGTCAGCGCCCAGGCCGGCGCGGGCAGTCAAGAAGAGGCAGATCAAAGCGACGGGGCCGATGTTCAGGCGGGTCATAACAGACATTTGCAGGACGGTACAATCCGGGAGCGAAGGGAATCAACTACGAATTCTCCACTGGGCACGATTAGGGTGTGCGACCGAATTCTTCGCGTCTTGTATTGGACAACGCCCTTCGAGAGGTTGCGGCACCGGGTTCTGATCCCTCCGCGAAGTGGAGGAGAGCGTTGGGAGAGGACCATGAACCCCCACCGAAATAAGACTCTCTTGCCCATGAACCCTCCACCGAAAAAGGAGCCCCCTCTCCCCGGCCCTCTCCTCCACAAGTGTGTGGAGGAGAGGGAGATGGAACGACGCACAACGGGTTCATGGGTTCAATGCGCGAATGGTTTCGGGGAAATCTCACTCTCCCGGCACGCGGGGAGAGTGAAAAAAAAGCCCAACGGATCGGCCAGCACAAGAATATAGAAGCGCATATAAGATTCTTGGTCGCCTCGGCGAGGCGACCCTAGTGTGCTTGGCAGGTGTTGTGAACTATCGGGATGAAAGGAACCCGACGGAGGCGATGACGCCAACCGTAGCGGAAGGTTAGGCCGA
>JBKQWF010000113.1:0-17573 GCA_052139695.1 Limisphaerales bacterium
AGCAACCGCTCGGCCGAGGCCGGCCGTGGCTCAAACCTGATGGGCAGATGATCGAGGGCAATAAAGAGGACTTGGCGTGGCTGCCTTCGTTTGATCCGGAATTTAAGCGATACCTCAAAGATGTGCTGATCAAATATGGCTGGCCCAAAGGCCCGGTCAACGCGGTGGAGCTTTGGAACGAACCTTGGGAAGGCGTTTCCATTTCCGGCTGGGGAGCGGATATTCCCCGCTACCGCGAACTTTACAAAGTCATGGCTGAAGCGGTCATTGTGGCACGCAAGGAGGCCGGCGTCAAAGTGCTCGTGGGCGGAGCCTGTTCCTCCGCCAACACGCGCGACAAGCTCTTCAGCGATGGCTTGGACACTTTTTTACCCTGGCTGGATTTTGTGAGCATTCATTATCAGCCACTAGCCGCGGATCCGGTCCTCGAACCCAAATGGATGAACCGCAAGGGGGAATACGGCCGCGTGAAAGTATGGGACACTGAAAGTTGGGTTGCCAACTCGGACGACCGGGTGGCTGGTGTCATCGCGTCGATGCGTGCCATGGGCCAGGATCGGACGGCGGGCATCTATGCGGGAAACATCTTTACCTCGCAGAAGCCGCGCATTAACGGCCAAGAATACGCCGTGGCACAGGTTTGGGCGCCCGGCGCAGCCGTAGCGGCCACCCAGAAATTCATCGGCCAGCGCGCCTTCAAGGAAATCCTCTTCAAGAACGGACTGCCTTGGGTATTTATTTTTGACGGACTGCCCGCAAAAGTCGGGGGCGAACGGAGCGGGCCGATCGATGCCGACGACGGAACAGCCGTGATCGTCGGCGACCTCAGCGCCAGCTACGACAAGAACCGCACGCTCTTTCGTTCGGTCCGGTTATCGAAGGACGCACGATTGGACCTCGGCGACGGACAGGGCCGTTTCGTGCTCTATGACTTCTACGGCAATCCACTCCCATCCGCGGCTGGCAGGATTAAGATTCCGCTTAATCAACTTGGTTATTTTCTCCGGTCGGATGGCCAGCCGGGATCCTTTGCCAAACTGCTCTCCGCTCTGAAGGACGCACGGATCTCTGGAATCGATCCTGTGGAAATCATCGCTCGCGACATGACTGCCCCTGTCACGTCGAAACCAAGACTAAGGTTCCAGATCCTCAACGTTTTGAACCGACGAGTCAAAGGCAAGCTGATCGCGGAAATCTCGGGGCTGACCCTTGATCCGGTGGAACAAGAACTCTCGATCGCGGCCCATCAGACCAAGGAAGTGTTTGCCACAGTGAACGGAGGTTCGGCGGCGGAAGACAACAATTATAAGTTGCTCGCCACCTTCGACGCGGGGCGGGACGGCGTGGTAAAGCACGCCGAGCTGATGCATGTCAATTTCATCGCGCGGCGCACGATCGAAGTGGACGGCCAGCTCGACGACTGGGCGGGAATCATACCGCAAACAGCGGCAAGCGAGGTTGGGGCGAGCGCCACGGAAAAGGCATATCTCCCTTTTCTCAATTGGGATCGACAGGGCGGCGGTGGCGCCGTTACCGCCTGGCTGGCGCACGATGATAAGTTCTTTTATTTTGCCGCGAAAGTTCCGGCGATGGACGATCTCATCCGCTACGAAACACGAAACGACGACGACTTTTTCTACCCAAACAAGGCCTTCAGCAAAGGGCGGGAACTGGACTGGCCGGCTGGCGTGCGCCGCTTCTCATATCGGAAGGACTTCGACATCCCCGCTGCCAATGGCAAGCATAACGTGCAGATCGCATTCAATGTCATCCCTCCGGAAAAAAAGGATCACCTTCAATTTCCACCCGGCACGATGCCGCGCTTTTGCGCCTACTTCGACACCGATTATGAGTTCGCGCTGAACAAGGTGGGAGAGGCTTACGGAGGCGGGACAGAAGTCTTCTGTCTCCAACGGCCCGGAATGACGCGCAAACATTTCTTTCCGCGAGAACCGAAGGCTCCCATCGATGGCGGACCGGTCAAAGGGGAAGCCAGGCTGGTTGTAAAAGGCAACGTGGTGGAGTGCGCGATTCCCTGGGGCAATATTCCAGAGGTCAAGGCCCGGTTGGACGCCGGTCAGACTGTAAAATTCAGTTTTCGGGTGAACGATGGAAGCACAGCCTTCGAGTTGGCGGCCGGCCGCAGCGTTTCCAAAGACAACCCACTCTCTTTTCACAACGACTGGTCAACCCATTGGGCTAACGAATTGGAATTCGGGTTTGAAAAATAAACGCTCGAAACTCATTTGGCTGAAATCATGAAAAAACAACTCTGCGGTGTTGCCCTGAGTCTCCTTGTCTCATCAGCCTTTGGCGGCGAACTCGCCGGTTACAAACTGCTGGTCACTTCCATCCGCACCGGAGACACCGAAGTCTTTGTAGCCGACCCCGACACTGGTGACATGGTCAATCTTTCCCGTTCACCCCATTCTGAAGACCGTTACCCGTGCTGGTCGCCGGATGGCTCGCAAGTCTGTTTCATGTCGGATCGGGAGAACACAACCAATCTCTGGATCATGAACGCCGATGGGTCGAAGGTGCGCCGACTGAATCGCACGCCCGCTGTCTGCTACACGCCGAGTTGGCAAAAGACTCCGGTTGGAGAGCGAATTGTTTTTGGCAAACACGGTGACAGACCTGAAATGGCGAGCATTAAACCGGACGGCACCGGCGAAGAGATCCTGGGCGAAGGCCACGATCCCACAGTTTCACCAGATGGCCGGCTCATCGTTTATACTGGCGAGGCAGGTGGTGGGGTGACGGTGTTCATCATGAATTACGACGGCAGCGGCAAGCACCAAGTAGTCAAAGAAATCAGCAAGATCGGTGCGACGTTTCCGAATTGGTCTCCCGATTCAATGAAGATCGTTTATTCGTTCCCTGCCGACGCCGCGGAAGAACTCTTTATCATCAATATGGATGGGACCGGCCAGCGGCAACTGACAACATTCGGCGGCACGAGCGTCTGCACCCCGAGCGCATGGTCGCCCGACGGCAAGTGGATTTCTTTCCGCCGCACGGATGAGCGTTACTGGAGCAATCGGGAGCGCATGTTGAAAATCTATTCCGAGAAACCCGCGGACAAGCGGCCTGTGTGGGTTATCCACCCGGATGGAACGGGCGCGACCCTGATCGAGCCCCTGCACTATCAGATGGCCATCGACGGCAGTCGCGCAAATTGGAAGCCAATGCCAACAAGATGAAATGATCATTGAGGCGTCTTCCTCAAAACCACGAGAGATAAAACGGTCCACTCATCCCACAAAAACTCTTCTCAAACATGACAAGCAAAATATTTATCAAACTACTGAGCGTGGTAATTTGCGCGAGCGCTCTGTTGCTCGCCGGCTTCTGCAACGCTGCCACCCTGGACATCACCACATTTGGCGGTCATGCCGGGGATGGCAGCGACACCACGCCTGCCGTGCGGAAGGCGCTTGCCGAGTGCCGCAAATCCGGCTCACATACCCTGATCTTTCCCAAGGGCCGCTACGATTTTTGGCCGGATAGGGCCGAGGATGGTTATTACTTTATCAGCAACAACGATGAAGGACTCAAGCGCATCGCGTTCCTGCTGCGGGCGATGAAGGACCTGGAAATCGACGGGCAGGGATCAACTTTCATTTTCCACGGCTTTCTCAATCCGTTCGTCCTTGATGGTGCGAAGAACGTCACGCTGAAGAATTTCTCCATTGATTTCGCCCGCACGTTTCACAGCGAAGGGAAGATTCTAGGCGAGAATCCCGGCGGCCTGGATGTCGAGTTTTCCGCGGCTTACCCCTATCGGGTGGACAATAATATCCTCGTCTTCACGGATGGCGGGGACAAACCGCCTCGGGAAACGACAACGACATCAACCGAGGTGTTCTATCCCTTCAGCAATCTGCTGGAATTTGATCCGGTAAAGCGCGAAACGGCGTTCCTGGCGCCGGACTACTGGTGTGGCAACGGGCTGGCGGTCAAGGAACTCGGGGGACACAAGGTGCGCCTGCTCAAGCCAGGACTCAAAGGCACCCCAGGCAATATCATGGTGTTTGGCGCCAAGGACCGGAAGGTGCCGGGCATTACCATCACGGACAGCGAAGATACGCTGCTGGATCATGTAACGATCTATCACAGCGGAGGCATGGGAATCATCGGGCAGCGCAGCCGCAACATCAACCTGCAAGATGTGCAAGTCACCCCCACACCCGGCAGCGGCCGGGTGGTCAGCGCGACGGCGGATGCCACCCACTTCTCCAATTGCTCGGGCAAAATCGAAATGAGCCATTGCCTCTTCGAGTGCGAGATGGACGATCATTGCAACATCCACGGCATCTACGCGCGCGTGGCCAGCCGACCCGACGACACAACCGTCGTAGTGCAACTGGTTCATCCGCAGCAGTTCGGCTTCGACTTCATCAAGCCGGGGATGCGGCTCGAACTGGTTCACGGCGCGAGCATGATCACTTTTGGTGAAACGGAGGTCAAATCGGTTGAGCGCATCAACAAGGAATTCACGCGGGTGGTTTGCCGGAAGCCGCTGCCGGCGGAATTGCAGGCGGGCGATGTCGTGGCCGAGACGGGCCATTACCCGGAGGTCTATATCCACGACTGCCGGATGCGCGGCAACCGCGCCCGCGGTCTGCTGCTGGGCAGCCGGGGGCGGACGGTCATCGAAAATAACTACTTTCACGAACCCGGCGCGGCGTTGTTGTTCGAGGGGGATGCGAGATACTGGTTCGAACAAGCGGGGGTGCGTGACTGCGTGATACGGGGCAACACGTTTGACAACTGCCTCTACGGCGTGTGGGGTGAGGCGGTCATCCAAGTGGGCTCGGGCATTGCGGAAAGCGAGCGGGCCCAAAGCCGTTACAATCGGAACATTCTCATCGAAAATAACACTTTCCACGGTTTCGATCCACGCCTCCTCAAGGCTTACAGCGTGGACGCGATGACAATGCAGCACAACCAGATTGAGCGCACGGAGGATTACCCAGCGGCACATCCAAACGCAAAACGGTATGACATTGCTGACTCAGACCATGTCAGCATCGACACGGGAGAGGGACCGTCAGTTCAAGACCAGCCCGCCAAACCGTAACATCAAGAGAATGAGGATGAGGACAATTATGAAACAGGCAATTTGCGCGGTATTGAATGGACTTGTTGCCATCTGCGTTGCTGCGGAAAATGTAGCATCTTCGCCCACAACGGCCGTGATCGGCGATCCAGCCAAAGACGCTGATCTCCCCGCAATGATCTTGAATGCCTACTCCCACGGTGCGCGAGACATCACCCTGAGGCCGGGGATTTACAGAATCCCTCCAACCAGACAATGTGCCATATCGTTGGAACACTGGACAAATGTGACCATCCACGCCGCGGGAGTGACGATTGTGTTCGAGGAGCTTGCCCAGCGGCCTATTCGCTTGAGCCGTTGTGACAACGTCACTTTCGAAGGAGCCACATTGCGATTTGCGGAACCTTCATTCACGCAAGGACGAATCAAGGCCATCGGCGAGGACACCCAAGGGAAATTCCTCGATTGGCAGATCGACGCGGGATACCCGATCTTCGACCCCGTGAACAGCATGCTGGACGTGGTGGATCAGCACACACGGCTGCTGAAAACCGGGACGGGCGACGCAGGCTGCAAAGGCGTGGTAACACTGGGACCAGGTCTCTTTCGCTTGCGACAACTTTATGGCCTGCTGGGTTCCGCCGCAGTGGGCGACTGGCTCTTTACCCGGCGGCCCGACGGCGGCAGCTCCATTATCCAGCTTGACGGCTGCCGTCATTGCGCGATGCGGGGGCTTACCCTCCAGAACAGCGGGTTTGCGGCGTTCTTTGAGACCGGCGGCGAAGGAGGTCATTATTACGTTGACTGCCGTGTTTCACCCGGCCCAAAACCGCCTGGCGCAACCGAAGAACCGCTTGTGGGCTGTGGTGCCGACGGTTTCCATTCGGTCGGAACAAGAAAGGGGCCCACTATCGAGCGATGCGCGTGGGAAGGCCTGCTCCATGATGATTGCATCGCCATCCACGGTTCATTACAGAAGGTGGAGCGGGCTGAGGGCAAAAGACTCATTCTGGAAAAAGGCAACCGAGGGGGCTTTGCCGTGGGCGAGCCCGTTCGCATTTCCAGCAAAGAGGGATTTTTTGGCGAGTTCACCTGCACCGCTCTGCGGACCTTCGACCACGAGGGCGGGTTGCTGGAACTGACCCTGGATCGGGACAGTGGTGCTCCGGTCGAAGCGAAAGCATCGAATCCAATGTGCGATGGCGCCGGATACAGAATCCTCCACTGCACTCTCGGAAACTGCCGTTCGCGCGGCATTCTGGTCAAGGCGGACAACGGACTCATCGAGGGCTGCACCATCACCGGATGCGGTATGTCGGCTATCAGCATCGGCCCCGAGTATTGGTGGGGCGAAGCCGATTACTCCCAAAATGTCATCTTGAAGGGGAATACTCTCCGAAACAATGTTCTCAACGGAAGCGAAGCCGGAGTGATCTTTGTCCACGGGGACGGAGCCATCGGCAATCGCAACATTACCATCACGAGCAACCTCTTCGACAGGAACTATGGGCAGATCGACATTCACGCAGAGGATACCGACGGCATTCGCATTGCCGACAACCGTTTCATCACCGCTCCGATTTCCCTTCCGAGCAAGGCCAGAACCATCCTGGATTTCAAATCGACAAAGAACATCACGCTGCAGGGAAACGTGGCCGAGAATACCGGAGCGAACGATATCCTCGTGAACCTGGGGCAGAAGGTTGTTGGAGTCATTGGCAATGACGCGACAGGCATAACTTTGGCGACGGATACGACGAATGTGTCCAACAATTCCTCCAACCCCCCTCAGCGACCCGCCCGGCAAAGCCAAGGCAGGAGGTCAGTCGGCTGTCGGCACAAGTCTGTCGGACAGGATCCTCCGTGACGAACGGCTGGACAAAGTGCAGGCCATGGCTCTGCGATTGTTGAACGGCTTCTCGGCCGGCAGCAGCTACGGCGAGATTTGGATTCGCGATTTTAACACGTTCATCAACGGCTCCCTGCGGGCGCTCAGCCAGGCGGATGTCCGGGAGAAGTTGCTGTTGTTTTTCAAGATTCAGGGACAGGACGGAAACGTGCCGGATGGCGCCATCAAATCCGACAAGGCCAACGTGGGGTATCAGTATCGGTATTCAGACTTGGCGCCCGGTTGGGCCGCGCACAAAAACACCGTGGAAACGGACCAGGAATCGTCCTTGATCCAGGCGGTCAGCAAATACGTCGCGGCTACGGGTGACCGCGGCATCCTCGCGGAAAAAATCGGTGGCAACACGGTGCTGGAACGGATGGAGGCGGCCCTGAACTACGTGCGCAAAAACCGGTGGTCGGACAAATATGGCCTCGTGACAGGGGCCACGACGATTGACTGGGGCGATGTGCAGCCGGAAAGCGGCTGGGGCGTCGCCATTTGGGAATGCAAGCGCCGGGCCAACAAGCGCCTTTCCTGCTTTTGCAACGGTGGTTCGCGATGCTTTGAGTGACTGCTCCGCCCGCATGCCGACTGAAGTCCCACGTTGTCAAGTTTTCAGGCAGGAACCAATTTTTCGTGGCTGGCCTCAACTACTTCGGGAGTCGGACTTTCCGGGTTGATATCAACCGCTTTCACGTCCCAGTGTTCGACGGGCTTATAAATCACGGTTTTGCCTTCCAATAATGCGCCGTGCTTCTGGCAAAATTTCTTAAGAGCGTCTTTGTCGGCGATTAATTCCACGCAGAGAGCCTCGTCATACACGACCTGAGCTTCAAGGTGGAGAACGAAGAAATCCTGGCCATCATGGGCCGCAATGGCATGGGAAAAACCACCTTGCTTAAGTCGCTCATTGGCATCCTGCCATCCAAGTCCGGCTCCATCAAATTGGAGGAACGGGAAATGACAGGCCTTTCCCCACACGAACGAGTCCGTGGCGGCATCTCGTTTGTGCCGCAGGGTCGTATGATTTTTCCTACTCTCACCGTTCGGGAGAACATTCTGACCGGCGCAAGGGGCAAGCTTTCCCGCAGCGTTTGGGACGACATTTACGCGCTGTTTCCGGTGCTGCAAGAGCCAAAGCGTTGATCAAAGTTGACTTCGACACACCCCCAGAGAAACAGCCGCACTTACATAACCGCTGGCATCCCGATATCCCGATCGTTGCCTGGGTCGATCCCGGGGACGAATTTCGCGTGGAATGCATCGATTGGACGGGTGGCCAGATTCACGATGACGACACTGCTAATGACGTACGCGACGTCAATCTGACCAAGGTGCATTACCTCAGCGGCCCGATCGGAGTGAAGGGCGCTGAGCCGGGAGACTTGTTGGTGGTTGAACTGCTGGATGTTGGAGTTCTGCCTGCGTCCGCCTGGGGATTCACCGGTATTTTTGCCAGGCAAAATGGAGGCGGCTTTCTGGTGGATCAATTTCCGGACGCGCGAAAGGCTTGCTGGCATTTCAGCGGTTTATATACCAGCTCGCGACATATTCCAGGGGTCGAATTCGCGGGTATCACGCACCCAGGCTTGATCGGATGCCTTCCCTCACGCGCCCTGCTCAACACTTGGAACAAACGGGAATCTGAACTTTTTGCCACCGACCCCAACCGCGTTCCTCCCTTATGCGCGCTGCCATTTGCTGAAACAGCGCACCTGGGAACGATGAAGGCCAGCGCGGCCAAGGAGGCGGCGAAGGAAGCGGTTCGCACCGTGCCTCCGCGCGAGCATGGGGGCAATTGCGACATCAAGAACCTAAGCCGGGGCTCCAAGATATTCTTCCCCGTGTATATCAAGGGCGCGGGGCTTTCGATGGGGGACATTCATTTCTCCCAGGGCGATGGCGAAATCACATTTTGCGGGGCCATCGAAATGGCCGGTTACCTGGATCTGCGCGTGAGTCTCATCAAGGGCGGCATGAAGAAATACGGGATTGTGAATCCGATTTTCCAACCCAGCCCCGTGGAACCACATTATACGCGACATCTCATCTTCGAAGGCATCTCCGTGGATGAACACGGTAAGCAATACTATCTCGATGCCACTGTGGCTTACCGGCGCGCCTGCTTAAACGCCATCGAATATCTGAAGAAATTTGGCTACACGGGCGAGCAAGCCTATGCCATTCTAGGGACCGCGCCAGTGGAGGGCCACATCAGCGGCATCGTGGATATTCCCAATGCCTGCGCCACTCTTTACGTGCCGTCGGAGATTTTTGCGTTCGACATCCTCCCGAACGCTCACGGTCCCAAGAAAATGGTCGCCGGCAGCATGGACCTGGCGAAGGCGAAATGAACTTCATATCCAATCGCCATGCCTTTTTATGATTACAGTTGCGCCACATGCGCGTCCTTCTCTCTTTGGCGCGCCGTGGACGATCGAAATCTTGCCGCTCGATGTCCCGAATGCCGGAAGCCAGCGGAGCGAATCTTGAGCGCGCCCAACCTTAGCCTCATGCCTGCCCAACTGCGTCAGGCACATGTTCGCAACGAAAAAAGTCGGCATGAACCGCGGGTCACAAATAGCCATCAGTGCCATTCTGGCTGCGGCGGCGGGTCTCTCAAGGCGGCGCGGAAAAAATCCACACGAACTTTGGACTTGGGCAAAGTGGGAAGATTCGAAGTCTCGCGAACGACAAAACGCCCTTGGATGCTTGGGCATTAATGGGCGGCGCTGCCAGCATTGGCCGTGTAAACATAACTGCCATCAAGGGTGAGCACCAGCCAACATGCCGCCGTTTGATTCGTGGGCACTTTCCCTTCGATGACTGTCGGCCTGCTGAACACACGTCTTGCCATTTCAGCCTCTCAATTTCGGCTGTACGAAGACCGGCAAATGCGCTAATTGCGATAAACGGCACGAATGCGACAGATGCACTGTTCAACAGATTGGATAGTTCCTCGGGGGTGTAGATCTCAATGACGCCGTCCCCGCTGATTTCGGTTGATTCAACTTTCACAATCGGGTTCCCTCTCTCGAATACATATCCGCGAGACTCCGCAAAGCCAAAGAGTGTGCCAAGACAGGTCCGAAAGTTCGCCACGCTCCGAGGCGCCATTTTCAGGCGATCCAACCATCCTTGGATGTCCGGCCCAGGGATTGAGCCGATGTCAAACGGCCAGTCTTTGGCAAGGCGGCCAAGGCGGATTCGCAGGTCCGCGAAGTAACGGTCGGACTTGCCGTGCGCCTTTTTTGCTGTGAGCAATTCGATGAGCACCTCCGCCACTATGCACCGTGTGATTTTGTCGGGTTGGCGTGCGGCATAAAACCGCGCCGCGTCGATCATGGCATCCCCGCCGAGGATGTCGAAAGCTTTGGCATCGGTTGCTCACGCGATTTTCAGTAAAGTCGGCGAACTGGCCTGCGGAGTCTATCACGCAATGAGCTGGGGCCGTGCTCCGAGCGCGCTTTCGTCGTTGACGACACCAGCCAGGCTCGGGCCGGACGCAAGGTCGAAGGCACCAGTTGCTACTTCGACCACACCGAAGGCCGGACGCGCAAGGGACACCAGGTCCTGCACTTGGGACTGGCCGGAGAAAAGGGGTTCCTGCCGCTGGAAGCCCAGATCGTCGTAGGGGAAAAGTGCCGCATCGACAAGCCCAAGAACAAACCCTTCAAGGACCAGCGCAGCGCGGCCGCCCGGGACATGCGCCGGGCGGGCGAGCAAACCAAACAATCCCTGTTCCGGGAGATGCTCGGGCGCGCCCTCCGCGCGGGCTTTCGCGCCGCCTTTGTCCTGGCCGACGCCTGGTTCGGGTGCAAAGAGAACATCGCCTGCTGCCTGGAAAACAAACTGACCGCCATCTTCCAAATGAAGCGCGGGCTCTTAGCCTATCGCTACCTGGGGCGTGCTTGCACCGCTTACCAGTTGTATGCGCGGGTCCAGCGCCGGATGCGCCCGGCCCATCGCCGCGCTCGGTTCAAGACCGCCAGCTTGGTGGTAAGCCTCAATTTGGAAAGCGACAGCGGCCAACCCGCCCGTTGGGTGGAGGTGCGCTTGGTCTTCAGCGCCCCGGTGCGCTGCCACTCGGCCGACACCTGGGTGGTCTTTCTTTGCACGGAGGTGAAATTGAGCGAGACGAAAATCCTGGAAGTCTATGCGCTCCGCTGGTCCATCGAAGTCTACTTTAAGGAAATCAAACAGAACCTGGGGCAGCTATTGATCAGACGGTGGAGGGATTTCTCAGTGAGGCCCTGCAAATCAGCCCACAACAAATATCGGTTCAATTGAAGGCGGAAGAGTTAGGTTATTTGTGATATTTTTAACTCAGATTTATCGCCAAAATGTCAGGAGTAAAACCGCCACAGCGTGCTCGGAGGCCGCGCCCTGGAGTTTATTGGATGATGCACCTGATCAGGCACTTCTGAGGTAAATTATCGAATTTCAATAAATTCCGTTGACGTACCAACAAAGCCCGGGCGGTGCGCTTCAGCACCTTGGACGCTCTGTGCCGGGAATTGCGCTGCCAGCCCGGCGATCTGCTCGAATACGTCGCCGCGCCGCCGACTCCCGGTGAATCCACAACCGACGAACTCCCATAAATGCTCATAAAGAAGTACGTGAAGCACCTCGGCCAGGAATCGTTTTTCGAGTTGTTCTGACAGAGGACTCGACGGCTTGCCGGGAGGGGAATTTCACTCGTTTTTAGACGACCCGGAATTGGCTGTTTGTTTCATGACTTTCAATTTTTTTGGAGTATTGTTTTAATGGTTACCATCCTAATGTCTTATGAGAAATATTTTGGCTTTGATTGTCTTGGTGGTTTTTCCGGGGATCGTGGCGGCGGCGGATGCGCCGCCGGGCGCCGGCGCGAAATGGGCGGTTCACGAGTGGGGGACCTTTACTTCGTTGCAGGATGAAAACGGGAATGCGGTTGGCGGCATCAACACCGATGATGAGCCGGTGCCGAAGTTTGTGCATCGCGACGCGGATTTCCTGCTGTTGAACCCGACCCAGGCCCCAGCGTTCCTTTTCCAAGGCGCGCCGCGGTGTCATCCGGATGTGACCATGCGGCTGGAGACCCCGGTGCTTTATTTTCATCCGCCTGCATCCCAGCCGAACGCTCAGGGGGTGAATGTCAAAGCGGCGTTCCGCGGCGGGTGGTTGACGGAATATTTTCCCGCGGCCGATGCCACCGCTCCAGGCGTGCTGCCGGGGTCATCGGGGGGATTTGGCCATCTCACGGGCAAGACCGTGAGCACTTTATCGTGGAACAACCTGGAAGTCGGCGGGGCTTGGGCCGGGCCGCCCACGGACCAGCATGTCTGGACGGCGCCGCGCGCGGTGGAGGCGGCTTCGGTGCTGGGGCCGCATAAGGAGGCGGAGAAATTCTTGTTTTATCGGGGAGTGGCACATATTGACGCGCCGATTCGCGTGGCGCGGGAATCAGATGGGAATGAGTTGGCCTTGACGGGCCAATGGCCGCCTGCGGAGGGCGACAAACCTGTAAAGGTCCGATCGCTGTGGCTGGTGGATATACAGGAGGATGGGAAGGTCGCTTATCGCGTGGTGCCGGCGTTGACGCTGGGCGGAGGGGCGCCGGAAGTTGTCAAGACGCCGGGGACTTTTCGGAGCGTGGACTATAGCGCGGATAATTTGGCGAAGCTGAAGGCGGCGTTGCATGACGCGCTGGTGGAGGAGGGTCTGTTTGGCGATGAAGCCAACGCCCTGTTGAACACATGGGAACTTTCTTATTTCAAGAGCCCCGGGATGCGGCTCTTCTTCCTCACGCCCAGGACGTGGACGGATTCTTATTTGCCGCTGGCAGTTTCGGTGCCGTCCGAACTCACGCGGGTGATGGTGGGGAGAATCGAATTGGTGACGGTGAAGGAGAGAGATATTTTGCGGCAAATCGGTCGGATTCCGGCGCAGGCCATCACGAATCAGGCGGTGCAGTTGTGGAAGGATTTTTACGCGGAAACCGCCCGGAATGGCAAGGCGTTGCCAGCGGTGGATACGGGACGGATTTCGTTGGCCGAGTTCGGGGTCGAGGTTCCAGAGAGCTACAAATTGTATTTGCGCCTGGGGCGATTCCGCAACGCGCTGGCATTGGACGAGGAGAAGCGGCGTCCGACGAAAGGCCTGAGTCAGATGATTGACACCTACCGATTGGAGGGATACGCGCCCAAGGAAACGGCCAGTGAGATGCACGCGTCCGGGTCGGGATCGTAGGATAGGGAGAGGCGCCCTCGCCCGTCGAAGAAGTTCGACCGTCCGAGGGCCCTTTGACAGACAAGCGGACGACCGTATTGTGCTCACATTGTGAGCACAACTTCGAAACGACCTGAAGCCGAAGTGGCGTCCGAGCGTCTGATTCTGCGCATTGCGCCGGCGGTCAAAATTCTGGTCCGCAGGGCGGCAAAACTGCGCAACGACTCGCTGACCGACTTCGTGGTGCGCTCATCCCGGGATGCGGCGGAAGCCGTATTGGCAGACCAGACCCGGTTTGTTTTGCCCAAAGCGCAATGGCTGGCGTTCAATGCGGCCCTGGATGCGCCGGCCAAGGAAATTCCTGAACTCAAACGGTTATTGACTGAACCATCCGTTTTTGAGCCGCGTTAATGTTCTCGCCTCCGGCCCTCATAACCAGTTCCCATGATGTTCGGAATTTTGATTGCGGGAACACCGCTTTAAACGAATTTCTTATCAAATATGCCCTGGCTAATACGAGCGCGGGAATTGCCAGAACGTATGTTACTGGACTTACTGAGTCCCATTGATCATTTTTCGATCGCCGCCGAGTAGCTCATGAAGAGGTCAAACTCCACACCCTGGTTATAGCGGAGCCGTTTCCCATGTCGCAGCAAGTACCAGTTTAATCTGAAATTCGACTTCAACCGGCCAACCCATCGCCGGACCTTCGTCGTTGGCCGGTATCCCCAACGGACTGGCTCTCTCCACTCCATCGCGGTGGCAGGGGCTGCGACTGAAAACGTATTGGCCTCGCCCGGGGCCAATCTCAGGCTGGCAGTCCATGCGGGTTCCTGAACGACGGGCCAGAGGCCATTCGACTTGACTTGAGGCGAACAGATCCAATAGTCAATGATTAACCGGCTCTCGTTAGTCACCAGGAACGTCGCCAGCCAGCCTTGCCTTGGGTCGTTGGTCAGCTGGAGCACCTTAACCGGAAACCGCGCGACCGGCATGGCCATCGCCAGCCAAAGAAAAAGCGCCAACCCCGCCAGGATCAAAGTTGTTCTAATCCACCAAGGCGAGTTTCTTTTGGGTGAATCCGAAAGTTGCAAGTTGCTCACAATCAAAAGCGCTTCCCTGAATGTCCTCTTCCGTTTCGGTTTTTGAAACACAAATGTGCCATCAGAAGGCTGATTGATGTTGAATCCGTCCTTGGATTTGGATAGAAGTTCCTCATCACGGAAAGGAATCTGCGTATGCATCTTGCATGGCGTGCTCATCGATCAGCTTCTGGCGGATTTGCCTGGCTGCGCGCCAGCTTTTCCGCAGCCATTGCTGGCTTATTGCTGCTGGGAGCCTCCCCCGCGGCGGCGGATGGCTGTTTTGTCTTTCGCTGGAACAAACCAAAGGACATCAATGAGCCGACCCAAAAGGCTATTATTTTCCAGGATGACGGCCAAGAAGACATGGTTTTGCAGGTCAAATACGAAGGGCCGGCCGAAGACTTTGGCTGGTTGATCCCGGTGCCAGGTTTGCCCGAAGTCCAGAAAGGTTCGATGGCTTGTTTCTACGAGATGAGCCGGCTGACCCAGCGGCGATTCGACGCAGGAACGACCAGAGGCAGAGGCACGTTGGGAATGGCTGCGGCCACGGGAGTCAAGGTGATCGAAGTGAAGACCCTCGGAGCGTATGAAGTGGCTGTGCTTGCCGCCACCGATACCGTGCGTTTGGGCGAATGGCTCGAGGCCCACCATTTCGTTTTTCCCAAGGAAAAAAAGGATGTCTTGGACGGCTATGTCAAGAAACAGTGGTATTTTGTGGCCGCAAAGATTAATCCCAATCAAAATGGTTTCATCTTGCGGCGCGGCCATTGGAGAAAGGAGCCTGAAACGGCAATTTCTCCGATCACCCGCCAGCAGCTAGCCAACGGCGAGTTGCATCCGTTGATCATAAGTTTTCCCTCAGAGACGGCGGTGTTTCCCTTGGCGATTTCAGCCGTCAATGGCAAGCCTTCTGAGATCTCGCTTTATATCTTGGCCTCGGAACCGTTGATCAGCAGGGTGATTTTCGACAAGAAGTTTGCCGACTATAAACGGGAGCGGGGGGATTGGATCCAGCAAGCTGCCCAGAGGCATCATCGCCTGGAGGAGAACCAAAAGCGGGTGGACGCGAAAATACAAAACATGACAGAAGAGTCGCAGAGGCGCCCTCGCCCGCCCTCCGAACCCGGCGCGCGTTTCGCTCCCATGTGGGACGATGATCCAACCGACCCGCGACCCAGCGCGGCCGTCATGCGCCAGTTAATGGGGAGAGAAGCGCGGAGATTTCGGAGCGAATCCGCGGAGGACTTTTCTGGAGGAGGCGATTTGGTGCAGAGCATGCAGGTTGATCCCCAGGAACTGACGGCATGTTCCAAGGAGATGCCCCGGCTGGCCGGTAAATCCTGGTGGCTGACGAAACAGGTCGAAGTGTTCGCACCGGAAAACATGCGGGATCTTGAATTCGAGCCGGCGGTTCCGGTATTGGCAGCGAAACTCGGCACAGACGGGGGTGAAGGCCCCGCGCTGTGTTTGGCGCACTTGGGTGCTTATGCGGTTCCTTCCGTGTTATCTGCCCTGAACAGTTCCAACGCCCTCGAACGCCGGCAGGCCGCTTACGCGGTGGGCGGATACGTTTCGCCCACAGGCCCGATGAAAGATGACAGGTTGACCGCGGTCGTGCCTGGGTTGCTGCGGGACGCGGACGCGCGCAATCGGCGCGACGGTTGTTATGCGGCGCGGATGAATTGGGAAGCCGCCTTTGCACCCCAGTTGGAAGAACTGTTAGTTGACAGTGACGAGGATGTCCGTTCCGCGGCCAACGAATGTTTGAGCGAGCATAGGGAAGACTTGCAGCTTCCGATTTTAAGGAAACTGATTGCCGAAGACGGTCCTGCTGCCTCCAAAGCCGCCTACTTGGTTGGGGACGGTTTCCCGAGAGACCAACTGGCTCAGCTTTTCACCTCCACCAACCTGCCTGTGGTCTCCTTTGCCTTCGAACAGTTGACGCATCGCAGCCCTCATCCGAATCTGAACGAGCTGGAGCCTCTCCTCACCAACTCTTTAATCATGGCCCGACTAAGGGGCTTAAAAGCGCTGGTTCAAATGGGCGATAAAGACGCAGTCGATCGGATTGTGGCCATGCTGCGTGACCCCGACGAAGGTGTCCGATGGCTTGTGCGTGCCAGGCTCCGCCGGCTGACGGGGCTAAAGCTCGGACCCGATCCGGCGGCGTGGGAAAAATGGTGGGCGGAAAACAAAGAGGATTTTGCGCCGCGCTAGCGCGGGGCGGTAGCTCCCGCTATTTTCGGGGGAAAAGCAATTGCTAAAAATTTAGCATTTAAGGCTTGACCTGGCGCGCCGATCTGCTAATATTTTAGCATTCTATGAAGGAAAATGACGCGCAGTTGACGCGGCGGGAACGCCAGATCATGGAAATCCTGCACGCTCGCGGGCAGGCCACGGCGGCCGACGTGCATCAGGCGCTGCCCGATTCGCCCAGCTATTCCGCGGTGCGGGCGCTCTTGCGCATCCTTGAAGACAAAGGCCATGTCAGGCATCGGCGGGAAGGCTTGCGCTATGTGCATCTGCCGACGGAACCGCGGGCCCGCGCCAGCCGTTCCGCCTTGCGGCGGGTCGTCCGGACGTTCTTTGGCGGCTCCGCGCCGTTGGCCGTGGCCGCGCTGTTGGAATCCGCCGACGCCCAGCTTTCCTCTGAAGAAATCGACCAGTTGCAAAAAATCATCAACCAAGCCCGAAAGGACGGCAGATAGAAGATATGAATCCCCTAAACTCGATAGTCTTGACTGTTTCACCTCCCGCAGCCGGCGCGTTGTTAAAAGCGGCGGGCCAGAGCTTCTTGATTCTGATAACGGCGTTCCTCCTTGCGCTGCTGTGCCGCCGGAGCGCGGCTGCCACGCGCCATTTCATTTGGCTGGCCGCGCTGGTGAGCTTGCTGCTTCTGCCGGTGGCGGGCGCGCTCGCCCCACGTTGGGGTGGTCCCGCTTGGGCCAACGCCTTTTTGGCCCCGCGATGGCCTCACTTTTCCGGCAACGATATTTCTCTGATCCCGATCGAACGGCATGCGAAAGCACTGGCACGCCAGTCGTCAGCAATCGTGGCTGGCTCCGTCTCTGCAAGCCCGTCAGGGCAAGCGGCAAGACATGTTTCACTTGGCAGATTGATTTGGCCAGCCTGGGTCACTGGACTCATTTCGACACTGGCGGTTTTCCTGCGACAGGAGCGGCTACTGCGGAAGCTGGAACGCAGGGCGTCGGCTTGTAGAATAAAAGCCGAGGCGAGGTCGAGCGGAGGAGGTTTGAGAGGAAGGAGGAGTTGCCCGAGCGCGGGTCCCGCGGCCGCAAGACGGCTGATTTGTTAAATCCGCAGG
>JBKQWF010000114.1:0-4366 GCA_052139695.1 Limisphaerales bacterium
TCCCACCGGCGCCGGCAGTCTATCAACTCAAATCGCTGCCCGCGCCAAGGGTGAAAAGGATGCGTGACGGTGAAAAACTGTTTTGCTTGACTTGCATCAGGCGCAGTTCGCGCCTCACGCCAAAGCCCACGTAGCGGATCGGATACGGTGTCTTCGATTTCAACAGGAGTCATCGCATATCCGCGGACATCAATAATTGGATGAATGGATTTCTGGTTCATGGGCACTCAGGTTTTACGGGCATTGAGTTATTTGTCATTTAATGAAGTACTTGATGATCTCCACCAAGGCGGTGCCGCCGGAGGGCACCAACAACGCCCCCACGACTGGATTGCCCCAAAATCCTCCAAAGGCCCCCTTTTTCAGAGCACGGATCTCGTCGAGCAATTCCTCGGTCTCTTCAATATCGTGCTGTTTAGCTTGGGCTTCCGTGGAGATCGCGCCGGCCCTGAGCTGATTGAGTTTATCTTGCAAGACTTCCAGACTTTGCTCACGGGCTTTGCGGGCGGCGCGCTGCAAGATGAGGATGCTGGCCGCGGCCACGATGAAGTTGCATGCGACGAGAGGTAAGAAACGGGAGGCCATGGAAAATAGTAAAGGAAGTCGTCATTGCCGAGGATGATCAAGAGAAGGAGCGCCGCCGGAAAGTAAATCAAAGCACCAACCCGTTCAGTAATGTGGGCAATGACCGAGACGTCGATCCATTCACTCAGCACGTGCAGCGGAACCTGGCCTCGTTTTCTGGCAAAGTGCCGGCGGGTGGCCAGCGAATAGAGCGTTGGGCCCTGGCTAATTCGCAGAATGAGCCACCGGCAAAGAAAAGCGGCGTCGATCGTCCAAAAGCTCAGGAATAGAAATAGCAGGAACGCTACCCAGGCCAGCCCGCCATACCAGAAGCTGGCAGGCTGCCGCAAAACCGGTTTGTACATGTGGCCGACTCCCAGGTAGAACACCAGGAGCACCAACACGAAATACAGCAGCATAAAGAAGATCGTGCGGCAACACCGATACAGGCCGCGACCTTGCGACTGGTAGTCGCTCCAGGCATCATCGGCTTCCACTATGGAAACCGGCTCATCCAAACAGCTATAAAATGTCCTTTTTATGAGCCGCCAGATCCGGCTGTGAACCCGCCAGGGAGGGCGCTGGGCAGGGAGGCTGCCACCGCTCAGGTTCCTGTAATTCAGGCGGCACTCCCGTGTGGTTTCGAGCAGAGTCGTTCGCAATTGGAAGTAAGATTCGCTGATGAAGAGAAATCCGAGCGCTACACCCGACAGATAAATCCAGTTGGAGGGCCAGAGGGAAGCCCCGGACCAGGCAGAGAGCCAGAAGGGTTGATCTCCGGACTGCACCCACAACATCCATCCCCCCAGCGCGACCCCACCCGGAGAAATGCCAGCCAGCCAAAACCAGCGCAGACTGCGAAGGTCGTAGAGGCCAAGGCTGGCGGCCCGCGCCGAAGCCGCAGCCCTCCGCCAGTCAAATCCGGGATCGTCTTTTGGACCTTTGTCGGACGCGGTGGGAGGGGCGGAGGGAAGAAGATGTTCAATCAGTTTATCCGCGTTTTCACGAAATTCCTTCAACTTGTCCAGGTCGTTTCCGTTTCCGATGCAGAGCGGCTCCGGTCCCAGTTGCAGGACGTTGTTTTCACGATCAAGCCCGGTCAGCGGGAGCATGCTGTGATCTGGCGGCTGAGACCATTGGGAATTCCAAGCGTGCAAGACCTTCAAGATGACGGACTGAAGGCAATCGTGTCGTTCAGCATCCTTAACTATCTGCATGATCTCGTTTTTCGCATCAGCGGGAGACTGCGAGGCCGGACCTGGTGCGGGAAAAAACACCTCGCTCATGCGGATGGGAGGAGCAAAGACTTCCGCAAACCTGCGGCTCAGCTCTTTTCGGTTCTTGCGCCATAACACGGGCTCCTCCGGATGTTGGCCTTCTTGGCTGCCGGGAGCTTTTGTCGGAAACAAATCGACCGTGTTCAATAACGTCCGCAACGCTTTGATGAGGGGAGGAAGAATTTTGGAAAGGTTTCCCTTCGCAATCAGAGCTTTAACCGTCGATGGGAGAGAAGCTCGAATTGAAGCCAGGGCTTGCCCGTTCTGTTCCATCGAGGGATCGGGAGTTTCGCCTGATGGGGGAGCCTCTTGGTTTTCGGCCATTAGCTTGATCAGTTTGGCTGGGTCTCGAATGTCAAGTTCAGTGAGAATCGCAGGAGCTTCCTGGCCGCACATATCGGCTTCCATTTGCTCTTCCTCATGACAAATGAGTTTCTTGATCGTTTCTCGCAGCCATAGCATCTGGAGGGCTTGCTTCGATTTTTCCTGCGGATCGATGCGGCCCAGGACTGCGGCCATTTCGACAAAACCATCCAAACCACCGATGTCCTCCTCTTTCAGCCAGAGCGGCCCAGCCAAGAATTGGGGCATTCGAACGGTGAACTGCTGGACGTTGGTTGACAAACAGAGCGCCAGCAAAGCGGCGCAGCCGAAAATAACAAGCAATAGCCATCCGCGATGTTGCAGGGCCAGCCAGTCCCATAGCCCCTTTCCGCGGTTGAGATCAGGATGAATGTGGGGCGATCTTCCATCGTCATCAGGGCTCAGCGTAACCGGGCCGTTGCGTCCGATTTCGAAGCGTTGCACCGGAAAGCGGTTAGTCATGTTCGGCAAATTAGTGCAGCCTAGGGCCGAGAGCGTCGCGGCAAAGGTGGCGGTTTGGTCGCTGTCCCGAAACGGCGCCGTTTGCAGTTGAAAATGGTCGCTTAACCGCAAACCATAGCCTGTAACAACGAGCAGGTTACGACTCCATTTCCATTCTTCAGGGTCGCAGAAGCGGGCGTCCAGTTGGGTGGTAAAAAATACCGCATCGGGGAAGCGGGGCCGCAGGGCTTGCAATATGAGCAATGTGTCGTAAGCGTCCCCTCCACCGATCCCGACGGCGGAGATCCTGCCTCCCTTGCCTTCACGGACCAACTGCCTGTTCAATTCCTGCATGCGACCCGCGAGCCGGCCCAGATAGTCGTATTGGGCCGGGCCTTCCGCACGGTTCTCGTCTGGCGTCCAGCGGGATGGTTTCGGTTTTGGATCGTTGTTCCTTGCTTCGGTCGGTTCGTCCTCCGAAGATCCTCTTCGTTTATTGCTCGTGGACAGACCTTGGCCGTCCAATCCACTCAAATAGAGAAAAGTGTGCAGATTGGTCGGCGCTGGATAATTGCCTGCCGCGTAAGTATCGAAAAACTTGCCGCGCGCTTTGCGTGATGGCCAAGCCTCAATCTCCCCGGCATAAGCCGCGGAAAGCATTCGGCCAAAGTACTCATCCCAACCTCCAATCAAGACCAGGTGGTTTTCGTTCGTCTTGGAGAAGTCCAGGCCGCGCAACCGCAGCTCATCCAGAACCTCCCACGCCAAGTCTGAGTCGGTTGGGGCCAGATTCTTGACATCCTGAAAATAGTTTGT
Source organism: Limisphaerales bacterium (assembly GCA_052139695.1). Lineage (GTDB taxonomy): Bacteria > Verrucomicrobiota > Verrucomicrobiia > Limisphaerales > Palsa-1400 > PLGF01. The sequence continues at coordinate 3,462 of JBKQWF010000114.1, forward strand.
CAGACTGCTGACCAACGCCAGCCGCGGGCTTTCCGGGTCATAACAGTTTGTAAGGAGCACTTGGTCGATTGCTCGCGGCGAAGCCAGGAATACGGAAACGTGTTTGGTCAAATTGGTCCGGTCGTTTCCAAGCGCGAAGGAGGGCTTCGTGGCAAAGATTGCCTTCAACGTATCCGAACGGCCCGGCCCAACGAGCATAATGCTGTGATAGTGGTTGGTGGGAGGATTAGTCAAGTTGGTGGTCAACCAAGTTTCATTTGTGTCAGGACTATTGATGCTCGCCGTATTTGTGTCTCCGAAGGCGCGAAGGAATAAATCCAGCCTCGGAATCGGAAAATCGCCAAACTGGTCTTCGTCCAGCCAAACGACAAGGACGGGAGCTGTATTGGTCCCGCGAATGGGGCGGCCCTGCAAGAATGGCTCCCGTTCGTACCATTCGAAGGCGTAGATCATGCGATTGTTTCGGGAGGAGTGTGCAAATTCCTTGATCTTCTCTTCTTGGTTGTTTCCGACAGAGGACACATCCTTGGAATCCGGTCGGTCACCCGTTTGGCAGGGCTTGCAATGGCAAGATTGGAGGTGGGAGGTTAGTTCCAAGGTTGTTGGCCAAGGCATCTGGGCGATCCCAACCTGCGCTTGTTGCCTGGGCGCGTAAGCCGATTCCGCCAGCGCTGATACCACCGCGAAGCGGCTGCGGATGCGCAGTTCCCGTTCCTCGCTGGCCGGACCACCCGGGATCATGACCGCGAGAAGTGAGAAATCTGCGTTACGAGGGTCCCTGATATCGGCCGCCAGATTGCCTAGCCTGGATTTCCACGGAACGGAATTAAGCTAACACGGGGTTCCTTTGGGAGAAACTTCCTCCCGCCCCTTTGCTGGCTCGCAGCGTCTTTTCTCCTCTGTTG
>JBKQWF010000115.1:0-36182 GCA_052139695.1 Limisphaerales bacterium
CTGGCTTTGTTCCTTTCAAACGAAAGGCCAGAGCAGAAACGGCGAGGCTTTGGCAAAAAGGTGCCGCGCGTTAGCTCAATTCCGTTCCGTGGAAATCCAGGCTAGCTCCAGCTTGTTGGTCGTGGCCAGCTCACCAGTGCGGCCCAGAGGATCCTCCCATAGCCGCGTGTCCATCTTTTGTTCGGAAAGCTCCAAATTGGCCTCACCTGACGGAGCGTCGCGAGTCGGTGGATGGCAAAAACATTTTGACAGACAATTAACTCCGGGTTGCCGGCCTTCAGGCCAAGCCAGGCCGCTTTTTGAAACGTGGCCATTTCGCTGCCGGTATGGCCGCCAAAATCCCTGATGGCCGCTTCATTCCACGGCTCGAAGGCCGCAAGCTGCCCTTGCCAGCGATGCGCCAGTTCCCGGTAAAAGTTATAAATGTCCCGCAAGTCCGGCGGGAAACGCGCGCTATTGGTATTGGCCCAGCCGGCGGACAAATGATTGACATCCAACACCTGCAATCCCGCGGACCTTTGCGCACGCAGCACCTTGTCGTAGCGCGTGTGAGGGGCGAACTCTCCTCGGCGCGGCTCGATTTCCGACCACAATAACCGGTCGCGCACTCGGTTCATGCCCGCCAACTGGCAAAGATTGATCGCTCCATCCAGCCGCGCGTCTGGATAGAACCACGCCGCCGCCACATCAATTCCAATGGGCGAACTGAGAGGAGTGGGCGCGCGTAAAGGTTCCAGCACGCCGAAATAAACCTCGTTTGTGGCGTGGCCAGCCGTGCGAACGATCTTGTACCAGCCCACCGGCAACGGGCCGGTCTCGGCCATTCCCTTTTTGCAGGCGCCGTTTGCCACAAGGTTGTTCTCATAATCGACGGCGCGCCACGTTTCGCCTTCGCCTGGCGGCACCGGTACCACTACTGGCTCGCCGGCCAGAAAAATATTGCCGGGATGCGATGGCAGCGGGTGGAGAATGGCGCGGTCCAGGGAGGACGCTCCCACTCGAAAAGCCAAAACCCCGACCGCCGCCGCTATTCCAGCTTTGAAAGCGATTTGGCTGATCAGGCTCCGGCCGCGGACGGAAAAGCCGCTGCGCGTCGGACGTGGTTGGGGCGGCCGCCTTTTGGCATCCGGTGATTTATTTGTGCGAACTGTTCTGATTATGATACAAGACACTCTATAGATACTGGAGATAGATTTCCATGATGAAAAGCGCCCACTACATGTTCGCACTGCTGTTGGCCGGAGCGTGCGTGGCCCGGGCTGACGACCAGACGGTCACCTTGCCGCAGTTGTTGCAGGACGCGCAACAGTGGGCGCAGGAAAACCTCGACACCAATGTGCTCAACGCTCTGCCCAAACTGGACGATCCGGCGGTGAAGCAATTCTTCCGCGACATCCAGCAGCGTTTTCAAGGCGACTACGTGGTGGACCTGGCGGCATTGAGGCAACCCGCGCACGCTGTGCTGCCGTTGCTGGAAAGCCAGGAAGAAACCCAGCCCTACGCCGCCTGGCTCAAAGCGCAGATGGACTATCTCGACGTTGCCGACGAACTCCTCATCACCATTCCACCGCCGACCGTTGAAACCAATCTGCCAGCGCCGCTGAGGATCAATCCGCCGCCTCAAACCGAGCGCGAGATTTGGGTCAGAAAAGTCACCGGACGGCCCTGGTCCGCAGCCGCCAAGGAGTATGTGCCACAACTGAAGCCGATCTTTGCCGCGCAAAAGGTCCCGCCAGAATTGGTGTGGGTGGCGGAGGTGGAATCGTCCTTTGACCGACGCGCGGAAAGTCCGGCGGGAGCGGCGGGGCTCTTTCAATTAATGCCGGACACGGCCAAACGGTTCGGACTTTCCTTGTGGCCGCGCGATCAGCGGTTTCAGACCGAAGCCAGCGCAACCGCCTCCGCGCGATACCTCAAGAATCTCTACGATCGTTTCCAGGACTGGCGCCTGGCCCTGGCCGCCTACAACTCGGGAGAAGGCACGGTGGAGAAGCTGTTGGATCGTTACAAGGCGCAAAGTTATGACGGCATTGCGAGACACCTGCCCGCGGAGACGCAAATGTATGTGCCGCGGGTCGAAGCGCTCGTCTGGCAGCGTGAAGGCGCGAGGTTGGAACAACTTTCCATGCCGCAGTGAAGACGATAGCTTTAAGCCGTATCCATGCAGATGGATTGGGGAGCGGGGGCGTCTCGCCCGCAGCCTTCGGCGTCCCGCCGAAGGCATCAGCGCCGCCAGGGATTCACCAAAATGTGGACGGTTTTGACTCCTGCGCCAGTCGGCGGGACGCCGACTGAAGCGACCGAGACGGTCGCGGTCCCCGATATTTGCTGCATCGTTCCGGGTTAAGAGTAAGAGAGGACGGGAGTGGTCACGATTGAACCCCAAGAAAATGAAACCTATACGCAAGGGACTGCTTTTACTGAGCGCTGCCGACTTGGCGGCCTCCGCGATCGCGCAACCAGCCGTCAATCCCGACCTGCCGGTGATGAAGCTCGACGAGTTGGGAGTTTATGCCGTCGGATACGCGTTTCGTGGCCAGGCCGAGCAACAATTCCCGCTGGGCTGGTCGGGTTTTTTTGAGGACCGCACGGGCGTGGCATGCGAACCCTTCGGCGCCCAAAATGGAAAGCGGGCCTTTCTCATGCATTGTCCCTGGCGCAACGGCACGGGCATTGCCTTCCAGCAGTTTGTCATCCATCTCCCGACCGGGGCGCGGCGCATCCTGCTGCGGGGTGCGACGGCGATGCGCTCGCAGAACGTGAACGATTCTGACGGCGTCACGTTCCGCCTCTACGCCGACGGCGTAAAGCTGTTCGACTACCACCAAACCAATGACATCTGGCGCCAGTTCGAATTCGACTTCAGTTCCCGCCGCGGATCCAATCTAACGGTGCGTTTCGAAGTGGACCCCGGCCCGAAGAACGACCCTTCATTTGACTATTCTCTCTGGGGCGATCGCGAAATTGTGCTGGAAGGTTATACTCCATCCGTGGCTAGCCGTCCTTCGCCCCCGCCTCTTGCCCTGTCGAATTTGTGGGCCGGGCAAACAACGGAAGTTGCGCCCCAAAGCGGATTTCCGGGGACTTCCACCACGAGTCTGTCCAACGGCGTGGCGCGCTTCCGTTACACTGGGCCCGATGGTGTCCTCGAATCCCAATGGCGTGCCCCGCAGTCGGCCGACGATGGTCTCTTCGGCACGCTCACGCTCCACGCGCGGATGGCGGGCGACACGCCTGTGACGGCGCCGTTGGCCAACTCGGCCGCGCTCTCGTGGAACCAGCCGGCTTCGCCAGTCGCCAGCGGTTGGCTGCGGACGAATCAGGGTTGCACGCTTTGGCGAACCTTCAACGTCGGTTCGACCCGTGCGACCGTTCGAATCACCGGGCAAATGGTGGGCAAGAGCCTGACGTTGGCGCTCACGTGTGATCAGCCTGACGTGATGGCGTTCGATCCCGGCGTCTGGGGACCAGTCGCGCGGCGACGGCAGGTGGTGGCGCCCTACTATCCCGGCGAGGTGCATTATCTTCCGCAGGAAGGTCTCTTTGTCGGCGAGTTGCTCGACTGGACCAGATCTGCCGCCACTGCGTGCAGCGGAACGAAGGCCAGCTACAACGCGCTCACCGACGGCACCCGCGTCCCGTTGCGGGAGCGCGTCGTTTTCACTGCCGCCTGGCATCTGGCGGAAGTGCTGCCCAATCCACCGAACCAGCCTTCGCCCTGGCGCGGTTTTCTGGCCAACAAGATCGTGCTCGATATATGGGGGGGCACGTTCGCCAACATTGCCGCCAACCTGGATAATCTGGCCGGTTATGGCATCACGAACTGCGTGGCGCTGATTCACGATTGGCAGCGTAGCGGCTATGATAATGCCCTGCCCATGCACTACCCGGCCAACGCTCAATACGGGGGCGATGCCGGCATGAGCAACCTCGTCGCTACCGGCGCGCGTCTGGGCGTCCGATGCGCGCTGCACGAGAATTACGTGGACTACTACCCCAACTACGATTTCTACGATACAAACGACATCGCGCTTGATTCAGCCGGCCACCTCCAGGACGCGTGGTACAATCCCGGCACCCGCATTCAATCCTTTGCCGTCAAGCCCGATGCCATCCTGCGCCTTGCCGCCACCCAATCTCCGGAGATTCATCGGAGATACAACACGCAGGCAAACTACCTCGACGTGCATAGCGCGGTGCCGCCGTGGTTCCATGTGGATGTCCACGCAGGCCAAACCGAAGCGGGCCAGTTCAGCCGGGTGTGGGACGTTCACCGGCAACTGTGGGCTTACGAACGCGGCATCCACAACGGCCCTGTCTTCGGGGAAGGCAACAATCATTGGTACTGGAGCGGGTGCCTTGACGGCGTGGAAGCCCAGTTCGGAAGCGGTTGGCCCGGCAACGGCGGCTTCACGGCGCCCCTGGCCGTGGATTTCGATCTGCTCAAGATCCATCCGCTCCAATTCAACCACGGCATGGGTTACTACAGTCGATGGTGGCCCAGCGAGTCCTACCAGACAAACTGGCATGGACCCGCGCCCATGGTGGTGCTCGACCGTTATCGAATTCAGGAAGTGGCTTATGGACACGCAGGCTTCCTCGATTCCTCCGTCTATGCCAACATTCCGCTGGCCTGGCTGGAACATCATTTGCTTTCGCCCGTGATGGCTCGTTATGCGCTCGCGAGGCCCCAGGAAATCCTCTATGAAAATCACGGCGCCTGGATGGATGCCACCGCGGCAGCCAAGCTCGACGATGCCGGCGTCTGGAATCGCGTTCGGGTCCGGTACGAAAACGGCTTGGTTGTAACGGCCAACGGCTCCTCCAATAGCTTGGCCGCGGGCTCGTGGCTCCTGCCGGATTTGGGGTGGATTGCCGAAGGCGCCGGCCTTACCGCAGGCACGGCGATGCGCGATGGCGCCATAGCCGACTTCGCTGACACCGGTGACACACTGTTCCTGAATGCCCGCGCGGTCACCGACTGGAATTTGTCCAGTTACCGTCGTGTGCGTCCGAGCGTCGCCTCGTTTCAGCAAACCAGCGCGCGCGCCTTCCGGGTCAGCTACCAATGGGATGCGCAAGATCGGCTGGACAGAAACTACAATTGCTTCGTCCATTTTTGCGCCAATGGAATCATTTGCGCCCAGCAGGATCACGCGGTTTCCCCGTCCATCGAGCAGTGGCAGGCCGGCCAAGTCATCCATGACGGCCCGTGGAGTGTCACCCTGCCGGCCAACCTCCCTGACGGCGCTTATGATTGGCTCATCGGCCTATTCGATGCCGCGGGAGACGGCCACCGTCTGGCCATGCAAGGTCTGGACGATGGGACTTTGCGCATCCGCTTGGGAACACTGCATCTGGCCAACGCCGGAACTCTGGTCACGTTCACTGCCGAAACCAATATGCCTGTCTTCGATCCCACCGCTTGGTATGGCCGGCACCTGAATAATCCCAACAGCGTGGTGAGTTTTGGAGGCGTGCGAACCGACGGCAGCGTCTGGCTGCATCGTGAAGACAAGGAATGGGTCCTCAAGACCTGGCCGCGTGAGCGCAACTTCACTCTCGAATTGGATCAGACTCGCTTCGCTCAGCCTGCGAGAGTGCAATGCGCCGGAGGGACCGCCGCTGAAACCGCTCCCGAGGCGATCGGCTCGCGCTGGCGCTTGCCGCTCAACGGCGCAACGGAATATCGCTGGGCGAACATCGATACAGCCAACAGAACAAGCCGCGACATGAAACGACTGCCAGCTTTATCACCTCCATGAACGCCAAACATCATCGCGTATGCCACCCACAATGTTGAAGGGTGATGCCAATTCATTACCCCTGAGCGCGAATGGCAAAGACCAGCCGGATTCCGTCCTGCCCGTCTTGCTTCTGATGGCACTTACCTTGGCTTGCCTGCTCCCCTTTCTGAACAAGGCGATTCACATCGATGATCCTCTCTTTATCTGGACCGCCCGGCAAATCCGGTCCCATCCTCTTGATTTCTACGGCTTTCTGGTCGATTGGGACAGGCAGCCATTGCCGATGCCGTTTGTGATGCAGAATCCGCCGTTGACGGGCTATTACATGGCAGCGGTTGGCTCGGTCCTTGGCTGGAGCGAGATCGCGCTGCATTTTGGGTTTCTCTTGCCCGCTCTGGCTTTGGTGACCGGCACGTACTGTCTGGCGCGGCATTTCTGCGCACATCCCGTGACCGCCGCTCTTGGCCTCATTGCTGCGCCGGTCTTTCTGCTCTGCGGCACAAGCCTGATGTGCGATACCATGATGGTGGCACTGTGGGTTTGGGCCATGTACTTCTGGTTGGAGGGTCTCCGCCTGGAATGCGCCCGGCGTTTGTTCCTGGCGGCGCTGCTCATCTCGGCCGCAAGCCTGACGAAATACTTCGGCGCATGTTTGGTTCCACTTTTGTTCGTTTATACGATGATGCGGCTGCGCCGCCCAGGCGTCTGGCTGCTTTGCCTGCTGTTGCCCATCCTTGTTTTGTCGGCCTATCAGGCTTTGACGTCGCACTTGTATGGCAACGGGTTGGTCACAAATGCCTTTGCCTATGCCAGCAGGGGGCAAGTAGGAGGCGGGTTGGCCTCGAAGTTGATGGCGTCGCTGGCGTTCACTGGCGGTTGCGTCTTCCTTCCATTGGCGGCGGCCCCGTCGCTGTGGGGAAGGAAAGTTCTGGCTGCCTGCGGGGTCGGCACGCTCGCATTGGCCCTTCTCTTCGTCAGCGCGAAGAAAGTGGGGATGTTCTCTGTCGCGGACGCGGGTTCCGTGAAATGGCTCGCGGTGGCGCAAATCGCGCTCTTTGCCTGCGGCGGCGCGCTGGCGCTGATCCTGGCGGCGGCGGACATCATTACTCGGAAGGAGACGGACTCGGTGTTTTTGTTCCTCTGGACTATCGGCACCTTTCTCTTTGCCAGCGCCGTGAACTGGACGGTTTCGGGCCGCAACATCCTGCCGTTGGCCCCGGTCGTTTCTATCCTGATCGTCCGCCGCTTGGAGTTGATAGGGGCGGCGTGGGGCGCCCCGGCCTGGCCTGATCGCCCGAAGGCTGACACATGCACGGCAGCGCGCCCCGACCGGTTCCGCTTGCTCAGGGTGCCATTAGCCATTTCGCTCGCAGTCGGGCTGACAGTGGCATGGGGCGATTGGAAACTGGCCGAGTCGGCGCGAACCGCTGCCGTTACCCTGCAACAGCAATATGGCCCGCATTCCAGCGAAATTGCGTTCGAGGGACACTGGGGATTTCAGTACTACATGGAGTCGTTTGGGGCCAAGGCCCTCAATGCGAAGCAACTGGACCTGGTGTCGAACGAAGTGATCATCATGCCACAGAATAACACCCACGGATTTCCTCTCCCCGACGGCCAGATAGAGACTTTAGCGCAGTACCACGGCTCTGCCGCTGGGTGGCTGGCGCTGATGAGCCGCCCCCTGGGTGCGGGCTACTATTCGGACCATTGGGGGCCTGCGCCCTTTATTTTCGGCTCGCCACCGACGGAGGATTACGCGGTGTTCCGCGTCAAGTGAAGTTTGGAACTACCGCGCGAGCAGGGAGATGGTGATCGGGGCGGAATAAACCTCTTCTTTCCCAGGGCTGCTGTAACGAGCCACCAACGTGATCGCCTTGCTTTTCGGGCGATCCTGGTTCCACCTCACCTCAAGCGGGTATCCGTCGCCAATGACTGTCGTGATTCGAAATGCTTCTAATTGCGGCGCGTCGTAGCCCCAGACCTTGAACGGCTTTTCGACTCGCGGGTTCAGACTGCTGTCAACCCGGTCGAACATCAAGACCTCCAGCCGTCCACGAAGAATGGGGATGCCACGAGCGACGCCAAGCTTGCTGGCGAAGACCTGAATGCCAAGGCCTTCGATGCCGCGGGGACCGCGCAGTGCTTTGCTAAAGCCAAAGAGGTGAATTTCCCCGACAGGGCCAGTTCCTCCGGTTCGCACATTTTGAACCTTTGGCTCCCTTCGCTCCGACACGCAACCTACCGCGGCCCAAAGCAGCAAGGCAGGCAGAAGGGCAGCCAAAAGAAATCTATCGGCGGCGGCCTTTTTCATTAAGGTTGCGGCATGGGGGACGGCACCTGGATATCATTCGTCGGAGACGGTGGCGCATTTGTTGGGAACAAGGGATCTACCAAGCGCCTCTGCATCTTGTCGTTTTCTTTCTGGTCTTTGAAGACCGAGTGGTCCAACAACTTGCGCGTCACGTCCGTCGGGTCTTCCAAAGGCACTGCTGTCTGGATGTTGGCCAAGACCTGCGGGGTAAGGAGAATCAACAATTCCTCGCGCTGGCGGATGACCGAGGTGGAGCGGAAGACGGCCCCGAGGTAGGGAATGTCACCGAGGTAAGGAACCTTCTTTACATTCTTGGAATCGCTCGTGGAGATGAGCCCGCCGATCACAACTGTCTGCCCGCTCCGCGCGGTAACGGTGGTATTGGCACGCCGCATATCGATGACGGGAGAGTCCGTCTGGTTGTTGACGCTGATCGTCGTCGTGCTGATATCGCTGTTCGTGATTTGGATGGTCATCTGCACAAAGCCGTCCCGGTTTATTTTCGGCGTCACCATCAAGCTCACACCGACGTCCTGGTAGGTGAAAGAGGTGGTCAGGTTATTCTGAACGTCGAGGCGGCTAGCGTTCACCAACGGAACCTGCTGGCCGATGTCGATGGTGGCGGGCTGGTTGTCCGCCGTCACGATTTGTGGACGACTCAACACCTTCAGCTTGTTCTCCGTCTTGAGGGCGCGGAGAAGGAAGTTCAAGTCCGTGCCCGTGATCGCACCGGAGAAACCGCCAAGAGTACTCAGGTCTTTCGCCACGCCCAATTGCGTGCCCATGGAATAAGTTTTGCCCCCGTCCCTCCCCGTGATGCTCCATTCCACACCGAGGTCCGTCTGGTCATCCAAGGTCACTTCGGCCAGCAGGACCTGGATAAGAACCTGCGGTTGGGGTTTGTCGATGTCATCGACGATCTTGCGGATCTGGGCAAAGTAGTGGCGGCTGGCGGAGAGGAGGAGGGTGTTGCTCGTCGGCTCGGCGACGACAGCGACTTCTTCCTGGTCTAAGGTGCGCGTCGCCCCGGCGGCCGCGTCCGCCCCCAGCGCGAGAATGGCCTTCTGGCGCTCCTGGTCTTGAAAGCTGCGAATGGCGGCGGCAACGTCCGCCGCTTGGGAGTTTTTCAGCCGGATGACCTCGGAGGTCCGCTCGTTGGCGGAAGTGGAGTCGAGGGATTCGATGATTTCGCCAACGAGGTTGACGTACTGGTCGGTCCCGCCCACCAAAAGGCTGTCCGTGCGGGGGTCGATCGTGACGGTAAGAGCGTTCTCCTCGACCGTGCCCAAGGTGGCCGACGCCACCGGCTCGTCTGGACTATCCTCGTCATCGGAGGTGGGGCGAAACAAGGTGTATTGAATGGAGTGCTCGCCGGCATTGCTGCTGGAGGCCGCGCTTTGAGTCATGCGGAAGAATTGGCTCAGCACCAGTCCCATTTGGCGAGCCTCCGCGTTGTGCAAGGTGAATACCCTGATCTTGGCTTTCTGCGGCGAGCTGGCGTCCATTTGGGAGATGATTTGCTCGAACAAGCCCATGTATTCGGGCGGCGCCGAGACGAGCAGTGAATTCATCCTGGCGTCCGGGGTGATTAAGACGGCCTCTTTCAGGGCAGCGGTCACCAATTCCTTCCCATCTTTGCTGTGGGTGACGAACTGGAGCAGGGATTGCGCGTTGGGGCTCAGGTCATTGATCCCGACCGGCTTGGTGTTGAGCGCGGTGTTCAGAATGGTGGAGAGAATCTCCGCCTTGGCGTAATGCAGTGGAAAAATCTTAATCTCACTGACCTTGGACACTCTGGTGGTATCGAGCTTTTGCACCAACTCGGCGATGTGCTGCGCGTCGGTTTCTCCGCAGGAGACGACCAGGGCGTTCATCCGCTCGTCCGCGGCCACCGTGATGGGGACCTTCTGATCGAGCTGGGCTCCCTCCCGGAAGAGGCTTTGCACCGTGGTCGCAACTTCTTTGGCCGACGCCTTGGCTAGCGGGAAGACATGGATAGCCATGCCCTTATCGCTGGGTTCCTCGTCAAGCCTTGCCACAAGCGACTCGACCGATGCCATGTCTTCGATCGATGCGCCTACCAGCAGAGCGTTGGCCCATTGATCAGCGATGACGGTCACCGGGTCCACCGGTTCGCCCTTCACTTGGGGAGGGCGGTTGGCGAAGATAGGTTGCAAGGTAGTCTGCAGCTTCAAGGCGCTGGCATGGTGGAGCGGGAAGACGCGAAAGTTAATTCGCGTAAACACGCTTTCCCCATCCATCTGGGGGAGCAGCCGTTCCACGACAGCGAACGCCTCTTTGCCGCCGGTGACGAGGATGGCATTGACGCGTTCATACGGAATGACCGAGACAGGGAGAAGGCGCGTGCTGGCGTTGGCGGCCACCGAATCGGCTGTTTGCTTTGCTTGAAAGAACTGCTGGAGCGTGGTGGCAAGGGTGCTGGCACGGGCTTTTTTCAGCGTGTACAAGCGAACATCCGCGGTTGCCGCCAAATCCTTGTTGTCGATCCGTCGGACAATCTCGCGGACGATGGCCAGGTTCTCAGGGCTGGCGCTGACGATCAGAGTGTTGCTGCGAGCGTCCACGGAAACAGAAAGGACGTCGCGGCCTGAGACAGGCTTGCCCGAGGCGCCAGCCGGCAGGCCCGGACGGTAAAGACCCTGCTCGATGAGCGACTTGAGAATCGTGGCAATGCGTTGGGCGTCGGCGAACTCCAAGGTGAACGTCTCAAAAACCCCATCCGGTACCACAGGCTCCTGGTCGAGCTTTTCCAGCAGGCTCTGGATCAATTCGAGGTTCTCTCTGCTCGCGGAAACGACGAGGGCGTTGTTGAGCGCGTCGGGCTCCACCTTGATTTGGTCGCTCGGAAGAGGGGTCTGGCCGGGCATGGTTTGAGAGCGGAGGCGGGCGGCGAAAATGGACTCAACGGTGGTGGCCACCTTGGCGGAATCGTTGTGTTTCAGCGGCAGGACAGTGAGAACCAGCGCGGGATTATCCATTTTTGCATCCATGTGCCGCAAGAGGTCGTCCAGGGCATCGTTGTCTTCCAGGCTGGCGGCGACCAAGAGCGAGTTGCTGCGCGGGTCCGCGAGGATGATCGGCTTCATTCTCTGGTTGTCGGTGGTGCGGATGGCTGCGTAGCGTTGCTCGAAAAGAGTGCCGACCGTGCTGGCGATGACCCGCGCATCGGCAAACCGCATCGGGATCAGACGAATGCGCCCGCTAAAGGCCGGGGCGGCCTGGTCCAGTTGTTTGGCCAGATTCTGCACCAGTTCAAAGGCCTCGCGGCTACCTCCGACGAGCAGCGCGTTGCTGCGCTGATCGGCGATGATGATCACTTTGAGTTCGTCTGCCTGGTTCGGAGTCAGCGAGGCCCGTTGGGTGACGCGGGCGTCCATTAGTTTCTGCAACGTGGGGCCGACAACATTGGCGTCGGCGTGTTCGAGAGGAATCAAGGCAAGGTCCCGCAGTTGGAAAGGAAGCTTTTGATCGAGTTGCTTGAGAAGAGCCTCAACCATGGTGAAGACCTTCTCCTTGCCGGCCACGATCAACGACCCCGTGCGGGCGTCCACCGAGATAGTCGGCTTGTCTTCGGGGCGCAGATTGGCGGAGCCGGGGCCGCTGTAAAGGTCGCTCAAAACTTTTTGGAGGGCCGACGCGTCGGCGTGTTCCACCGGGTAGATGTGAACGTTCTCGAGGCCCGAGGCGGCTGGAATATCGAGTTGCTCTACAATGTCCTGGATCAGGGGAAGGTCATCCGCGCGGGCCGCGACAATGAGGATGTTGGCTTGGTCATCGGCTTGGATGGTGAGGGCGGCGCGGACTTTGAGCGTCTCATTCGTGCTCGCCGGACTGTTGGTGCGGAGCACGCGCAAACGGGAGACCTGCGCGGCCAGGCCTTCCGCCCCGCTGACCGATGGGCCTTCGGCAAAAACGGCCCGCAACATCGGCAGGAGCCGGGTGGCGGAGGTGTACTTGAGCCGGAAGAGGCGGACATCCGTGACGAAAGCTCCAGCGTCGCTGTCCAGGCCGGCGATTACTTTCAGGGCAAGCTCCAGGCTTTCGATCTTTCCACTCAAGATGACGGTGTTGCCGCGGGCGTCAATGGCAACGTTCAAAGGACCGACGAGAGCCTTGCCCTCACCGGCCGGCTCCGCCCCAGGACCGCTGGGGCCGACCGCCAGGGCTTTGCCCTGCGTGAAAATCAAATTCAAGGTCTGCGAGACCGCCGCCGCCTCGGCGTACTTAAGCTTGACGAAGCGGACCTGGACTCCCTCAGTCACCGGCACCGAGTCCATCAACTCAACCACAGCCGCGAGGGCGCGGAGGTTATCCGGGGTGGAGGTCAGCAACAGGCGATTGCCGCCGCCCGTTCCACCCGCCGGATCCGTTTCAATCTTGATCGGCTTGTTGAGGTCCAGCACGACGGTGGCGCCGTTGGAATTGGTGATCTTCAACCGGCTGATCTGTTCTTGCAGTTCACGGGCTTCGGGCGTGATCTGACCCTGGTCTCCCGGCTTGAGCATGTTGCGCAACACCGCGGCAAGCTGGGCGGCATTGGCTTTCTTCAAGGAAATGATGCGCACCTCGGCCTCCACGGTTTCGGCCGGCTTGTCGAGTGTGCGGATCATTTTCTCGACCTGGGCGCCCGTCGTTTCGCGGGCGATGACGACCAACCCGCGCGAGCGGGTATCCACCGCCACCGTAACCGATTCTCCGGGCCGCGTCGCGTTGAGCTGTGTAACCATTTGCTGGACGAGCGGCAGCACCTTCTCCGGCGGAGCGTTCGTCACGGGAACGATGCGGAATTCGAGCTGGGCAATCTGGCCGGCCTTATCCAACTGCTTGATAAGGGACTCCATCAGGGCAAAATCGGTGGGACGGGCGCGCACGATTACGCTGCGGGTCCGCGGCTCGGCTACGACCGTAATGTGTGGTTGAACCGGCACTCTCTGCGGCGGCTCGCCGGGCCGCTGCGGCTGGATCACCGCCTCCTGTTTCATCAATTCCATCAGGGTACGGGCAACGACCACCGGGTCGGCATCCTGGATGGAGAAGAGACGGAATTCGGCCTCATTGCCGTAGAAGTTTTCAGATAGATCGCTGATGAGGCGGTCCACGTTGTCCAACTCCTGCGCCGGGCCGGACAGAATCAGGGCGTTCGCGTTTTTGTCGATGGCCACCGCGACCTCCGGGGCGGCGTTCGTGCCAGGGGCGCCACCTTGCTTTTCGGGAGACGGAGCGACTTTATCCAAGACATGCAGCGGTGTCCCGGAAGTTTGGGGATAGATGTTCTTGAGCATCTCGGCCATTTGCTCGGCCGCGACGTGGTCCAGTGCGCGCACCCGGACCTGGATAGAGGAGGAAGATTTGCCATGCTCGTCCAAGCGGGCGATAAGGTCCTGGATTTGCGCGATGTCCCCGCGCTTGGCAATGATGGTGAGCGAGTTCGCTTGAAAATCAGGTTCAATCACGGGGCGGTCGGAGCGCGGCCGGTCTTCAAACAACGCGTCCAACTGGGTCGAAACCTCGAAGGCCTTGGCTTTGCGCAGCCAGACAAATTGGACATCGCGGTCCGAGCGTTCGGGGGCTCTGTCCAGTGTGGGGAGGATTTTCTCCACGACTTTGAAATGAGCCGGCGTTCCTGAAATGATCAAGCTGTTGGAACGGTCGTCCACCGTGACGGTGGCCTCGCGCGAGCGCCCGGGGGTGTCCGGGTTGGACCGCGGGAGGTTGCGCGTGACGGATCGGAGCAGTTGCTCCAGCAGGACCGAGACCTCTTTGGCCGCGCCATTTTCCAGTTTGTAAACCCGGATCTCAATGTCTCCGGCTCCCGTCCCTTCCTGATCCAGGTCGTGAATGATGCGCATCACCTCCTGGACCGCGTTGGTCGGGCCGTTAATCAGGAGGCTGTTTGCCCCGGGAACGGGGGTGACATTGACCCGGCGTCCGAAGGTGGAGGAGGATCGGTTGGTAATGGCGCGGTTTACCGAGTCGGCCATTTCCTCAGCGCGGCTCTTAGTCAGGCGCACTGTCTCGATCACGTTCTGGCCTTCAGGTCCGGGCAGGTCCAGGCCCTTGATCAAATCCTCGATCCGGATCAACGTCGGCCCGGGAGCGTCCACCACCAGCGAACGATCATTGCCCCCGACGCTGACGGCGACGCGCTCGGAAGGCTCAGTGCTGGCAACTTGTTTCGCGTAGATTTGGGAGAGCATCCCCACCAGGGAACTGGCCGAGGTGCGCTCCAAGGGAAAGACACGCACTTGCCGGCCTGCCGTCTCGCCGCCCTTTTGCAGGACCTGCGCAATGTCATCCAGGGCGGCCAACTGTTTCTCCGTGCCCGCGACGATGATTTGATTGCTCGTCGGGTCGTCCAGAATCAAGGGTTCGATGGCGCCGAGCTCGGGCTCGTTGCGCGCCCGGTCCTGATAGACTTCACGCACCTTGGTGGAAAGCTCGGAAGCCCGCCGGTCCTTCACGGCCAGGACGCGCATGGTGCGTCCCGGCTGTTCGCCGAGCGAGGCGTCCAATTGCTCGATGATCACTGAAGCGGATTGCAGTTCTTTGGGATCGCCGGTGGCGATGATGGTAGCGGTCTTGGAGTCCGTGACGATGCTCACCCGCTTCTGCGGACGGCCATAGGCGTCGTAGCGGACGAGGGCGGTCCCGAGGATTTCCGCGACTTTTTCGGGGTCGGCGGACTTTAATTTGAAAACTCGAGCGGAAGCGCTCTGGGTGCCGATCTTATCGAGCTTCTTGATGATGTCCTCCACGATGCCCAGCTCGTTCGTCGGACCGGTGACGATGATCCGGTTGGCCCCGCTGTCGGGGAGAATGAGCGTGTCGGCCGCGGCGGAGCCGGGTCGCGCTTTGGCCTGCTCCTCATAGAGGGTGCGAACGGTGGTGGAAAGGTCAGAGGCGGTCGCGGTGGTCAGTTCATAAACCCGGGTGTCGCGTCCTTCCAGGCCTGTTTGTCCGTTGCGAAGCTGCGCCAGGATGGCCTCGATCTCGGCGATGTGATTGGTGCGCGCGGTGACGATAAAGCGTCCATTCTTTTCATCCGGGATGATTTGCGCGTCGGGAGGGTCGCTGGCATCGCGTCCGCTCATCCGGTCTTTGTAAAGCCGTTGCACGAGTGGGAGAAGGCGGTTCATTTCATCCGGCGGGCCGACCTCGAGCAGTTTTGTTTCGCGCCCCGTGCGGGCGAGTTGCGCGGTCTGCAAATCGTCGATGATCTGTTCGATGACCTTCAATTGGGCCTCGCTGCCAGCCAGGATGATCTGGTTGCTATCGGTTTCATCGATCATGAGCAGGTCGGTCGTTCCAAGCTCCGGCTGGGTTGTGATCCGGTCATTGTAGATTTGCCGGGCCCGCGCCGACAGGCTGGCGACCTTCCCTTGCTTCAGCGTCACCACTTTCATTTTCCGCTCCGGCTGGTCTCCGAGCGACTGGTCGAGCTGTTCAATGATCAATGAAACCCCCTGAAGCTCTTTCGGATCGCCGGTGACGATCAAGGTGCGGGTCTTGCTGTCCACTGAGACAGTGGCGCGCTTCTGCGGCCGTCCGTAGGCGTCGTAGTGGACGAGCGAGGTGGTGAGTATTTCGGCCACTTTATCCGGATCCGCGGACTTGATTTTGAAAACACGGGCCGAGGCGCTTGCCGCGCTGACTTTGTCCAGCTTGCGCACAATTTCCTGCACGGCATTGACCTCATTGGTCTCGCCGACGACGATCAGGCGGTTGCCGCCCGCGTCCGGGGTAATCAGAGTGTCGGGAGCCTGGTTTCCGAGGCGGTCTTTGGCCTCCTCCAAGTAAAGGGTCCGCACTGTCGCCGCCAGTTCGACCGCGCTGGCGGTGGTCAGGTCCATGATTTGGGTGGTGCGGTTGTCGGACTGAGCTTTCCCCGCCCCGAGCTGTTGCAGGATGACCTCAATCTGTTTGAGATGCTCCGGCTTTCCGCTCACGATCATGTGCCCAGTCTTCGGATCGGCCATGAATTCGGCGTCAGCGGGGTCGATGTCTTCCTTGTCTTTCCACTGTGCTTTGTAAAGTTGCTGGACAAGAGGCAGCAACCGCTGAACGTCGGCGGCGCTGCCGGCCTCGAACACTCTGGTTTCGCGGCCCGGCTGGCTGGCGGCAAGCTGCAAGCCGGTGATGATGGTTTGAATCAGCTTTAACTGGTCCGCGCGGGCGCTGACGAAGAGGCGTCCGGTCTTGTTGTCGCTGAAGAACTGCGCGTCGGGCGGGCCGAATTGAGCGCCGCTGCTGGCCAATTGGTTTTTATAGAGCTGCTGGGCCAGGGGCATAACCCGTTGCACTTCGGACAGCTTGCCAAGGTCGAATAGCGTTATCTCCCGCGCCGGATTGGCCTGGCTTTGCAACGTCTGGACGATTTGTTTGATAGCGGCGGCCTGGTCCTGCGTGCCTTGCACGAGCAGGCGCGTGCCGGAGGCATCGCTGTAAATGGTGGCGGGTTTGATGGTCTTGTCCTTCGACTGCTCGGTGTAAATTTGTTTGACTGTAGGAAGAATGTCTGAGGCGGTCGCGTTGGTTAATTCTATCGAGTGGAGATCGCGTTGTCCCTGCTCGGCCGTTGCATCCAAGGCGTTGATGAGGGTCGCGATCTGCAGCGTCACGGCGGGAGCGGCAAGAACGAAAATCCGCTTGCCGGACGGGTCCGGCGTGATGGTCGGCTGGCTGGAGGGGCTGCGGCCCGGGTATTGCGCCGCGAAGACCTTTTGCACCAGCGCCGAGAGCGTGTCGGCATCGCCTTTCACCTCGAAGACTTTCAGCGTCCGCTCCGTGAGATTGGTTTCGCCATCGAGCTTCTCAATGACCGACTCCGCTTCCTGCAAGTCGGCGCGGGTGCCGCCGACGATGAGGGAGTTTGATTTTTCATCGGCGGTGACGGTGACGTGGCGGATAGGCCGGCCCGAGGTGTCGTAATGCAGCATGGCGTTGGAGACAATCGGCGCCAGCATCGTGGCCTCCGACATGTTCAGCTTAAAGACGCGCGCGCCGACCGCCTGATCGGGGGCGTTGTCCAGCTTCTGCACCAGGCCGGCGATTTGCTCGATCTCGTTGCTGACCCCCGTGACGATGAGCCGGTTGGCCGTCGGGTCGGGGATGATTTTGGTCGGCGAGACGTAGTCAGGACCGTGCTGGTCCTTGATCAGTTCGGCGAAAAGGTTGTTGACAAGGCCGGCGGTGGTCGTTGCGTCGGCCGACCTGAGATCGAAGATGCGCATTCCGCGGGAATTGGCATCCTCCCGCGTGTCGAGCTGCTGGATCATTTGCGAAGCCGCCTCCACCGCACCGGCGTCGCCGGTAACGATGAGACTGTTGCTCCGCGCGTCGAGCAGCACTTGAACTTGCTGAGATTGCGTGTTGAGACTCTTCTCCACCAACCCGGCCAGTTCAGCGGCGGAGGCGGTTTTCAACCGCACGACCCGGGTTTCCAACTTCAGCGAGCCTTTGCCGGCAGGGTCAAGCTGGCGGATGATGGCCTCAACCCGCGCGATTTCCTTCTCGCTTCCGCTGACCATGATGCGGTTGTTCTTCGTATCCGCCAGCAACGTGGCGGGGCCGCCCGCCGGTTCAGGCTGGCCGCGGTTCTGCTCCTGGTAAAGCTGTTGAATAAGCGGGGTGAACTCAGTCGCCGTTCGGGTGAACAGCTCGACGCCGCGGAATTGCCGGGGCGCCGCGGTGGCTGAGGTCACATCGAACTGCTGCACCAGCGTCCGCACTCGCTCCTGGTCCTTGGCGGAGGCGAGCACGATGATTTGTTTGCCTGTGGGGTCGGCCATCAAGGTCGGAGCGGCCTGGCCGGGCGTCGTGAATTGGCTGACCAATTGGTTGACCAATGGAATGATTTCCGCCGCTTGCCTGACTTGGAGCGGAATCACCCCGAGTTGCCGCTCCGTCGCGGCGGGAACAACGTCCACCACATTGACCGCGTCCTCGATTTCCTTGAACTGTTCGTCGGTGGCGGTGATCAGCAAGCGGTTGTTAGGGGCGTCGGCCACGAGGGAAGGTTTCGGCAAAATGGCGAAGCGCCTGTCCGACATGCGCTCGTTGACGAGGCTCTGGATGCTGGACAGCGCGGTATCCGTCCGGGTGTTCTTTAACACGATGACTTTGAGATGACGCTGAATATCGTGAAGGTGGTCGGAGCGCAGTTGCTTGACCAGTTCCGCGATGCGCGCCTGATGCTCTTCGCTCGCGGTGACGATGAGTCGTCCGGAGTCTGGGTCCGCCAGGATTTTGGCGTGGGCCAGCGTGCCCGCGCTGCCGTCGGCGGTTTGGTTGAGATAAAGCTTCTCGAGGAGCGGTTGGATGCGTTTGGCCTCTTCCGGTGAGCCTACGTCGATAAAGCGGGTGACAAGGGGCGTGGGCTGAGTAGTGCCGGTCTCCAATTGGGAGACGATGTCGCTGGCGATCTGGACATCCTGGGGCGAGCCGGTCACGACGACGCTTTGACTGCCTTGATCAAAACTGACGCTCGCGGTGGTCACATTCTGTCCGGCGGAGCTGCGGCGGGTGAGGGCCTGTTTGACAATCTCCGCGAGGTTGGTGGCCTCGGTGGCGCGGGGCCGGAATATCTTTGTCAGTTCGATGGTTTGTGAACGCAAGGGCGCGAACGGGCCGGCAGAGCCTCCCGCCCCCAGGACTCCTTTATCAACTCGGATGATCAATTGCTCAATTTGGTCGAGCTGGCTTCCGATAGGCGCGGCCACGATGAGCCGGTTTTGCGGGGCATCGGCGATGACCCGAGCCTTGGTGGAGGAGGTGGCGGCCGGCTCGTTGGGCGCTGCCACACCGGGGATTGCCTGGCGAATCATGTTGGCCAGGTCCTCGGCTTTGATCGTTTGCGGATAGTAAATGCGGACATCGCCCCCTGCGCTGTTTTTGTCCTCGAATTTGCTGATAAGCTCCTCGGCCAATGCGGTGCGGTCGGGCGGTCCGAAAAGCACGAGGGTGCGGGAAGCCTCATCATACACCGACGTGATGTAATCGTTTGGGTCGGGGGGCAACACCTCCATTGCCTTGGTATTCGGGTTGAAGGTGGTCCGCTTCGGAGCAGTGGACAGACCGAAGGTGCGGTTGAGCAAATCCGAAACGATGGCCCCCGAAGCGTGGAGCAGTGTGTAGGTCTTCATCATACGGTTGCCGGGCTGCTCCGACCCGATGGTGGCGAGGAGGGTCCGGATGCGCTGAATATTCTCCAAACGGTCAGTCACGATCAGCCCGCGGCCCTTCGAGAGAGGCGCCACGGAGCCAGCCGGTGAGAGCATGGGGAGGACCGAGTTGGCCACCTCTCCCGCGTCGAGGTTATCAATCTCCAGCACCACCGTGATAACTTCGCCGGGCCGAATATCGCCCGTGCTCTCGATGCCGCGCATGATGCGGATCGGCATGGAGGGTAATTGCTTGAACGGGACAAGCCTGAGGTAATTCCCGTCCTCGATAAGCATCACTCCCTTCATCGCGAGGATGAGGTTGAGGGTGTCGAAGGCCTCGACGTAATTGTAGGGGTGCGGATCGTCATACGTCAGGGTGCCGGCCAGGTTCGTCAAAGAGTCGGTCAGCAGCGGTTTGCCTGCCATTTGAGCGAATCGTTCCAGGACGTCGGAGTAAGGAATGCCGTCGAATTGGAAGCGGATGTTTTTATCCTTCCTGGCCGGCGCAGCCGGAGCGGCGGCTGGCGGCGCCGACGCCGAAACCGGAGGTGTAGGGGCAGTGGCTGGCGGAGCAGACGCGGCGGATGCCAACACGGAAGGCGTGGCGGCGGGCGCTGGCGGTGTCGAAGCGGTCGCTGGCGGGGCGGATGGGGCGGTTGCCGCGGGCGGAGGCGCGGCGGCGGTCGTTGGCGCGTTTTGAGCCCGGAGGTTGAGGAGCGGAAGCACGAGCGCGCCGAGCAGGAGGATTCTTGAATTTTTCATAGTTTCGGGAAAGTGTCGTTTAGGGTTTGGCGGCGCCGGCCAATTCGGGCGGCAATTCCGCTTGGCTCAGCTTATGTTTGTCGGCGAGGGTTTTGCCCCGTTCAATGGCCCAATAATCCTGATCGATTTTGAGGATGATGCGGCTCAAAGATTGAAGCATCGGGTTGCCCGGCTCCGGCATGGGACGGTAGTCCACCATTACCACAGTTCCGCCCGCCAGTTTGTCGCCGGGCTTGAACCGGGTGGTCTTTTGCGCCGCCAAATCGCGCACATGAATCTCGGGCTGGCCCTCCCATTCCGACAGCGAAACGACGCGATAATTCCCCGGTCCCGATGGGCCAGTGTAGGCGGTCGCCGCGGACGGCGGAGACGGTGGAGAGGGCGGCATCTTGATGTAAGGCCGCATGAGGTCCCGGGCCGCGATAGTATCCAGAAGACGGCGATCGGGAGAATCGAGCGTGGCAGCAGCAACCAGATTGGTGTGAGTAACCTGCAGCGGCGGATCCATGACCAGGGTGAGATAGCGAAAGTGAACGCGCACCCGGCCCGGGCTGTCGCCGGACACTACCGTAAGGTTCTCCATGCGATGCAGCCAGGGCGACGAATCGAGCAGGAACAGCAAATTGATCACATTGGTCAGCGAACCCTCACCCTGGATATTCCAGCCGATTTCGCTGGCGCCGCGCAGCTTGCGCGGCCCGCTTGGCAGCCGGGAGAAATCGGTCTCCTGCAGCCCCGAAGCGATGATCTGGCGGGTGAGCAATTCGCCCGAAACCGCGCTGGCCTGCTCCACTGTTTCCCCAAAAGTCCGCGTGGCCAGGGCTTTGAGACGGTCCTCGGCTGCGAAATAGGCCCGGCGCTCGTCCTGAATCTTCGCGATTTTGGCCCGCGCGGCGGCGGTTCGAAGATCAATCTCGCGCAACGGTTTGAGGAACAGCACCCGCCCACCGACAATCAGGAAAAACAAGCCGGCCATGCCGCCGACAATTCCAGTCATGATTTTCTCACGGCGGTTCATTTGGCTCCTCGCTTCCATGCCTTCGGGTCCAGCGACGCGTCATCCGCCGGGCGGGCGACGGGATTCACTTTGCGCAAATCTATTTTTATTTTCGGCGAGGCTGCCAATTCGACGGTTGAGCGAAACTCATAACCAAAACGGTCGGCGCCGGGATTGATCGCCACCGGTTTTACTTCGTAGCCGGCAGCGCGCAGTTGCTTGTCAAGCTGCGCGAGGGTTTCGCCGCTCCGCGCCTGAACCGCGAGCCGGATGTTTCCCTGGTTGTCCACCGCGAGTGAAGTCAGATAAATCTCCTCGCTCGGCGGGAGCACCGAGGCGAGGTAGGCATAATGCCGCAGCCAGTCTCTGCCGCCTTTCACCCAATCGCCCACGACCGTGGCGTGGTTGATGAGGGTCCGGAACGAAGGCTCGTCTTTTGCCGCCTGGGACAGTTCCGCGTTGGCGTTATTGAATATGGCCATCCGCCTGTCGATCAGAATTTTGCGCACCCCCAGCAGGGCGATCAGCAACGCGACGGCCGCCGCCGCGCCGGAGAGCAGGCCGATTCGCCGCAGGTTGCGCTGTACCGCCGGGCGTTTTGGATTGAGAAAGTCGAACGGCAGGCCGTGCTCGTCGCCGGCGCCCAAGGCCAGCCCGATGGCCCCGATGGATCCGGCCGCAGTCGTGCGCAATTCCGGCGCAAGCCGCAGCGCGTCGGCGGGATCCAGTTGCGCGCACGGAACTGGCAAGAGAGGTTGCAAGGCCTCCACCAACGCAGCCTCGAGGCCTGTCGAACCCCCGACAAATACTTTGCCCACCGGCAGGTTCGGCTCTGTCCCGGCGTAGCCGTGAAGACTGCGCACGGACTCGATCGCCGCCGCTTGCACAAACGCTTCGGGTGTCACGGGGACGGCGCCATCGATGTGCGGAGCTTCCCCCACTGGACGCACGAATGCTCCCCGGCTGAAGAGCAGGGACTGGCGCACGATCACATCCGCGCTGACCTCATCCGAGCGCAGGCAGATCAAGGCCAAGGCATTGTCTCCATCCGTGATTTTGCAGGCTTCGAGGCAACGCGAGTTGGCGTAGGAGAGAAGGCCCAGGGCGGAAAGCTTCAAGCCGGCCGCCTTTGCCAGGCGTTGGTGAAACTCCACCACGTCGCGTTTCACCGCGGCGACCAGAACCTCCACTCGCGTGACCGTGGCGCCGTCTTCCGCTTCCGCTTCGGGTTTGGGCGCGGCATCCGTCTTTTCCTTTGGGATAACAACTTCACGGCCCACCGTGAAATCGATCACGGCCTCCTCCGCGGGAAACGGAAGGTCCTTGGCCATTTGGAAATGCACCATGGAAGTCAGTTCCGGGAGGTTTTTCAGCACCGGCAGGCGGAGATTGCGGAGAACAACGCACGACCGGGCCACGCCCATCACCACTGAAGAAGGCTTAAGGCCGAGTTTGGCCAGGGCGCGGCTCACGGAAGCGCCAACGACCAACGGATCGGTTCGATCGGCATCGGGCGCCACATCCAGGGGAACAACGGCGACGAGCTTTAGGGTTTCGTTGTTCGAAGCCTGCGCGATCCGGAGCGTCGCCCCGTCCAGGTCCAGCACAGTAATCAGCTCGGGTAACCGCTTGCGGCGGCGCACTCGCGCGGGGACATGAATGAACTGGGTGAGCCGGTTAGCCATGAAGGTTGTTTTGGGTGAACGTGCCGGGCGCGTGATGGAGAGAGGCGGTTGCGTCCGGCTTGGCCGTGTTCTTCTCTCTCAAATCGAGGGGCAAGCCGAGGCGGGTGATGTCGCGCAGATAGACCACACGGGGCGCCGGCGTGGCCACATCCACCACCACCTCCAGCACCCGGTAACGTCCCGAGGGCATGCCGTAGCCAATCACATCAAAGTGAAACTGATAACTGCGGGCGGTGAGATTGGGCGCAATCTCTTTAAACTTGTCTGCGTTAACCACCCCCTCCTGGTAGAGCCAGGCGATAGTCGCAAGGCGATCGGGGCTGAGGTCCTCCCGGGTGGAGACGATCGATTCCGCCAGCGACATGTCGATGCCCGGCAGGGTGGCGAGAACGGCGGCGCTCGCGGTGTTGACGTTGACGAGACCCTCGAAGAAGTCTTTCTTCTCCGTCGTGAACAGATCGAGCAAGGTCGGCAGATTTTCCTTGGTGATGCCCGACGCGACCTGGGCCTGCACTCCTTTTTCATCCGTGTTTGTCGCCGTCGCTTCGAGCGCATCGGACGGATATTGAAGCTGAATATTGGCGGCCCGCAGAGCCGCGACATAATTGGAAAAGCTGGCCGGCAAATCCGAAGCAGGCAGCGGAGCGTTCGTATCGTTCAGATTACAGCGCGGCTGGCCCGCGTTGGAGCGGTTAGGGTCGCGCGAGAAGACGGTGAAATATTGGTCCACGCCGTGGCTGCGCTTCGACTTGGAATCATCGGTGGGCAACTGCGGCCCGTTTTTATCGGGATCCAGGATTGGTTGGTCTTCCGGGCTGGGCAGCGCGCCATGCAGGAAGGTGCTGGTCATACCGGGAAGCAAAAGCAACTCGTCGAGCGTGGCCAGCGGACCGTGGTACGGTATATCGGCCGGCAAAAGAACCTGGGACACAGCTCCCAGCGCCGCGGACGGGTCAGCCTGGGCTGGTTCTGGCGGCGGGGAGTTCGAACTCTGTTCAGCGAACTGCTGATCGTCGCCTTGGTTTGGGCGCTGGCGCAGATCTGAAGGCGCGGTGTTCGAACTTTGTCCGATGAACTGGCGCAGGGCGGCGGCCAAGGCGGCGGTGAATCCTGGGATTTTCGCGAGATCGGCCTCGCCGGGATGATTGAGGTTCAGCCGGCTGGCTTCGTCGGAGAGGCCAAAGCGATTATCCACGAGGGAATCGCTCCCTGATGGGGAAAAGACCGTGAAAGACCACTGATCCGCTCCGTCCTGATAAACCGGCTGGGCGCGGAACGTGGCGGGATCATCCTGCCAATCGATCGAACCCGCGGGGGCGGCGGCCGCGACTCGCATTGCCAGCGCGACACCGCTCATCGCGGCGGACCAGGCCTGCTCGGAACCGGCTGTGGCGCTGACAGCGGTTTCGTCACTTTGCGTCCGGAAAACCAAACTGATCGTCACCATGGAAAGCAGCAACACGAACACCAGGACCGCCAGCAAAACGAAGCCCTGGGGGACTGTCTTTCGTTTGGAGTAAAGGTAAGGCTTCATCCGGGCGCGTCACTGCAGAGTGAGACTATTGGTGAAACTGTTGGTGGGAAAGGCGGCATCCGAGTTGGTTTGAGCGATTCCGCCAGGCAGAAAGACCACGCGTCGAAAAGCTTCAGGCGGATACGTATCCGGCGGCGCGTCATCCGGCAAGGTCTGAGCGGCGAGAACGATCTCCATACCGAGAGGAGGCGCGGCGTTGCTCCAGGCGGCTTGCCAGGCAGTCCCATCCCAATAGCGGAAGCGCACATACCGAATTCCGTCTGCGAACGGCTCGAAGAAAAAATTGGTTTGGGCCAGCGCAAAATTGGTGGAGTCCGACGGAAGCAGCGCAAGGCTGTTCGTAGAAGGACCGTTCGTAGAAAGCACCGCGACAGAAGAGACGGCAGGGAAGGAAAGCGGCTCCTCCGTGCGATCCAGCGCGCTGATCTCGACATTCGTTCCATCGGCGTTGGTGAGAGTCATGAATGAGACGCGCACCAGATCCGAGGGATCGGCTCCATTAGTGCTGGCCAGATTGTCCAGGCTGGCGTTGGTCACCGCTACTTTGGGGAGGCTGGTCAGAGCTACTTTAATAAATCGGAGCGAATTCGAATCGCCGGTAAATTCATTGCCTGGACTGGCAATGGGTTGAGCCGCGCGCAGATCGCCGGCCAGACGGTCCAACGCCAGGCGCAACGTTGAGAACCGCTCTGATTCTCTCAGGATCTGCTCCCGCAAATCGGTGGCCTGGCGATAAAACACCAAGGCGATCAACAACAGAGCTGTAGCCAGACCAATCGCCAAAATAACCTCCACCAACGTAAACGCGGCCCGCGCGTTGCGCCGACCGGGCCGGATCGATGATTGAGATGGGGTGGCGCGGGAGAGCACGGTTCAATTTCCGAGGGTGGCCACGACGGAATTGGTCGCGGCGGTGGCCTGCGGTTTGATGACTTGGGCCAGGCGCTGGACGATGGAGGGATTTTGGTAGCGAATGACGACTTCCAACATGGACAGTCCGGTCAGGCCGCCCGTCGCGGTTGCCGTCGGCGTGACCGTTGTCTCCCATGTCCAGTCCTGCCAGGGCGCCTCGAACGGCCTGGCGCCGTCGGACACGGACGGACGGAGTCCCAGTTGCACTTCGGCGATGACGCTTGCGGCCATGTTCAAGGCTTGAGCACTGCGTTTTTGGCGGTCCAGGCTTTCCAGCGATGAATTAAAGGCCGCCGTGACGATGGCCACCGCCGCGGCAAACAACACCACGGCCAGCAAAACCTCCATCAAGACAACTCCGCGCGAGGGGCGGTTACGGCCGGACTTGCTGATACTCGCGGCTGGGGCAGAGATTCTCACTGGTCTAGTGAATTGGTTGCGCTCATCTCAGTGGAAGGAGGCGCTGCGTTGGTTATCAGTGATCCGTCGCTCCCAAAAGCCACCAGACGGTGGCGCAACCTGCCCGTCAGGCCGGAGAGAGTCACCACCATGAACCGTTTGTCCTCCCGATCCACCGCCCCCAAAACGAGCCCCACCGAGTCGCTTGAACCATCCGGATAACAAAGGACCGGCGGCAGTGGATCGGTCCCGTCATCCTCCTCGGTCATGGAGTTGGTGCCGGCGGTTTGAAGCTGGAGGAGCATCGCATCGCTCAAGGGGCCGTTGGTCTGGTGGTCATCCGCGCCCAGCTGGCGAGTCAAGAGAACCTGCACCATATCGTTGACATGCTCGACGAGCAGGGCCGCGCCGGGCAGGGGTTCAAGTTTTCCGGGGAAGTTGATGGGATCGGGTTCCCAAAGGGCTTGCACCCCCGTGTTGGTGCCCGTGAGGGTTTGGGCTTGGCCGGGCGGCGCATTGGACGCCCCTGCGGCCGGCATGGCCGCGTTGAAAACAATTCTCACTTGCCGCCCGGTGTTCGCCGCCTGCGCCCGGGCGAAGCGGAAGAGCGTCTCGACCTGAATCGCTCCCTCTTCCAGCCGCGCGTTCCGGTCCATCTGGCCAAAGCTAAGAATCGCCGCCCCGGCCAAGAGGAGGATCAGGGCAACCGCCAAGAGCAATTCCACCAACGTGAATGCCGCGCTTGCCTTTCGCCGCCGGGAACTGGTGTCTTGCTTGCCGTGCCCTCTTTTTCGGTGGTTCACGGCGAAACCTCATTTCGGCGCGCTCGCGGTCGCGTCGGTTGAGCTTTCGCTGACCAGCTTGATGTCGTCGTCGGTGTCGGGCAAGCCGTCGGGGCCGTACGAGGAAAGCTTGTAGGGCAGTGCGCCGGTCTTTTCGGTGTCGTTGCCGGTGGCGGTCGTATCGTTTAGCTCGTAATGAACTTTGTGGCCCCACGGGTCTTCCAGGGTTGTGCCGGGCTTGAGGTAGGGGCCCTGCCATTTTTCGCCCATGCTCTCGTTCTCGAACGTCGGCTTTTTCAGCAGGGCATCGAGGCCGCCTTCCTGCTCGGAGGGATAGTGGCCGAGGTTGAGCCGGTAAGTGTCCAGCGCTGTGGCCACCTGTTGGAGCATGAGTTTGGTGGTGTTCTTTTCCGCGCCCTTTTGTTGCGGCAGCACGAACACGACCATGGCGGAAGCCAGCATCAGAATAATGGCGATGACGAGGAGGATTTCGATAAGGGTGAAGCCAGCGATGCCGCGATGGGGGCGCGCGTTCCAATCAATCTTTAATTTCATAGTCTAACAATCAGGTTGCGATTTACACTTATACTCTACGATAGACGGTTATGGACGGCTCAATCATCAAATAAAAGGAAGCCCGCTCTGCCCGGACAGGGCCCCGGGCTCATTTGGAGCCAAGCGCGCTGGCCATGGTAAAAATGGGCAATAGCAGGCCCATGGCGAGCAGCCCGACGCCCGCCGCCACGACACAGAGAATGGCTGGCTCGATCAGCCGCACCGCTTGGTCCACCTGGCGGTTCGTCCGCCGCTCCACCGTGTCCGCAATCTGCACCAGGACTTTGTCCAGATTGTTGGACTCCTCCGCCACCGTGATCATGGCCAGAATTTGCTCTGGAATGAAAGCCCCTTTTGTCAGCGGCTCGGACAATCGCTTTCCGTCGCGGACGGCTTCCGCGGCCTCGGAGATGTTGTCCGCCAGGATTTTTGAGCCGGTGGCGTCTTTGCTGATCTTGAGCGCTTGGAGCAAAGGGACGCCGTTGGCCAGCATGGTGCCGAGAATCCGGCAGAAACGGGTGATCGCGAGAAGCCGAAGGGCTGTGCCAACCACCGGGATTTTCAGCTCCCACCGCTCCAGCTTCACGCGCACTTCGGGGTTTTTCAATCCTGTCCAGAGAGCCGAGACCCCGGCGGCAAGTCCGCCGGCGAGGAGATACCAATAGCCGCGCACCAAATGGCTGAGCCCGAACATCAATTCCGAGGGGAGCGGTTTTTTTGTGTTGGCCAGGAGCGGCTCAAACTTCGGCACAAAAAACATCAGCGCCAAGATCATCACCAAAGCGCCCAGTCCGGAAAGCAGCGCCGGGTAGATGAGAGCGCCCATCACCTTGCTTCGCAACTCTTCAAACCGTTCGATGAAGGCCGCCAGGCTCCGCAGCACCTCATCAAGGAAAGCGGCCCGCTCGCCCGCTTGGATCATCGCGGTGTGCAACGGGGGAAAAACCTCCGGCCATTGGCGCAAGGTGTCGGTCAGAGATTTTCCATCCGCCACCGCGCCGCGAATCTCCTTGAGCAGGTCGCGCAAGCCGGGATTGGGGGTCGATTTTACCAGGGAATCCAGCGCGCGCATGAGCGGGACGCCGGAGCCGAGCAGATCGGCCAATTGGCCGTAAAACGCTCCAAGGTCGGAACTCCTGACCCGTCGTTTCTTCGTTCCTTTTTCCAGGGCGCCGCCCTGGCCGTAAACCGAGACGGGGAAAAGCTTCTTTTCCGCCAAGGCGCGAAGGACGGACGATTCCGTGTCCGCCTCCAGCGCGCCGGTGACGCGGGCTCCCGCTTCGGTCATGGCGGTGTATTGAAACAACGGCATGTCGTCAAAAAATGAGCGGCGAAGTGGCGGCCACAGGCGAAATTAAAGCGCGGTGCAGACCACCACCTCATCCGGGGTGGTGACGCCCTGGCGGACCTTGATCCAGCCATCTTCGCGCAGCAGCCGAAGCCCGGACTCACGGGCCGCCGCCACGATCTTCGGCGCCGAGGCGCGCTCGATAATCTTTTCCGAGATGGCCTCCGTGACTACCATCAATTCGTACAATCCCGTCCGGCCCCGATAGCCGGTGTTCCGGCAGTGCGGACAGCCCGTCCCGCGGGCCAGTTGCTCGCCTGGCCCCAGATTCAAATCGCGCGGGATATCGGCGGGCGCGGGGACGTAAAGCTCTTTGCACTTGGCGCAAACCCGGCGGACCAACCGCTGGGCCATGACGCCGATCACCGTGCTGCTCACCAGAAAAGGTTCGACCCCCATCTCGATCAGCCGCATCGGAGCCGAGGCGGCGTCGTTGGTGTGCAAAGTTGAGAACACCAAATGTCCAGTCATGGCCGCCTGAGTCGCGGCTCTCGCCGTTTCCAGATCACGAATTTCCCCGATCATGATCACATCCGGATCGTGACGCAGAATCGCCCGCAGGGACTTCTCAAAACTCATCCCCACCAGGTGGTTCACTGGAATCTGGTTGACTCCCTCCAGGTGATATTCCACCGGGTCCTCCACTG
The DNA here is from genome assembly GCA_052139695.1 of Limisphaerales bacterium. GTDB lineage: Bacteria > Verrucomicrobiota > Verrucomicrobiia > Limisphaerales > Palsa-1400 > PLGF01. The sequence goes on from JBKQWF010000115.1 coordinate 28,866, forward strand.
TCAGCACTTTGATGGTCGGGCCGACAATGGCGTTCAGAGCCGCGTAGAGCGTCGTCGTTTTGCCCGCGCCGGTGGGGCCGGTGACGAGAATGATGCCGTGAGGGCGGGCGATCAGGCCCTTGAAGAGCGCGTACGTCGTGTCGTCCATGCCCAATTGCTGGAGCGTGAACAAAACGTTTGACTTGTCGAGCAGACGCATGACCACACCCTCGCCAAAGAGCATCGGGATCAGGCTGACGCGCACGTCCACCTGGCGTCCGCCGACTTGAAATTTGATGCGCCCATCCTGGGAAATGCGGCGCTCGGCGATGTTGAGATTGGCCAGGATTTTGATGCGGCTGATGATCGCGGCCTGGAAGCGGTGCATCTGCGGCGGGACCGACGCTTCGAGCAGCACGCCGTCGATTCGGTAGCGGATCGACATGTGGTGCTCGTAAGGTTCAATGTGAATGTCGGAAGCCCGCTCGTTAACCGCCTCAATGATGATCTCGTTGACCAACTTGATCACGCTGGCCTCTTTGGCCATCTCGAGCAGGTCCTCGCTCCCCTCGGCGGCAACGCCCGGTTCATCCTGGTCGTGCGCTCCCACCATCTCGTCCAAGGTGTCGCCGCCCAGACCGTAGTGGGATTTGATGACTTTCTCGATGTCCTCGGACGTGGCAAGCACCGGCTCGATTTCGAGTCCCGTGCTCAACCGCAGGTCGTCGAGCGCGTAAAGGTCAAAAGCATCGCTTGTTGCCACTCGCAGGGTCCCATTGATCCGTCCGATCGGGACCATCCGTTTGCGATAAACCACTTTTGCGGGCAGACAACGCAGCGTCTCGGGTGGAATCGTAATCTCGTCCAGCTTGGACATCGGCAAGTGAAGATGTTCGGCCATCAACTCCAGCATTTGAGTTTCGGTCAGGAAGCCGAGACGGATGATGGCGCGATCCAGGCGCAGCCCTTCCGACTGAAGCAACGCTGTCGCTTCGTCCATCTGCACGGGGGTTAGCACTCCCCGCTCTAAAAGTAATTGTCCGATGTTCATCGGGTTTAATTTCGGTTTCGTCCCAGCTCAAAGCCCTGAGGTGCTCTGATACTCACCAAATCTAAGACGAACGCCATCGGCATTTCATTCGATTGTCTCGAAATTTGACACTCCAACACGGTGTATCGCGTCAGTTTTTTGATTCGCAAAGGATTTTTTCTTTCTTTGACGGCGAAAGAGACGAAAAACTTAAGGCCGCGCTCCATATCAGTCAAATTAATTTCCGCCGGCAGCCATATTGTTGCGGTGTTCCAGCATTGTCTGGATGCCAGCCAGCGGCAGCGCGGCGCTGGCGGTGTAACCGGGAAGCTGGCATTTGCCCTCCCGGTTGATCCATTCGCACGCGCCGTGTTCCTGGAAATGACGCACCATCTCAATCACCGTTCTATCGGCCAACACGGAGTCGGCTCGATCCAAGGTGTAGGCAAACCAGCCCGCTGGAGTGGCCCAGAACCCGCCCGATTGATAATTCCCGCTGTCGGTCGCCGTCTTGTTGCCGTTCCAATCCATAAATCCCGGCGTGTGCCGCACTTGCCCATGCAGCACGAGTTCGTCGTAATGTTGTTTAAAATAGTCCGCGATTCTCCGCGTTTGCTCCTTCGTCGCCACACCCAGCCACACCGCAAACGCGGACCCCCAGATATCCGGGACGTTGCAAGCGCCTGTGGTCGAGCGAAATAGCCCTGTGTCATCATCCCAAAACACCCCGCGCACACTCCCGGCAACATGATCGGCCTCCTTGCGCCATTTGTGAACCTCCTCCGTCCGCCCAGCGGCATCCAGCAACTCGCCCAATTGCCGTGACGCTTGCACCATGAGCAGGGAACAAAACAGTTCGTCCCCGGACTTCTCAATGGTGTCGGTAAACCCGTATGGGCACCGCTCGCCAGGGAAGTTGATATGCGCCAGCCCGTTGGATGGATTGCGGGGCATGAAGTTCATCGTTCTGATCAATGGATCGAGGCTCTCCTCCAAGAGCGCCTTGTCCTGTGTCCGATGATATGTCTGCCATACTACGCTCACGGTGAAGGGCGGCCCATCCAGCACGGGTTCCCGGCCCATGCTGCCGTAGCCGGGCTTGTAAATCGGAGTCCCGTCAAAGCTGACGCAATCCACCGCCGCTCCATCCGCTCGTAACGCTTTGACGAACACCCGGCAGGCATCCGCGAGTTCCTTGTTGCTCAACGATTGACTTGATCCCTCCAGCGCGTACTCGTAGTCGCGCAGCCAAAACGCCGCATAACCGATGCCAACCTGTGGCGGGAAGGCCATCGTGCCGTCCTTCATCGGAACGGCCGAGTTGCGAATGATCCGGCGGGCTTCGCCTTCGAGCCATTTCACCGCCTCAGCCATATTCGTTACCAGCGGTGAGGGTGGCGGCATCTTGGCAGCCGCAGCCGCCTTGCCCATTCCGGTCCAGCCCAACATCGCGACGGCGAGACACATGGACTGAGCAGCCTCTTTGACCATGTTGCGGTTAGACATCATCCACAAAATTCAACCCCGCCCAGGCGCGCCGGCGCAAGCGTATATTTGCCATCCGCTCTTTTGATTTCCCTTCTCTTTTGCGCCGCTCTACCTCAGCTTGGAGATCATAAAGACCTGGCCGAAATTTGGGCGTTGCGGCAGCAACGCCCTGCCCAAGGATGGTGGGGCGGCGCTGGCGCGCCGCCCAAATGACGGGTTTCCGCAATTAAGAGCCTATGACTCAAATATGTTTGACTTTACAGCGCCGCCAAGGCGCGTGGCTGGCATGCATGCTGAATGCGCGCTTTCTTCTCGTTTTGACAGCCTTCGCGCTGCTCCCGGTCGTGGCCGCCGCCTCCAACCCGCCGCAACCTGCCGATCTTCGCTGCGAGTATTTGAAGGACCCGCTCGGCATTGATGCGGCGCAGCCGAGGTTGAGCTGGATCCTGGAGCCGGCCTCAAGGGCAGCCCGCTCCCAGAGCCAAACGGCTTTTCAAATTCTCGTAGCTGCCTCCCGGAAGAACCTCGGGCTCGGCCAGGGCGATCTGTGGGATAGCGGCAAGGTTCTTTCGGACAGCTCGATTCAAATTCCTTACGCCGGCCAACGTTTGATGTCCGGGCAGGAATGCTTTTGGAAGCTGCGTATCTGGGACCAGGAGGGCAGGGTTTCAGGCTGGAGCGAGCCGGCGCGTTGGTCGATGGGTTTGCTCGACCAGTCCGATTGGCACGCCAAATGGATCGGCGCTGAGGATCCAACGGCCCCTTCGGGTGCGATTGCCGGACCGGAGGACCGACGGTTGCCGGCGCGGCTGATGCGGCGCGAATTCGCCCTTCACCAGAAGGTGCGGCGTGCTACGGCCTATGTTTCCGGCCTGGGGCTGTTTGAGTTTTCTCTCAATGGCCGCAAGATCGGCGACCATGTGCTCGAACCAGGGCTGACGGATTATTCCAAGCGTCTTTTCTATGTCACCTTCGATGTCACTAAGGATTTAAAGAAAGGAGCCAATGCCGCTGGAATCATGCTGGGCAACGGACGCTTCTATGCCCCTCGCTTGCAGGTGCCCACGGCAACAGTTTCCTATGGTTTTCCGAAACTGCTTTTTGAACTCAAAGTGGAGTATATGGACGGCGCCACCGAGGAAATCGTCAGCGACAATACCTGGAACGTGACCACCAACGGTCCCATTCGGGCCAACAACGAATACGACGGCGAGGCATACGATGCGCGGATGGAACTGGAAGGCTGGAACGGGCCAGGTTTCGATGATTCCCAGTGGTCGCGAGCGCGGATCGTTGCCCCGCCGGGCGGGGTGCTGGCAGCGCAAATGATCGAGCCGATCCGGGTCACGCAAACTCTCCGGCCCGTGTCTATGACGGCGGTGAGCGCGGGCGTCTATATTTTCGATTTTGGGCAGAACATGGCTGGCTGGTGCCGCTTGAGGGTTCGCGGTCCGGCCGGCAGCGAAGTTTCGCTGCGCCATGCCGAGACCCTCAAGGCCGACGGCACTTTGTATTTGGATAACATTCGTTCGGCGAAAGTCACGGATGCCTACGTTCTCAAGGGCAAGGGCATGGAGGTTCATGAACCGCGTTTTACTTATCACGGCTTCCGCTATGTCGAGATGACCGGCTTTCCCGGCAAGCCGAGCTTGTCCTGCCTCGAAGCGCGCGTCGTGCATGATGATCTGGAAAGCGCCGGCGATTTCGCCTGTTCCAACCCGCTGCTCAACCGGATTTATCGAAATGTTCTGTGGGGCGTGCGCGGCAATTACCGCAGCATCCCGACCGATTGTTGCCAGCGCGACGAGCGCCAGGGCTGGCTCGGCGACCGGTCTGCTGAGTCCAAAGGCGAAACCTACATGTTCAACACCGCGCCGCTTTACGGAAAATGGCTGCGGGATATGGCGGACGCGCAAAAGGAAAACGGGAGCGTGCCGGACGTCTGCCCCGCCTATTGGCCGATTTATTCCGACAACGTGACCTGGCCGAGCAGCACCGTCATCATCCCGGGCACGCTCCGCGATCAATTCGCCGACCAAACCGTCATGGCGACGCATTATGCCAGCGCGAAGCGCTGGATTGACTTTATGAGCGGTTTTCTCCAGGACGGCATCATCGCGCGCGATTCCTACGGTGATTGGTGCGTCCCGCCCGAGGAGCAAAAGCTGATTCACTCCAATGATCCCAAACGAAAAACCGACAAGGCACTGCTGGCCACGGCCTACTTCTATTATGACCTGTGCCTGATGCGGCAATGCGCGGACCTGCTGGGCAAACCCGCCGACGCCCAACCCTTCGCCAGCCAGGCCGCCCGGATCAAAACGGCGTTCAACGCCAGGTTCCTCAAGCCGGAAGCCGGTCAATACGATAATGGCACGCAGACATCTTGTGTGCTGCCGCTGGCCTTCGGGCTTGTGCCTCCAGAGTACCAACAGCGCGTCTTTGATCATTTGGTGAACAAGATCGCCCAGGAAAGCCAAGGTCATATCGGCACCGGATTGATTGGCGGCCAATGGCTCATGCGCGTGCTGTCGGACAATGGACGTTCCGACCTGGCGTACACCATCGCCACGCAGGAAACCTATCCAAGCTGGGGCTACATGATTTCAAAAGGGGCCACGACCATCTGGGAGCTGTGGAATGGCAATACCGCGGATCCGGCGATGAACTCCGGCAACCACGTCATGCTGGTTGGCGATCTTGGCATCTGGCTTTATGAGGATTTGGCCGGCATCAAGCCGGACCCGGAGCGACCGGGGTTCAAGCACATTGTCATGCGACCCGAGCCGGTCGGTGATTTGCGTTTCGTGAAGGCTTCACATCGTTCGTCTTACGGCTTAATCGCCAGCAGTTGGCAGCGTGAGGGTGATCATTTCGGGTGGCAGATTGCCGTTCCTGTCAACACCACGGCCACGATTTACTTGCCTGCCAGGGAAGCGGACAGCGTTACAGAGAATGGCATGCCTGCCGGCCAATCCAAAGGGGTGAAGTTCCTCAAAATGGAGCAAGACCGCGCCGTGTTTTCAGTAGGTTCTGGCAACTACCGCTTCGAGAGCCGGTAATCCATCGGATGGGCGCGACCCACGGCGGATGATTCTTCAACTCGATGATGAACTGCACTTATGAATGCGCAGTTTTCCCTTTCGTGGAACGGGTAACATGGAGCAAAGACTCAACAGGAGGGAACAGAGGAAACAGAGGCGCATCTTCCGCCTCTCTCTCTGTTTGCTCCTGTAAGCCTTCCATTCGTGTCACAACCGCGATCCGTGGTTCTGGTTTCGCTTTCATTTTGTTCGAGAGTGCTGCGACGACGACAGTTTAACACATTTACCAATGACCTTTTTACGTGATCCGGATGTGCCTGCAACAGATTGGCGCTCCTGGAGGGCGAGGTCCCTTTACGCCTCAAGTTGCCAAGCCAGTACCCATTCTAGGCGGCCCTGTGCGGGATGCAAATTCACGCACGTTTCGCAATTCCGCCACCCTCAGGAGCCTTGTTGCTTTTCCTGCAAACCCCGGTAGTATTCGAAGTATGAGTGAAGGCAATTCAAATCAGACGGAAATGCCGCTCCGTTCGTCAGGCCAGGCGGCGCCAGACGGTGGGCACGTTGCTGAATTCTTGGTGCCAAAAAAGAGGATACAGATCGCGGTAAGCGGCGGCGTACTGATAACGGAAATCGAGCGGCAGATTATCGACACCCACGATTTCCAGCGGTTACGGGGGATCCGCCAGCTTGGTCTTGCACACTTGGTCTATCCCACTGCGTTGCACACCCGATTTGACCACTCCCTTGGAACGCTTCAGATGGCGGCAAGTATGATTCAAGGCATACACGACAACGCTCACGACCGCGCCGATCAGAATATTGGGGATGGACAAATCGCGCTGACAAGGCTGTACGCGCTTCTGCACGACATCACTCATATCCCCTTCGGTCATTCAATTGAGGATGAGCTTGAGTTGCTAAAGCGGCACGACCAAAACGAAGAGCGAATCCAACGTTTCTTGGGATCCGGAAGCGAGATTGGCAGTATTATCTCCAAACATCTTGGGCCAAGCTTTCTTGAAACGCTGCTCCATATTTATCGCTGGGACGATAATCCTGAGACGCGCAAGTTCCAAGCCGCAGACGTGTTTATCCACGATCTCGTCAGCAATACTGTTTGCGCGGACCTGCTGGACTACCTGCAACGCGACAACCATTTCTGCAACCTGGGGGTTTCTCTGGAGTATCATTTCATTAAGTACCTTTACCTTCGCAACGATGAACATGGGCAAAGGCGGGTCTTCGTACGACTCTGGAAAAACGATACCGCCGCCGGTGGCGGAAAACCGCGACGCGACACACTCACCGACCTCTGTAGGCTTCTCGAAACTCGTTATTTGATCGCCGAGCGTGTTTACTTTCACCATGCCAAGGTCGCCGCAAGTGTGATGCTTGGGCGGGCCATCCAGGAAGCTCAGGTCGCCGATGAGATTGATGAGAAGTATATGTGGACGATGACGGACGAAATACTACTTGCGAACCTTCAAAACAGCGCTTCTGATCTCGCAAAGCGATTGGCAACGGAAGTATCACAAAGATGTCTGTACAAGGAATACCATACGTTCGGTTGGGAAGATGTAGAAAAACCACAGGCTCAATCTCACCTCACGAACCAGTATGACGATGTGATTCAGGTCCGAGTTGGCAACTGAGCTGGACCCCGGAATTTAGACCAGTGGTTAAGATGGACTTTTATAGGTCTGCTGTAGATAAGAAAGAGCAGATTTATGAAAGCAAAACGGAAACGACATAGTGCGGCCTATAAGGCCAAAG